>NZ_NXGV01000001.1:1538907-1877814 GCF_002407605.1 Marinobacter sp. ANT_B65 | reverse complement strand
CGTGATCCTGTAGCATCTGCAACGACCCAGACCTTGTAGCCCGCGTCGATCAGACTAAGAGCGGTCTGCATCATGCACACATGGGTTTCACAGCCTGCGATAATAATATGTTGCCGGCCTTCGGGAAGATTCTCAACCAGGCCGTCCGGGCAAGCGTCAAAGTGGTGCTTCTCCAGCGTATGGTGGCACAGCTCTTTAACGGCTTCGACGTTGGGCCCGAGTTTTTCCGGTAACTGCTCTGTAGCGAGAACAGGAACGTCCAGAAGCCCTGCAATTGTGGCGAGGGTAACGCATTGATTGACCACATCCTGCCCATGGGCAATTGCGGGCATCAGTCGTTCCTGGATATCGATCAGCAACAGGACAGATTGTTCCGATTTCATGAGCATTGATGGCCTCCGGGCATGATTAAAACACTGAACAGGGAAGGGGTGTCATGTTACCTGCAACGGCAGCAGCAGGCATCATATTGATAATTATTGGTGTAAACCGGAAATATTGCTCGGTTTTCTTCTAAGGGAGTTGCCAAGCGCCGCTAAAACCATTAAAGTTTGCGCCCTCAAATGAGCGACGACAGTGCTGGTTTGAAACAGTTTATTGGAGAGGTGGCCGAGTGGCTGAAGGCGCACGCCTGGAAAGTGTGTATACGTTAATAGCGTATCGAGGGTTCGAATCCCTCTCTCTCCGCCAAATTAAACCCCTGATTTTACTAGATAAAATCAGGGGTTTTTCGTTTTTGGGGCAGAACCCGGGGATTTCAAACTGTTCTTGGAGCTACTCCAAATAACACCCCATTCAAAGCAACCCCGATTTAATCATGTCGAACATATCCAGAACCCTGGCCACAAACTGGTCTTTCGGGCGGAAGCTGCTGTGGGTGCTGGTTGTTACGTCCTGCTGCAGGTGATCCAGTAGTTTGAGCAGTCGCCGGCGATGCAGGCCGGCTGCCGCCTGAACCGGGTCGGATATGATGCCAGACATGGCAGCAAAGGCTGCCAGTAAGGCCATAACCGCGACCAAAACAATGGCCGTGGTGGCCAGCGAAGGCTCTGGTGGAAACCAGCTGTAATACAAGGTGCCTATGGTCTCACCAAGGAAAAAATCGCGGGCGGCGAGGGTTTTCGCGAGCATGGAAGCGAGCACCACTCCGAGCCCTATGCCACCAGGGGTAAACTTCTGGAAAGCGAAGGCTCCCAGCACTGTGCAGGAAATGCTATTGGTGATATCGGCAGACGCGGTCCGGGTCACCCGGTATTGGCTGAGGGCATCCGCGACAAGTGGCTCTATCAGCGTGCTGAACTGCTGGTGGTCAACTGGTTTGTCGGTATGGCGGGCATAGACGGCTTCCAGCTCTTCAATCAGATAGCGTTCCAGCAACGGGCTTTCCTCACCCTGGTTCAACAGCTCTGTGCGAATCAGGTGGGATATGTGCTGCTGCACCCGGGTGGTAAAGCCTGCGGGTATATGGTTTGCGATACGGTGCAGCCACATCAGTCCGTCCCGTTTGGGGGCCAAAACCTTAACCAGGCAGGCCAGGGCGTAGACTGGCGCCCACAGAAGATTGATGGGCGCCCGCAGCATGTCCCATCCCAGCGCCATCCGGTTGGTCGCCAGAGCTCCGGGGTAGTGAAAATGGCGGTCGATAAAGGCCGGGACCCGAGCGCGGCAGTCGTTAAAGTAGCGCCGGACGCCTGAGCGGATGGCCTGTTCTATCTCGGCTTCTGAAACCTTGGCCTCGGGCGCTGCGGCGTTGTCCATAGTGACAGGGGGTTCTACGGGAGAGTAAGTGTCTGGTGTATTAAACCGCAACTGGGCAAACCGGGACAGGTTTATGTTCCCGGTGCCTCATGCGCAACAGTTGATTCTACTCTACACCAGGCAAAGGCTCAGAGGTTACTCACCTTTATCATCTGCTGGTTTTCTTCATTGCGCAGTTCCACTGCAATGCTTTTGGATGTGGGGGTGTCGCAGAACTCTCCCAGTGAGTCCAGAGGAACCAGTGGGTTGGTTTCCGGGTAGTAGGCGGCGACATTGCCGGCGGGTATTTCATAGGGAATCAGGCGGAAATCGCTGACTTCACGGACGCTGTCATCATCCCAGAGGGAGCGGATGGTGACCGGCTGTTCCGGGTCCAGCCCCAGGCGCTGGATATCCGCATGGTTGATAAAGACCACCTTGCGCTCTCCGTGAATACCACGATAGCGATCGTTCAGGCTGTAGATGCTGGTGTTGTATTGATCATGGGAGCGCAGGGTCTGCATGATAAGGGTACGCTCGCTCAGTTGGGAGGCCGCCTTGTCCGGAAGAATACTGTCGGGCAATGGGTGTGTATGAATCACGGCACGATTTCCAGCTGTGTTCCAATGCCGATCCCGGGCGGAGTTTCCCAAATAGAAGCCGCCGGGTTGGGCGATTCTGGTATTGAAGTTCTCAAAGCCGGGAATAACGGCTTCGATATGATCACGAATTCGGTCGTAATCCGCGATCAGTGCGTCCCAGGCCAGGGGGAAGACTCCAAGCGTGGCAGAAGCTATGCCAGCGATAATGGCAGGCTCGGATTTCATCTGGTCTGAAAGAGGCTCAAGAACCCCGCCTGAGGCATGCACCATGCTGAAAGAGTCTTCCACTGTTACCCGTTGAGGACCGGTGGCCTGCATATCAATGTCCGTGCGCCCCAGGCAGGGCAGGATCAGGGCGTTTTTTCCCACCACCAGATGCGAACGGTTGAGCTTGGTACTGACCTGTACGGTCAGTTCACAGTTGGCCAGTGCGTCTTCCGTTGCAGCCGTGTCCGGGGTGGCAGAGGCGAAGTTGCCGCCCATGCCGATAAAGACTTTAGCTTTGCCGTCACGCATGGCGCGGATCGCCTCCACCACTGCATGGCCCGGATGGCGGGGAGGCTCGAAGCCGAAATGGGCTCCCAGCTGATCCAGAAACTCGGCGGAGGGTTTTTCGTTGATGCCCATGGTGCGGTCACCCTGCACATTGCTGTGGCCCCGAACCGGGCAGGCGCCGGCGCCGGGCTTGCCGATATTGCCGCGCAGGGCCAGCAGGTTTACGATCTCGTGGATGGTGGCCACTGAGTGCTTGTGCTGGGTCAGGCCCATGGCCCAGGTGCATATGACCCGGTCAGACTCGGCGTAGATGCGGGCGATGTTTTCTATTTCCTCCCGGCTGATACCGGACTGGCGCAGGATGATTTCCCAGTCGGTGTTTTGCACCTGAGTCAGGTAGTCTTCCATGCCGGTGGTGTGCTGCTCAATAAACCGGTGATCGAAAACCGCTCGGCCCTCTTTGCTGGCCTCCTTTTCCATTTCAATCAGCACCTTGACCACACCACGGACCAGGGCCATGTCGCCACCGATGTTCGGACGGAAATAGCTGTCGCTGATCCTTTTGGAGCCATTGGTGAGCATTTCCAGGGGTTCCTGCGGATCCTGGAAGCGTTCCAGCCCTCGTTCCTTCAGGGTATTGAAGCTGAGAACCCGGGCGCCGTTTTCCCGGGCTTCACGGAGGGTGGCCAGCATGCGCGGGTGGTTGGTGCCCGGGTTCTGGCCGAAGACAAAAATGGCATCGGCGTGATTGAAATCCTCCATCACCACCGTGCCCTTGCCAATGCCGATGCTGCTGGTCAGCCCGTAGCCGCTGGCTTCATGGCACATGTTGGAGCAGTCGGGGAAATTGTTGGTACCGAACGCCCGGCCAAATAACTGGTAAAGAAAGGCTGCTTCGTTACTGGTGCGGCCAGAGGTATACAGCTCCAGTTCATCCGGGGACGACAGGCCTTTCAGGGTATTCCCGATCAGGGCGAAGGCGTCCTCCCAGCTGATGGTTTCGTAGTGGTCGGTTTCCCGGTTGTAGCACATGGGCTGTGTCAGCCGTCCCTGATACTCCAGATAGTAATCGCTCTGCTGCTTCAGCCAGCCGACCGGATAGCGCGCAAAAAAATCTGCCGTCACCTTTTTGCTGGTAGCCTCCCAGTTCACCGCTTTGGCGCCGTTCTCACAGAACTTGAATTTGTCCGGGTCCTGCTTATCACCCCAGGCGCAGCCCGGGCAGTCAAAACCATCCTGTTGATTGGTTTTCAGCAGGCTCTTGATGTTGTGGATGCGGTTTTCACTTTTCATCCAGAAGCGGGCAGTGCTCTTTAGTGCGCCCCAGCCGCCGGCGGGACCTTCATAAGCGGAATAAACAGATTTTGTTTTGCTCATAAGTCTTTTGTTGTCTGTTGTATGCGGAGTATGGGTGTGACACTGGCCGGGAGGGTTGGCCGGAGTGAACAGATTCTGTTTTCAGGATACGGCGGGGCTGGTGGGGCGTCCAATTGCCAGTACTGATGTACTGATAGATGACATTTATCAATTATTGCAGGTCATGCGCTGTATCAACGCCTGCACCAGGGGGTTGTTGCTGTACTGGCTGTTCTGGCAGACCAGTGCCAGTGTCGATTGCGGCAGGGTATCTTCCATGGCCACTGTACGCAGTCCGGTGGCTGATGCCGAGCGCGGCGCCGGCAGCGGCACCAGAGTGCAGCACAGACCATTGCTGGTGCCTTCCAGAAGGTGCTCCACGGAATCCGATTCCAGTACCGGTGACAGTTCCATGCCTTTGAGTTTTGCGCTGTGTTCCAGGCCCTGACGGAAGCGCATGGAGTCACTCAGCAGCCCCAGGGGCAGGGTGGTCAGTGCCTCCCAGCTTAGTCGGTTGCCGTCAGGGGTGTGAGTGGATTCCGGAGTAAAATAATCGGGGTGATACAGCAGTCCCACCTGGGGCGTTCCCAGGGGCCAGACCCGATAACCGGCCATATCGGCCTGGGCCAGATAGGTCAGGCCGATATCCAGTTGATTGGCTTCCAGGCCGGCAATAATCTGTTGTGAACTCAGGGCATGCAGTTGCAGCCGGACGTGGGGGGAGTCCTTGTGCAGCTGTTGCAGGGAGGGCATAAGTTCCACGTGGCTGAGGGGCACCATGCCAATACGCAGTGTGCCCACCAGTTCCCCCTGCAAACGCTGCGCCTCGGTTTTCATACCCTCAAAGGCGGCGACCGACTGGTGAGCCCAGTTGAGCAGGCGCTCTCCTTCTTCGGTAAAACCCTCAAAGCGCTGGCGCCGCCGAATCAGTGTGACTCCCAGTTCCTCTTCCAGATTCTTCAGTCGCATGGACAGGGTGGGCTGGGTGACATGGCAGGCTTCGGCGGCATGGCCAAAATGCCGGTGCTGGTCAAGGGCGCAAAGGAACTGCAGCTGGCGGATATCCATAAAGAACTCGGGCTGATAGACAGGATTGATCAAAATTACCATACCAGACAGGCGACTGTCCCGAGGGAGCCAAAGATCTTCATCTTCAGCCCGGTCATCAGGTTAAGGCTGGAAAGCGGAACCACCATATTTTTCAGGCTCCGGTCGTTGTAGAGCCAGAGAGATCCATTTCATGTTCGTTTCCTCTGGAGGTCAGGTGCGCCCTGTTCAGGCACTTTATGGGTGCCTGGTCAACATTCAGGGAGCTGCTGCCCAGAGGAAAAGAACAGGGTGAACCCGCCCCGGGTCAGGCCGGCTGTCGGGTAGCTGCAATGGTGATGTCGCGGATATTCACGTTCTGAGGCTGCTGGTACATGAAGAGCGCGGCGCGGGCGATGTCGTCAGCGGCCAGTACGCCGCCCATGGCGGTTTTCCACTCCTCGTAGCCGGCGATGATGTCCGGGCGGGTGGTGTGGCCCAGCAGTTCGGTGTCCACGGCGCCCGGGTGGATAGCCATTACCCGCACGCTGCTGTCCGCCACTTCCTCCCGCAGGTTTTCGGTGATGGAGCTGACTGCAAACTTGCTGCCCACATAGGCGGCGTGGTTGGGGAAGCTCTTCTTGCCGGCGATGGAACTGATGTTGAGAATGGAACCCCTGCCGCTGGCTATCATATCCGCAAGTACCGCCTGAATGCCGTTCAGCAGGCCCAGTACATTCACGTCGAACATGCGCTTCCACTCGGCCGCATCCTGGGTGTCCAGCTGCCCCAGCAGCATGACACCGGCGTTGTTGACCAGAAGGTCCGCCAGGCCATACACGGATTCGGCTTCCCGGATCGCCTCAGCAAAGGCCTGGGCGTCGGTCACATCCACCGGACGACACAGGGTGTCAGGCAGGTTGAGGGCTTCAGTTCTGTCCACGCGCCGGGCCAGAAGCAGCAGGGGGTGGCCTGCCTGTGAAAACTGACGGGCCATGGCCGCGCCGATACCTGAGGATGCACCGGTGATAACTACCAGGGGTTTTGCCATGAAATTTCTCCTGTGAATGGGGCGGCCCCAGTGGCTGCCCGGAAATCAAAATCAGGGGCGTATTCTGGGCAAGGTCTGTAATATGAAAAATCACCACATTCCAAAAAGGCTGTTCGGTTTTTATGAACAATATCTCCTGGCGCTGGGTACGCGCTTTTCTGCTGGTGGCCGAACATGGCAGCTTTACCGCGGCTGCGGAGGCTTCCGGCCAGTCCAAGGCCAATCTCAGCCAGCAGGTGACAGAGCTGGAAAAGGCGCTGGGGGTGCAGCTGCTGCACCGGACCACCCGCAGCCTGCGTCTGACCAGTATCGGTGAGGGCTATCTTGAGCGCAGCCAGCTGGCCTTCCGCCAACTGGAGTCTGCGGCGGACTGGGCGATGCAGTCCACCCGGGAACTGAAAGGGGTGATCCGCATGAACTCCGTGGGCGGGCTGATTGGCGAGGAGCTGGTTGCGCCCCTGGTGTTCCGATTCCAGCAGGCCCATCCGGGGGTGGAGGTGGAACTGGATTTTTCCAGCCCCCGGGTGGATCTTCCCGGCAGTCCCTACGATCTGGTGGTGCGGATGGGGGAACTGGCGGATTCCACCCTGGTGGCCCGTAGCCTGCACCGGGTAACCACCCGCTATGTGGCCAGCCCGGAATTTCTGGTCCGGCAGGGTCCTGTCCGTGAGCCTGCAGACCTGCGGGAACTGCCACTGATCTACGGCAGCGTGGACCACTGGCTACTGGTTCGGGGTAGTGAGCAGCAGCTGGTACACGCCAAAAAGGGGTTCCGGATCATCAGCGGGCGCGCCATGCGTCAGGCCGCACTGGCCGGGCTGGGGGTCACCCGTCTGGCAGACGCCTACGTGCAGGCCGATATTGCCCGGGGCGACCTGGTGGAAGTGCTTCCCGAGTGGTCCGAAGCTACCCAGTTATCCCTTATTTGTCCGCCCCACCGGTACCAGTTGCAACGGGTACGGGAGCTGATGGACTGGCTGAAGGAACACTTCGCAGGCGTTTATGCACAGGCGTTGGGGGAAGGGTTGCCGCTGGGGCGGATAGGTTGAAATTTCAGTTATCAACTTTAAATGATATAGATTTAAGCAATTAATTCATTTCTGGCATAAGTATGAACTTCAAACATTTTGTGACCTTCGCAGAGGTAGCCCGTTGTGGCAGCTTTTCCCTGGCAGCGAAGGGACTCTGGATATCGGCTTCTCCCGCCCGGTGGAAAGCGGTTATGAGGGGCTGATCCAGTGTCTCCATTTGCTGGATGACCCCATTTGCCTGGCGGTCTCGGATATCCATCCGCTGGCACAGGCGAAAAAGGTGGAACTGCACCAGCTGTCGCCCTATCCGCTGACCCTGTTTGCCCGAGCCCATGCCCCCAGCCTGTTTGATCTGCTGATCAGCGCCTTTCACAGCCAAGGCATGCAACCCCAGGTGCACAGCGAGCCGAGCACCATGCAGGCGTTGCTGACCCAGGTGGCCAGCAGCCAGAGTGTGGCGCTGGTGCCCGGTTGTGTGCGCAATCTGCAAACCCAAAGCTGCTGCTTCGTGCCTCTTGCGCAGCCGTTGTATGTTTCCCTGGAAATGCATTGGCAGGCTAATCCGGGAGCGACTGCCCGGCACTGGCTGGACTGGTGTGAAAGCCAGTCCGATCTGACCCACGCTCCGGAACCGGTGTAGCTGGAGGTGGCGGAACCGGATTCTGGAATTATCTATTAACAGGATAAATCTGTACCACTTAAATCATTTATAAAATAACTGCCGCTTCCATACACTGCACAGCTCCATTCTCCGCTGCCAGGAATCGACACGTGGAAGTACAAGAGGCCCCGGGCCTGAGCAAACGCCTGATCTTTCTGATGGCCTGCGCGGTTGCTGCCAGTGCGGCCAATCTGTATTACAACCAGCCGTTGCTGCCGGTGATCGCGCGGGATCTTGAACTGGATAAGGCCACTATTGGCTGGATTCCCGGGATGAATCAGGTGGGTTACGCTCTCGCCATTCTGCTGATTTCTCCCCTGGGGGATGTGATTGCCCGTCGTCGCCTGATCGATCTGCTGTCGGTGTTTCTGGTACTGGGTTCGCTGTTGGCGGTGGTATCCGGAAATGTTGTGGTGCTGGGGCTGGCCAGTCTGGTGATTGGCCTCAGCGCAAACATTACCCAGCAGTTGCTGCCCTTCGCCGCCACCCTTGTGAGTGCGGAGCAGAAGGCGAAAGTGATTGGCACCCTGATGACCGGGCTGACCCTGGGCATATTGCTGTCCCGTACCCTCAGTGGTTTTGTCGGCGAGCATTTTGGATGGCGTGCGGTGTATGGGATGTCGGCCATACTGGCGCTGCTGTTCGGGCTGGCACTGCACAGGGCTCTGCCGTGGCGTGAGCCGGCACTGCGCATGGGCTACGGGGCCTTGCTGGCGAGCATGTGGACACTGTTTCGAAGCCATGGGCTGCTGCGCAAGTCGGCATTCACCGGCATGTTCTGGTTTGCGGCTTTCAACGCCCTGTGGGCAACCCTGGCGTTGCATGTTACTCAGGAGCCGTTGGGCTACAACACCCAGCAGGCAGGCATGTTTGGTGTGGTGGCCGTGGCCGGGGTGGCTGGTACCATGGTTAACTGGTAATGGGTGTATCGCAGGCCCGTGGTCGTACTATTGCTGATTTTGAGAAGCTGATTCCAGGCCTATCTTCTTGGTAGAAGGTCGATAGAAAACAAGGGTATCAATCCTTTTCTGTGAATGTTCTATCTGGCCAGTCATTTTAATAATGACCCTTGAGTGCAGGATAGCGCTCAAACGGAAGGACACATCCTATGACTGATACCAAGACAAAACCCCAAGTACTGGTGCTGGGTGGCAACTTTGCCGGCCTCGGCGCCGCCCAGAAGATCCGCCAATATGCCGGTGACAGCGTGGACATTACGGTGATGGACCTTCGGGATTACCTGTTGTTTGTACCCAATATCCCATCTGATGTGATGGAAAATCGCAACCCGGAACTGCGGGAGCGGATGCAGTTGCGCCCGGTTCTGGCCAGTGATGATATTTCCTTTGTTCTGGCCAGGGTGGAGCGTATCGACATAGAGTCCAGAACAGTCCAGTTCCGGCCCGTTGAGCGTGCAGGGGAGGAATGCCAGACCCTGAATTACGACATACTGGTTCTGGCCCTGGGCGCGCATCTGGCCTATGACCGGATTGAAGGTTTTGCTGAGCATGGCCACACGGTTTCTGACCTGTTTCACGGGAAAAAACTGCGGGAATATCTGTTCGAAGGGGGCTACAAGGGTGGGCCCATTGCCATAGGTGCGGCCCATTTTCATCAGGGCGATGGTGCTGAAGGGCTGGAGCCCTATCCCGGTGGTTCCATCCCGTATGCCAAAGCCGCCTGCGAGGGGCCAGTGCTGGAAATGAGTACCGCCCTTGCCAGTTACCTGAAACATGAGGCCAACTCTTCCCCCGACAAGATCACCATATTCACCCCGGAGGAATATATTGCGGCCGATGCCGGGCTGAACAACGTGAAGGCCTTCCTCAAGATGACCGGGGAGATGGGCATTCACTATCGCAATCATATGGCGGACATCAAACGCCTGACTGCGGACGGCATCGAGTTTGCCGATGGTCAGAGCATCGAGGCGGAACTGAAAATTGTGCTGCCGGACTGGGTAGCACATCCCTGTCTGCGGGATCTGCCAATCGCTGACAGTATGGGATTTATCAAAACCGACCTGCTGATGCGGGTGCCGGGGCACTCTGAAATCTTTGCGCTTGGCGATTGCGCGGCGGTCACCATGCCCAAGATCGGTGGCATAGGTCACCAGCAGGCGGAGATCGTGGGCCGCCAGGTAGCCCTGGATATGGGCCTGATGGATGCTGACGAGGCTAATGAGCCCCTTCAGCCGGTGGTCTTCTGTATCGGCGATATGGGCCAGGGCAAGGCATTCTATGTGCGTGCCAGCACCTGGTTCGGTGGCAGGGACGAGATCCTGAAAATGGGCCGGGTGCCCTATCAGCTCAAGATGAGCTACCGGAACCTGTTTTTCCTGACCCACGGGAAGACTCCCGGCTTTGGCCTGAACCTGGCGCAGTTTGCCGCAGAGAAGGTTTTCTGAGGCCCGGGGAGCCGGGCCTGTCAGGCAAGATTGTGAACATGAATCAAAAACTCAGTTCCTTCACTGTCTGATTGAGCTACCTCCAGCTCCCAGCCCAGTCGCTCGCAAACGAGCCGGACAATCAGTAGTCCGAAGGTGGTGTTACTGAATTCTCCGGCCGGGGATGTGATGGCATGGGGAGCTTCAGCAGTGCTCAGGTTCTCCGTGATTCTATCGGGAAGCCCGGATCCGAAGTCTCGCACCGATATTCCGTTGCCGGTCATTCGAACCTCCACTTTTGAAAGGGTGTGTCTGAGCGCATTTTGCAGCAGGTTGCGGAGCAGCATACGCACCAGAGCCGGGTGGGTTTTTACTCTCAGCCCGGGGCTGTCGGCATAGACAGTAATTCGTCCCACATCATTGGGAAGCCCCTGTTCCAGGTCATCAACGGTGTTCTGTATGATTTCCTGAAGTACTACTGTCCGGGCATCGCTTTTGGGTGTTTCGCTTCTGGCAAGTTCGAGCAGGACATCAGTATCGTCGCGCATGGTTTGCATGGCGCGGCGGATTCGGGCAAGGGTTTTCTGATCGGCTTGTGACATGCTTTGTCGTTGTTCGAGTACATTCAGGGCGCCACTCATAACAGCCAGAGGAGTACGAAGCTCATGGCTTGCCAGTTTGACAAACGACTTTTCCCGCTCGATATGGTGTTCGAGGGCAGATAAAAACCGGTTAAACGCAGCAGCGATATCGCAAAACTCCTGATCGTGATATTCCGTCGTTATTTGCGGCATTCTGGCCCCGGGTGTTGTATCAAGAACCTCCTTGGTCAGTTTCCTGAAGGGGCGTACCAGGTAGCCGGCTCCGGTTCGGGCCACAAAAAAACCAACAAGAAGCATGAAGCCAGCCACACCCGCCAGAGCAAGCTGAACCAGAGATTCACGATTTTCCATGATGGTTATATCCTGAGCCAGGAAGAGCTTGCCATCTGGTGCTGCGACCTGCTCGCCATATATCAGAAGCGTTGTCTCACCTATCTCGATTTCCCGGGAAAACGGCAAGGGAAGGTTCCGGAAATATTCCGGAAGCGCCGCGTCCATAGCGCCTTCAGGAAGAAAAACGGCCTCCAGTTGGGCCGTTTTTACAGGTTGAAAACTCCCGTCCCGGAGTTGCTTTGCGAAATACTCGGCATCTGCTTTCAGTTCGAGGCTCAGAATGGTGTCCTCGACGTCATTAACAAACACCTCAACGGTAAACATCGAGATTGCGGTTGTGGCGGCGATCAGAAAGAACAGAGTCCGGGTCAGGCGCGTAGTCAGAGATGATTTCATCGCGTATCGGTGTTCCCTTTCGGAAGTGCGTCTGCAGGGACCTCCAGACTGTACCCACGTCCATGGATAGTTTTTACGAGGCCGCTACCCACTCCGGCCTGCAGGGCTTTCCGGAGTGTGTATATATGGGTCCGAAGGCTGTTTCCTTCAGTTTCTCCATGACGCGCCCCCCATACGGCATCACTGAGTGCCTCATGGCTGAGAAAACTCGGATAGGCTCTGACCAGCAATTCAAACAAGCGGGCAGGCGTGCCGGACAGAACAGCTTTTCGCCCGTGCAGCTCCACTTCCAGCGTGCCCGGATCGAACCGGATATTCCCGGCTGACAAAACCTGTCTTTGCGGTGAATGGCGTCGATGCAGAGCTTCTATTCGTAACTGTAGTTCACGCAGCTCGAAGGGTTTCACGAGATAGTCATCTGCACCGCAATCAAACCCTTTCTCCTTGTCGGTCAGGGCGCTCAATGCGGTCATCAGAATGACAGGTGTCTGGCATTTCAGGTCCTGGCGGATCCGGCGGCAAATGTCATAGCCATTGACGCCGGGGAGCATAAGGTCGAGCACAATAACGTCATAGCTTTGAGTGGCCAGCAAATGCAATGCAGTCAGCCCGTCAGCTGCGAAATCCAGCGCGTAACGATCTTCACCCAGAAACTCGAAAAGGTTTTCAGCGAGGTCTACCTGATCCTCGACAATCAAAAGCCTGAGAGGAGGTTGGACAGACGTGTTATCAGATGTCATTCGAGCGAGCTCCGTTGGCGCCAGACATCGCCTGCTGATCGTGAAGCAATCCATCAATGACCAACAATTGATAGCGGTAATTTTCCATAATCTTGTGAGTTGATGAGGATAAACCGGCCACTTTTTCATCTGACCAGGTATTGGGGACGGCCACATATAAACGTTGATAGGCTCTGGCCGATTGCAAGTGACTCAACTCATCCTGCGTTACTTCGATAGCACTGCCGTCTGAGTAAAATCTGGCGGAGAAGGGCAGGTTATCCAGATAGATCAGAGGACTGTCATCAGTCTTGCTGACAAGTTCATAATAGCTTACCAGTTCTTTCTCCGTTTTGAGCGGTGTCCAGCCTGTTGCAGCCAGACCAACGAAGGCGGTCAGTAAAACAGGAACAAGTGCCGCTATGCCGCCCCTTACCGGGAATAGCCAACGAGAATCCCATTCCGATACCCAGCGGCCGATCAGTATGGCTGTAAATGGCAGAGAAGGGAGTATATAAGTCCAGAGCGTGTTGCCTGCGAGCGTGAAAAACAGCATGGGTGCCAGCGCGCAGAGTAGTAAAAAGCTGACGCCTGGACTGGATAGGGTTTTGCGCCAGGTGCCGTTTTTTTTGCCCCTGAACGAGGGTAGTGCCAGGCTCAGCAGTGCAACGATGCCCCACGGGAAAGATGCCCACAACCAGAACACCCATATCATGCCTTTAGGTTGATCATGGGCGCTGCCATACAGGTCTCCCACCCAACCCGGATCTAGAAACCGGCGGATATGTTCTCCTACGATAAAGTAATCCAGAAAGCCGGGGGTCTTGAATTCAGCCAGCAGGTACCAGGGACAGACGAGCAGAACCGTCATCAGGGCCCCCCTGAACCAGGGAAGCCGCTGCAGATTGCTGGTCATGTTCCGCCATGAAACAAGTAGCCACAGCGCGATGGGAATACCGGTCAGCACAATAGCCAGGGGCCCCTTGGACAGGAGTCCGATTACGATGCCCAGGAAGAAAAACCAGCGCCATTTACCGCCTTCTCCCGACATTACCAGGCAAAAACTGACGAGAGTGAGGGTGGTGCCTAATGCCAGAAAGGCATCGGTCATTACGGCTCCGGCGCTGATGTATGTGAGGGCCATGGTTGCAAAAACCAGACTGCTCCACTGAGCTGCCTGAACATTCCAGAGTTGCCGCGCCAGTCTCCATACCAGCCATACCATGGCAAGCGATGCCAGCCATGCGGGAAATCGCAGCGAAAACTCAGAGACACCAAAGAGCTTGATGGCCGCTGCCTGGGCCCAGAAAGATAAGGGTGGTTTGCCCCAGAAAGGAACGCCAGGCTCAAACCATGGAGTAATCCAGTCTCCGGTTTCCGCCATCAAGCGGGCAATCTCCGCGTAGCGAGGCTCGGTGGTGTCTGCAAAGGGAAGCAGAGCCATTCCAATGAAACGGCTCAACATTATTACAGCCAGTATGATCAGCCAGGGGTTAAACCGCTTTGACATGAGGCGCCCCTGTCATTTTGCGATTAATATGTTGTCGTACGCTCTCTCTGCCTTCAAATACTTCTTCTGTCAGGTAAATCGGTCGTTGTTTTGATTCGATGTAGGTCTTGCCGACGTATTCGCCCACAATGCCCACGCTCATTAACTGAATACCACCGAGAAAACTGATGATAGCCACAAGTGATGGGTAACCGCTGGTCGCATCGCCCAGCATGATGGCCTTGACTACAATCCATAGCCCGAATACCGAGCCCATACTGGCGGCAATCAGTCCGATCAGTATGGCCCAGCGTAGTGGCGAGATGGAGAACGAGGTAAGCCCCTCAAGAGCGAGGCCAACCAGCCCCGGGTAATCCCATTTTGTTTCTCCCGCCACCCGAGGTTCGCGGTCATACTGGATGATTCTGGTTGGCATGCCGACCCAGGCAAACAACCCTTTCATATACCGATTGCGTTCCTTCAGTTCCAGCAGAGCGTTAACTGCTTTCCGGCTCATCAACCGGAAATCACCGGTGTCCACCGGGATATTCGTCCGGCTTGTTCTGTTCAGCAACCGGTAGAAAAAGTGTGCGCTCCAGCGTTTGAAGGCGGTTTCACCAGCCCGCGAACGGCGCTGCATCAGGACAACTTCAGCACCAGACTGCCAGCACTCGACCATAGCGGGAATCTGCTCGGGCGGATCCTGAAGATCGGCGTCCAGCACAATCACAGCATCCCCTCTGGCGTGTTCCATTCCCGCCGTCATTGCCGCTTCCTTGCCAAAGTTCCTGCTCAGTTTTACGAGGCGGACGCCCGGAGTCCGGTTGATAACATCCCGGATGTATCGGGCGCTGCCATCGTCGCTTCCGTCATCAACCAACACTACTTCCCAATGCAGATCCAGTTTTGCAAGCACGGGCAGAACCCGCTCGAAGAAAACAGGCAGCACTGGGCGCTCGTTGAAGAGCGGTACCACCAGTGACAGTAACGGCTTATCAAACGGTATAACGGGAAATTCAACGGGTTTGTTCATGGAAAACCAGCCTCTGATAAACAAGGTAATTCAACGCAGCGACAAGACCTGTGGTAACCACCTGAGAAAGCGGAACAGAAAGTGCCAGAAGGTTATTGAGCAGGAAGAAGGAAATGAGATTGCACAGCCAGGCGAAAAAGCAGGAGCCCATATAGCGCCATAGAGTAGACCTGTGCGGGCCCGCATTCTGGAAAGCCAGGCGCCGCTGCAGGCCATAGTTCAGCGTAGCCCCGGATATGCTTCCACTTGCGGTCGCCAGCGTTGGCTCAAGCCCGGCAACGATCAGAGCCGCCATGACAAGCCAATGAAACAGCGTGGCAAGACCACCTGCGGCCAGAAATCCTTGCACCTGCCGTGATAAAAAAGGTGACAGGACGAGTGGTAAGAACCTATTCACAATGATCCCCCTCCTTTTGGAGACTGACCCGGCTGAACTGCCGGTGAGGGGGGTACCTTAGCCCAGGGTGTGTCAGGGCTTTGTTGAGGTTTTATCAGGAAATTGTCAAAACTTGAGGTGGCTGAGCGTATTGTCGCAGCCGGAGGCAAGAGGCGGATGGCGAAGCCCCGTTATTATTACCTTGGCGAGAAGCCTTGTCGTATGCTCTATAGCGAAGGCGCCTGCTGAAGTATCGCTGGCGCCCTGCTTGCATTTCTGTCCGTCAGGAGCCCTGTCTGCGCCTAATGATCTCGTCCGCAAGGGTTATCAGGTCTGATGCACACAGATCAGGGATGGGTACATTTGGCGCAGACAAGGGAGCGTTGTATGGGCGTGCGAGAAACGCGCCCTGGCATCCTGCGGCCTGGGCACCGATGGTATCCCACAGGTGACAGGCTAAAAGGCACAGATCCGAGGTCTCAACAGATAACTCTGTAGCGACCAGATGATAGGTCTCAGGAGCTGGCTTAAATTTACCGACCGTGCTGACATTGAAATTCTTTTCAAAAAAATGACTTATGCCTGCTTGTTCAAGTGGAGTAGGTGTTGCGGCGCTGGCTGAATTAGTCAAAGTCACCATGCGAAACCCTGCGTTCTGCAAGCGGGTGAGGGCTGGCACAACGTCCTGATGTGCCGGCATTGAACTCATTCGCTCTTTAAGCTCCGCAACATCTTCATCTGAAATACCCACTCCATGGATACTCGCCGTCATTTTCAGCGCACCAATACCAAGTTCACCAAAGGGTGTATAGAGCTGGGCAAGGGTCATCGCCTGAGAGTAAAGCACAAGCTGGGCGAACCATTCTCTAAGCACGCCCGGATCACCGAAGATGCGATCGAACAAGGGCTCCAGCGTAGTGATATCCAATAGTGTTTCGTTAACGTCAAATACGATTATCGAGGGGAAGGCTTTATCTGGCATAGGACATCCTCTGGCGGTTTCCGGAACGCAGGTCAATGCCGGAATGATAGTTCAATTCGACGACTCTAGCTGGACTTGAGTGGTTGCTCAATATAAAATTGAGTAATCATTCAAACTCTATTGCCGCGGTGTATCGCGGTACAGAAAACTGGAAATAATCATGGCTCGAGCAATGATTCACAATCGGCAGGATTCTCTGGAGCGGGCACTGCACCTGTTCTGGCAGAAAGGCTTTCATGCCACCTCACTGAAGGACCTGGAGAAAGCTCTCGACATGCGACCAGGCAGCATCTACGCAACCTTCGGTAGCAAAGACGGACTTTTCCAGGAGTCTCTTGAACGTTATGCCAGCCTGGGGCTGGAGAACCTTGAGCGTATTCTGCACGCCCACGAATCACCGCTGGCGGGACTTGCGGCTTATTTACGCGGGCTTGGCGGGCTTTGCGACCAGGATTTGCCAAGTCGCGCATGCATGCTGGTAAAAAGCCTGCTTGAGTTAGGTGAGCGTGAACATGCAGCCCGGAGCAAGGCCGAAGATTTGCTTGCTGGTATGGAAGCGCGTTTTGTAGAACGTTTCGCCGATGCACAAAAGATGGGAGAGCTGGATAGCGGGCTTGATCCGGTCCGGCTTGGCCGCAGGTTACAGGCTGAAGTAATGGGGTTGCGGGCTTTTGCTCAGCGTGATGTAGGCAGTGCAGCCGTGCATGCCCTGGCAGAAGATATGGCACAGTCGCTGGAAGCACTGCGCATCAATAGTAGTGCTGATTCACATATGCACTGACATTCTGTGGGTATCTGCCTGCTCTCATGGCTTTCGCGCAGAGAGCAGGCTGTTTAAGACCGGGGATCAGCCCGTAGATTCTGGCGCCAGTTTATCCTGCGTTTTCAGATCGAAATCCGAAGCATCGTGACGTTCATGCAACTGCTCAGAGGGTTTTCCTCTGGTGCGGTTTACTATGCGTCCACGCTGAACGGCCGGCCGCTCAAGAATTTCTGTTGCCCACCGGCGTACGTTTTTGTAGCTCTCTACCTGCAGGAACTCCGCTGCGTCGTAGGCTTCTCCCAGAACCAGATTTCCGTACCAGGGCCAGGTGGCGATATCTGCAATGGAGTATTCATCTCCCCCCAGAAAACGGTGTTCAGCCAACTCCCTGTCGAGCACGTCCAGCTGGCGTTTGACTTCCATGGTGAAGCGATCGATCGGGTACTCAAACTTTTCAGGTGCGTAAGCATAAAAGTGGCCAAAGCCACCGCCCAGGTAAGGAGCGGATCCTTGCAGCCAGAACAGCCAGTTCAGTGCTTCAGTGCGTGCATCGGCATCTTTCGGCAGAAAGCGATCGAACTTCTCAGCGAGATAGAGAAGGATTGCACCACTCTCGAAAACCCTGCGTCCGGTTTCGGTATCAAACAGGGCCGGAATTTTCGAGTTCGGATTAATGTCGACGAAACCAGATGAAAACTGATCGCCTTCGCCAATTCTGATCAGGTGCGCATCGTATTCTGCGCCGGTTTCACCTGCAGCAAGTAGCTCTTCGGCCATGATAGTGACTTTCTGGCCATTGGGCGTGCCCATTGAATAGATCTGCAGGGGATGTTTTCCGCGGGGCAACCGGGCTTCATGTGTAGGCCCGGCGACGGGGCGGTTAATGCTGGCCCATTCACCGCCATTTTCTGCATCCCAAGTCCAGATTTTGGGTGGCTGATACTGCTTGGTGTCCGACATAACCCTGATCTCCTGGATGTTTTCTGATTCAAAGCCGGAAAGCTGCATCAGGCTGACGCCCTGGCAAACCGGCTTGCGAACTTTTACTGATTAGTCAGCTTTATGCCACTCATACTTTTGCATCGCCCTGTCTATCGGCGTGTTTGCGAGATGGTTGGTGTAATTGCTCATGATCTTCTGAGCCGTGCCAAGGATCACTTCCAGAATCTGACGCTTGGTGAACCCTGCGTTCAGGAAGGCTTCTATAGCGGCGTCGTCAACGTTACCCCGGCCTCGTACGATAGCGAGCGTGAAGTCACGAAGAGCTTCCAGGCGCTCGGTCGGGAGAGGGGTCTCGTTACGCAGGGCTTCTGTAATGGCGTCATCAACACCCATTGCTTTGGCGATACCCGTGTGGCCAGGGACGCAGTAGTGGCAGGCGTTTTCAACATTGATGGTTTGCCAGACTACGGTAACTTCCTCGTCATCAAAACTGCTGTTCATGAACAACTTATGCAACTGTTGGTAGCCTTCAAGCAGCCCGGGCGCTTCCGCCATAACCGCATGTAAACCAGGTATCCGGCCCATGGCCTTTTCGGAATTCTCGAGCAGTGCCCGGCTTTCCTGGGGCGCGCTTTCTTTGTCGTGAAGAGTAAAGTTTGTCATAAAATATTTCCTCAGGCAGGTTTCAGTGGAATTGACTGTAACCGAACTTGAGTGATCGTTCAATATCAATTTGAGTGGTTACTCAAATTTAATAACAGAAATCCATATAGCAGTCTTTGTACAAAAAATGATCAAGGTCTCCAGGTTCAGGTGTTCTGATACCCTATTAGCCGGACTACCGGATATTCCTTCAGGTTGAACTCAGTTTTCCGGATATGGACAAGTTGAAAAAAGTAATTGAAAAGACCAGAGCAAGTGCCCCTGCAAAGCCGAATATCGGTGATAGTGATGCAGGTTTCTCGCGTCAAGGGCCCTGGACGTGGATATCGGGCAAAATGCCGTGTGCGACAAGAGCGGCCAAAACCCTGGCAGGGGCAGGGGTCATAGCTACAGCATCCCGCGAAGCTTCCAGAAACTGGGTGCAGGCGCTAGGTGTCCGGTCTCAATCTAAGGATAGTCTGCGTTTGGTTGACAGGGTCAACAATTTTTATGTATGGTTGCTCCTGTCAACTATATCGGGGTTGCTTATGCCAGACAAATCACTCAGCGAAGCCGTGCACCGGCTGATGCATGCATATACTCATCTTCTTCGTGAAGGTATTCAGAGGCACCATATTGAATTACCTGTCACTCATATCCGGGTGCTGAAATGCATCTGCCGGCAACACCAGGCTACTCCCCAGTCCATTGCCAGGCGTATGCAGCGGGACAAGGCCCAGATCACTCGCGCATTAAATGACCTTATCGGAGCCAGCTTGATTGTTAAGGCGGATAACCCGCTGGACCGTCGCAGCCAGTTGCTGACCCCCACGCCTGAAGGCCTGAAAGTGATGGCTAAACTGGATGCCGTGGAGGAGTGGGCTGTACAACAGCTGACTGCCGGGCTGGAGAGAGATGAGCTCGCCTTTTTCCTCCGCATCAGTCAGACCATGGCAGACAGCGCGGAACAGATTACTGATACAGAAAAGGGGGATTCCTGATGTCGAAACCTGTACCCAGAACACTGGAGGTCATTCGCTCCGCTTATGTCACTCCGCACATGTTGCGTGTAACCCTCGGTGGTTCGGAATTAGCCGCGTTTCCGGAGGATCAGGAAAGCGCTTATATAAAACTGATTTTTCCGCAGCAAGGGGAATCACGACCCCTGATGCGAACCTATACCGTCAGCGGACAGCGCAGTGATGAGATAGACGTCGATTTCGTGCTTCACGCTGCTGACGGGCCGGCATCTGCATGGGGCCGCAATGCGAAACCCGGTGACCAGATTCTCGTGGGCGGGCCGGGGCCGAAAAAACTGATCAACAAAGACGCGGACTGGTACCTTCTGGTGGGGGATATGACTGCCTTGCCAGCAATCGCAGTCAATCTTGCTCAGCTGCCTGAAGATGCACGTGGCTATGCGGTTCTTGAAGTGTTAACAGAGGCGGACATTCAGCCGCTGCCGCATCCGGAGAATGTTGAGATTCACTGGGTTATAAATGCCACCCCGGATGGTGACTCCAGCGCTCTGCTGCAACGTGTTGAGCAGCTTTGCTGGCTACCTGGCCAGCCGGCGGTCTGGACGGCTTGTGAATTTCACAGCATGCGTGCACTACGGACATATTTCAAGAAGCAGCGCCAGGTGCTGAAAAGCCATCTGTATATATCGAGTTACTGGAAAATCAACAGCACCGAAGATCAGCACAAAATTGCGAAAAAGGATGATGCGCAGTCAGCCTAGTTCCGGTTAGTCGGTCATCCTGGATTCCATCAGATAATGGTTTTCCAGTTTTTCGATCTCACGAAACCCCATCCGCTCATACAACCGCTTTGCCTTCTGGTTTGCATGTAATACCTGAAGGCAAAGTGGTACGCATCTTGACCGGGCATTTGTGAGCAGATTTTGAAGAAGTATCGTCCCTAAGCCTCGCCCTTGATAGCCGGGATCAATCTGGATCTCGTGCAGCCAGTCGCAATCATCCAACTGCTCTGAAATCAGAACGCCGATCCGGCCCGTTTCTGTTTCAATAATCCGGGCTTGCCGTGGTTGCGCCCACTTGGCGAAAAACATCTCTCGCTGGAAGGCTTCGTCCCAGTTTCCGAATTGGCGAACCACAACCTCAAGGAACGACGCCTTGTTCAGCTCGTAAAGCCACTCCATATCGTCGGGTTCTACTTTTCTGAAAGAGTGGTTCATCTGAATTATGCCGTTTTAGCCAGGGGTTCCTCTGGGAAAAGCCTCAATGATTGAGGGCTGGCCGGTTAGTGTACGTTGATCTCTCATGCAAAATGAACCTTACCTTTTTCCTGCCTGCCTCACTTTCAATATGTAAGGGGCCAGTTCCGCAGTTTGTCATGATTTTGATAGAAAAATTATTTAGTGTTTTGAAATTGACATGTTGTCGAATATTCATTTAGAGTCGATTGTACAAATAAAACAGCATTCCGCACAGCGGAAATCGCGCCGCATATAAAAACTAACAAAAGGATGACGAAAATGTTTAGCCCCAAAAGAAGACTGCTCGCCCTGGCTATGGCTATGACTCCAGTGATGGCCTTTGGCGCAGATGGTGTTGAACTGCCCAAAACCCTGGGCATAACTGCTTATGGAACCAGCTCGGCCGGGTACAGCCAGATGGTATCTATTGGTAATCTGCTCCAGAACGAATACGGCGTATCTCTCAGGATTTTGCCCGGAGAGAATGACGTATCCCGTATGACGCCCCTGAAAATGGACCGTGTTCCTGTGTGTGCCTGTGGTATTGCAGCTTTTTACGGTGCCGAGGGCGTACTTTTGTTTGCGGATAAGAGTTGGGGCCCCCAGCCCATCCGGGTGGTCACTACGTCAATTGCCAACTTCGGTCTCAGTATTGCTGTCGCCGGGGATATTGGCGCTAAAACGCCCTATGACCTTAAAGGCAAGCGCGTATCCTATCTGCGTGGCGATGATGCGAATAATCTTGGGACCGAAGCCATGCTCGCGTTCGGTGACCTGACCTGGGATGACGTTGAGCGCGTTGACTTCCCGGGTTACGGCCGTTCATTTGAAGGGGTTATCGCCGGCCAGAGCGATACCGCTTTCACCGTGAGTGTTGCCGGAGGGCCTCAGCAGCTTGCCGCCAGTCCCCGGGGTATCAGCTGGTTGACCCTGGACCCGGAAGACACCGAGGGCTGGGCCCGGCTTAAAAAGGTTGCACCTTATTTCCAGCCGCACGAGGTTACGCTGGGCGCCGGAATCGACAAGAATGATCCCTGGGTTGGCGCCAGCTACCCGTACCCTATCGTTGTTGCAAATGCCGACACAGACAAAACGCTGGTAAAGAGCCTGGTAAAAGTCTTTACCGAAGATTATGACAAGTACAAAGATGCGGCGCCCGGAAACGCAGGTTATGCGCTCGACAAACAGAACATGCAGTGGGTAGTTCCGTTCCACGATGCTGTCGTTGAGTACTACAAGGAAATTGGTCACTGGACTGATGCCATGCAGCAGCACCAGGACATGCTGGTACTTCGGCAGGAGACCCTGCTGGGTGCATGGGATGAGTTTATGTCCGGCGACACTCCTGAGTCGGAAGATGAATTCCGCGCGGCATGGATGAAGGCGAGAGCTGCAGCTTTGGAAGCAGAGGGAATGAACCCAATTTTTATCTGATTTCCTAATCATCCCGGGCGGGAGGTGTGCTCACCTCTCGCCTGAATCGCTGACTGGAGTTTCTGCATTATGACGCAAACGCCTGAAATCGATCTGGACAGTGAAGCTGTGTCCGGTATCCGGCATTTGGTGGGGGGGTGGTTGTGGGTTCCCCGCCTTTTCACCCTGGTCCTGACCTTACTTACAATCGACTACCTTTTTAACCTGCAGTTGATAAATCTGGTGACTCAGGTCGAAAGCCAGTTTTTCTATACGGTTGTGGCACTTATGCTGCCCCTGGTTTTTATTCTGTGGCCAATGAACCGTTATTCCACCAGAAGCAAAGTGCCGTGGTATGACGTTCTGTTCTTTTTTGCTTCGGCAGCAATTTGTGGATTTTTTGTATTTAACGCGGAACAGATTCTCGATCGCGGGTGGGAGTATGACGCCCCTCAGTATGCAGTCGTCATGAGCTTTCTGCTGTGGATCACGGTTGTGGAAGCGACCCGGCGAGCAGGTGGACTCCCCATAGCCATTATTGTCGCTGTAGCCAGTGTGTATCCTATTTTTGCCGATGTGGTGCCGGGACCTATCCAGGGATTCCCGTCGACGCCGGAACAGACGGCGATCTACCTTTCTATGAGCCGTGAAGGGATAATGGGTATACCTCTTCAGGCGTTTGCGAATCTCGTTATCGGATTTTTGCTATTCGGTGTTGCGCTGCAGAAAACCGGTGGCGGCAGATTTTTTATTAACCTTGCATTTGCCTTGTTAGGGCATGTTCGGGGCGGACCAGCCAAAGTTGCGGTTTTTTCAAGCGGTTTGATGGGCTCAATGAGCGGAAGCGTCATTACAAATGTGATGACAACCGGAGTTATGTCTATTCCGGCTATGCGTCGGGTTGGCTTCAGCAAGTCATATGCTGCGGGGGTAGAGGCGTGTGCATCGACCGGTGGGGTGCTTATGCCGCCGGTAATGGGTGCGACGGCTTTCATAATGGCTGCATTCCTGAATATTCCCTACGGAACTATTGCCCTGGCGGCAGTTGTTCCCTCAGTGCTCTATTTCCTCGGGTTGTTTATCCAGATTGATGCCTATGCTGCCAGACATGATCTGAAAGGGCTGCCCGTAGAGGATTTGCCGTCTATACGGGATACGCTCAAGGAAGGCTGGTACTTTATCTTTGTATTTGCTTTGCTGATCTGGATGCTGTTTTTTCTGCGACAGGAAGCGACGGCACCTTTCTATGCCACAGCCCTTTTGCTGATTATCAATCAGGTGCTGCCAACACAGCGTTGGGGGTTTCAGGAAGTAAAAGACTTCTTCTCTGATGCCGGTAAGCTGTTTGCTGAGCTTATCGCTATTCTGGCGGGTGTCGGGTTGCTTGTGGGGGCTCTGTCGGTTACCGGTTTGTCGGGCACTATCGCCAATGATCTGATTTACCTGGCTGGCGGCGACACATTGGTGCTGCTTTTGATGGGAGCCCTGACCAGTTTCATTCTCGGAATAGGGATGACAGTGACCGCCGCATATATTTTCCTGGCCGTTGCGCTTGCGCCAGCCCTGATAAACGGCGGTGGCATGGACCCTCTGGCGGTTCATCTGTTCATCCTGTACTGGGGTATGCTCAGCTTCATTACCCCTCCGGTTGCCTTGGGTGCATTTGCCGCTGCGACCGTTGCCGGTGCCCGGCCGATGGAAACCGGCTTTCAGGCGATGAAACTGGGTAGTGTTATCTATTTTATCCCTTTCCTGTTCGTGCTGAATCCGGCGCTTATTTTCCAGGGTAGCTGGGATGAAGTTCTCATCGTCATAATGCAGGCTCTGGCAGGAGTCGTATTGATTGCGGGGTCCATACAGGGTTGGTTGCTGGGTGTCGGTAACCTGGCCCGTGGTGGTGTTCTTCAATGGCCTGTGAGGCTTTCGTTAATTCTTGGTGGCCTTTTGTTAGCCATTCCGGGCGGTGGCCCTGTGCCTTTGACGAACCTGCAGTTATCGTTGGCAAGTGCCGCTCTGATACTTCCTGCCCTGGCGCTGGTGAAAGTCAGTCAGCGCCGATACCGACTGGTTTCGGTTAGCAGCTGAAAACAGATAAACTCCCTGGACTTCCGGAGACCGGCGCTTGCACAGCGCCGGTCTCCGGCATTAATCAGGGAAGGGCATTTGTGGCTTACCGATGACGGGTCCAGATCAGCAGGCGATTATTGGCCGGCATATCAATATCCGACTCCAGAAACATTCCGCTTTCACCGCTGACCCTTTCAAGTTCTGTCATATCGCGAATTCCCATAGAGGGATTGCACTGCTTCAGATATGTATCAAACTTCTCATTGCTTGAGCTGGTAAATCTGCCGTTGTAACGGAATGGCCCATACAGGCAGAAAACCTCACCTTTTTTCAGTTTGGCAGCCACCTTGCGGATCATGGATTCAACTTCTGGCCACGACATGATGTGTGCAGTGTTGGCAGAGAATACACCGTTGACAGGCGGCAGTTGCCAGTCTTCAGCAGAAACATCCAGAGCCAGTGGCTTGTTTATGTTTGGCAGGCAGGCCTCTGCCAGCCAGGGCTCGCACAACTGGTAGTTGTCCGGGTGGTCACTTGGCTGCCAGGTCAGGTGAGGGAGGTTGCCTGCAAAATGGACAGCGTGCTGCCCGGTTCCTGTTCCTATCTCCAGAATGGTTCCGGAGCCACTGAATACTGAGACGAGCTTTTCGAGTATGGCCTGTTTGTTGTTCTCGCAGGCCTGAGAAAAGGGTTTGCTGTCCAATTTACATGCCCCTGACCGTCCGCTGGACGTTCGTATGTGAATGTGTGTTTATATCAGCCCGGCACCCCTCAGGACAAATACACCCAGGGTTATGGTAACGCTGGCCATCAGTGTTGTTATCGCAATAATGTTGGCTGCCAGCCGGTCGTTTCCGCCAAGGGCTTTGGCCATGACAAAACTGGCCGCGGCGGTAGGGCTTGCGAAGAATAGAAACAGCAGGCCGAGTTCGGGGCCGGAAAAGCCTGTTGCCCATGCTGCGCCGGTACACAATGCAGGCAAAAATACCATCTTCATGAGGGCCGAGCTGAGTGCTGTAGAACTGTCACTGCGCAGGGCACTGAATGAAACCGTTGCACCTATGCAAAGCAATGCCAGCGGCAGGGTAAGGGAGGCAAAGTAATCGCCGCTGGTCATTACCCAGTCTGGCAGTTCCAGGTTGAGCCATGCAACGGGAATAGCTGCAAAAACTGAAAGTATCAGAGGGTTGCGAAGTATATCTCGACCAATTCTCTGCCACTCAGGGGATTGCCCAGGCTGGTAGGCTGCAAGCACAATAACTGAAAGTGCGTTGTAAGACAGGATGACGACACCCAACAGGATACCGCCTGCGGAGAGCCCGAAATCTCCATACATATTTGCGGCCAGTGCCAGCCCTACAATGCCGCAATTGCCACGGAAGGCTCCCTGCACGTAGACGCCGCGGTCTTCACGGGCAACGCGCCAGCGCGCCCACAACCAGGCCAGAGCGAAACTGCCAAGAGTCGCAACGAAGTAAAAAGTCAGCAGGTTGAAGTTAAGCGAAGTATCAAGGTCAGCTTTCACAATGCTCAGAAAAACCAGCGTTGGCAGTGTGGCTTTGAAAACCAGTGCTGAGGCCGTGTGAACAAACACATCATCGATCCAGCCTACCCGTTGCAGCCCAAGCCCGATAAATACCATGGCAAAAACCGGGAGTGTAGTTTCGAGTGTTTGTTGGAAAAGGCTGATCAGGTCCATTCAGTGAGGCCAGTTGGAAGATGAGTGGGGTCTATATGATAGATCTGACCGAAAGGTAATGAAATCAATTATGGTAAGCCATATGGGGTGAGATATAGTATTGCGCAACTCACCAGAATAAAAGGGCCAGCATGAACGCCGTAAATCCCGCGCCGGAACAGCTGAAAAAGGTTCTCGCAGACACTCCGAAAGACCATCCCGTGGTGATGCTTAACCTGTTACGGTTCCGCGACATAGCAAACTATGACGATGAATCCGGAGAGCGAAGCGGCCGCGAAGCCTATCAATTATATATGCGCGAGGCAGCTGCGTGTGTCAGTGCCGTGGGCGCCGAAGTTATCTGGTCTGGTCGTAGTGTCGGTTCACTTATCGCGCCGCCAGACGAGTCCTGGGATCAGGTGCTGCTTGTACGGTATCCGTCAATCGATGCATTTGTGGCGATGATTGAAAGCTCTGAGTACAAGGGCGTGGTGAAGCACCGCAGGGCAGCTCTGAGCGATTCCAGACTGGTTGCCAGCCTGGAAGGACGGCACTGAGGCAAAGCCTCAGCTAACGAATAACGATTCCAGCATGCCGGTCTGGCGGATCAGCATGTACGCTGCTGTGCCTGCTGCAATCGATAGCAGGGCATTGCGACGCCACAGGTGAATAACAACCACAATTGCGCCTGCAAGAACCGCATCAAGCCCGGGCACCGTCGCTGACCAGTTTCCTGAACGTTGCAAAAAGACTGTTGCCAGCAAAGCCATAACCGCTGCTGGTAAATAGCGCCCCAGATGTTTGATCAGCGGGTGCTCGGTATGACGCTCAAAAAACAGAAAAGGTATTATTCTGGTCGCAAAGGTAGCCGCTGCAGCAACTGCGATAAACGCAACGAGATAGGTGGTTTCAGACATGCCTGCTGCTCTCCGTAACGGATCGGGCCTGCAGGATGCGGTACTGAAGCAGAAGCACACAGGTAACTATAGCGATTGCGCCAATCAGCTGATGGGCCGGAGGCAGCAGTATCATGGCGATCCCTGCGGCCGCAGCGCCAGCCCATACAGGAAAGGCTTCCCCGAGAGCTTTGAGCTGTTCTATGGTCAGTACGATAAATAGGGCTACGAGAGCAAACTCGATGCCAGTGCTGTCGAAGGCTACATTGCGCCCCAGAAGTGCTCCCAGAGTGCAGCCAATCACCCAGTAAACCTGATTGAATGCTGTGATGCGGAAATCAATATCCAGTTCGTGAAGAGCGTCCCGGGAGCGGGGTCTGCTGGTAAGCAGTGAGTAGGTCTCGTCAGTCAGCCCGAAAATCAGGTATAGCTTGCGCCATCCGGCTCCCCGGAATTGCCCGAGTAACGAAAGGCCGTAGAACAGGTGACGGGCATTAAGTACGAACATGGCAATGAATACTTCCAGCAGGCCTGCGCTCACTGCCAGAAGACTGACGGCCAGAATCTGGCCAGCACCGGCATAAATAACCACCCCCATAAGCGGAGCGGCCCACCATGCGTAATCAAGCTGGGTTGTGAACAGCACCCCGAAAGCCATACCGAGCGGGAGGTAACCGAACAGGATGGGCAGTGTAAGGCGAAAAACGGACGAGTTCATTAGCATCCAAACGGTCTGAAAACGGGGGATGATAGAGAATCGCTACGGATTTTGAAAGTGGGTGAGGCTTCTCCTGGGCATGCATAATCCTTAAGATGGAGCCCATCAACAGGAGATTGTATGAACGATGAAGCCGCGTATCAGGCGCAGCCCGACCCACGTCAGGAAAAGTTTATTGTGGACAGGGAGTTGCTGACGGAAGATCAGCTTAATGGCCTGGCAGAAGAGTACTGCACCCGCTACCACGGGCTGAATGATACCGAAAACCCGATGGGCGAGCTGAGCCGTGTTCTGAATGCAATCAGTCGCGGCGACCTGGTTGTCTGGTTTGATCCGGTGGAAAATTCAGCTGGGCTTGGCGCGCCGGAATGAATGGCTGACCTCCCGGTGTATTTTGGTTTGCCCTACCCGGGGGTGTCTGTAAACGGTACAATTGCGCTGGTTTTCGAAAGCAGTGTGCGAGGTGGATTTTGATCAGGGTACTGGTTGTAGATGACCATGAGCTGGTTCGTTCCGGGATAACCCGGATGCTCGCGGACAACCCCGATATTGATGTTATTGGTCAGTCTTCATCCGGGGAAGACGCGATAGAGTTTGTACGCAAGGACCGCCCCGATATCGTGCTGATGGATATCCGGATGCCGGGCATTGGTGGCCTCGAAGCTACCCGCCGTATCCTCAGAATCGACGATACAATCCGTGTGATTGTGGTAACCGCCTGCGCCGACGATCCTTATCCGGCCAGGGTTATGCAGAGCGGCGCTACCGCCTACATTACCAAGGGTGCGGATATCCGGGAAATGGTTCGTGCCATCCGTATGGCGCACTCCGGACAGCGTTACATCAGCCCGGAAATTGCCCAGAAAATGGCACTCAAGCAGTTGGGCGGAGACAAGGATGACGAGGGTGAATTATCCTTGTTTGATCGTCTTTCTGAGCGGGAGATGCAGATAGCCATGATGGTGGTGGACTGCCAGAAAGTGCAGGATATTTCTGACAAGCTTTGCCTCAGCCCGAAAACTGTAAACAGCTATCGTTATCGGATTTTTGAAAAGCTGGAGATCTCCAGCGACGTTGAGTTGGCTCTGATGGCAGTGCGACTTGGGTTACTCGATGCCCACAAGATCTGATGCTCCCACTGTAAGCAGCGGAGAGTTCGACAGCAAACACTTCCTGAAACAACTGACGGAACGGCCCGGCGTCTACCGCATGTACGATGAAGGTGGCGCCGTGCTGTATGTCGGCAAAGCCGGCAATCTGAAAAAACGCGTCAGCAGCTATTTCCGAAAAACCGGCCTGGCTCCGAAAACCGAAGCTCTGGTTGCGAAGATCGCCTCCATTGAAGTGACCATCACCGGAAGTGAGACGGAAGCGCTTCTGCTCGAACAGAACCTGATCAAGTCTCTGCGGCCGCCATACAATATCCTGCTCCGGGATGATAAGTCCTATCCTTATATTTATCTTTCTTCCCACAGCGATTATCCCTCGCTGACCTTTCGGCGTGGTCGTACCAAAAAAGGGGGAGGCACCTGGTACGGGCCCTTTCCCAGCTCGGGTGCCGTTAAGGAAAGCCTTAATGTTTTACAAAAGGTATTCCGTATAAGGTCTTGTAGTGAAAGTTATTTCAGGAATAGAAATCGCCCCTGTCTGCAGTATCAGATCAATCGTTGCACGGCGCCTTGCGTGGGATACATTTCGCCTGAGGACTACCTTCAGGATATCCGCCACGCCACCATGTTCCTGGAAGGCAAGAACCCCGTCATCATTCGTGACCTGATGGATGAGATGGAGTCGGCTGCCAAAAAGCTGGAATTTGAAAAAGCCGCCACCTGCCGTGATCAGATTAACCATCTGCGCCATGTGCAGGAGCAGCAGTCGGTAGACGGGGAGGGTGGTGATGCCGATGTTATTGCCATCGCACAGGATGCCGGCGTTGTATGTGTTGTGGTTATCATCGTGCGCGGGGGCAGGGTTCTGGGTACCAAGGATTACTTTCCCCGTTACTCTCTTGAACAGTCCGAGGGAGAACTGCTCAGTGCATTTCTGGGGCAATACTATTTTGGCGGTAGTGCCCGGCGCGAGATTCCGAGAGATGTATTGGTTCCGGTTGATGTTGACGGCCAGGAACTCCTTGCTCAGGCGCTTTCCGATGCCGCGAATCGCGAAACCCGCATAAGGGGAAATGTCCGCGGTGAGCGCCGCCGCTGGCTGGAGCTGGCGATGACGAATGCCCGGCAGACATTGCTGACTCATCTCGCCAGCAAGGAGACGGTCTATCGCCGTTTACTGGCCCTGCGTGACATGCTGGAGCTTACAGATACCCCTTCACGGATGGAATGTTTCGATATCAGTCACAGTCACGGTGAAAATACCGTCGCATCCTGCGTCGTTTTCGATGAGAATGGTCCTCTGAAAAGTGATTACCGGCTGTATAACATCGAAGGTGTGACTGCCGGAGACGATTATGGCGCCATGCGCCAGGTATTGACGCGTCGCTACCGCCGCATGGTTGCGGGTGAGGGCAAGCGCCCGGACCTTGTCTTCATTGACGGCGGTAAGGGCCAGTTGAGCATTGCGCGGGAAGTGTTTGATGAACTTGGGGTTTCTGATATACCGCTGATCGGGGTTGCCAAGGGTGTAACCCGGCGCGCAGGCATGGAACAGTTGATTGATGCCATGACGGGTGACGTGTTCCGGGTGCCGGCTGATTCGCCGGCGCTGCACCTGATCCAGCACATAAGGGATGAGTCCCATCGCTTTGCTATTACCGGACACCGTAAGGGGCGCGACAAAAAACGTCGTCAGTCTACTCTGGAAGGCATTGAAGGGGTCGGCCCCAAACGCCGCCGGGAGCTGATCCGGTATTTCGGTGGCATACAGGAACTACGCAAAGCCAGCATTGATGAGATGACCAAGGTACAGGGCATCAGCAAATCACTGGCTGAAAACTTATATGCAGCATTGCACGACGAGTAATAACCGTATGACTTTACCCAACCTGCTCACACTCTCCCGCATTCTCATGATTCCGGTTTTTGTGGTGGTGTTTTATCTCCCCGTGCAGTGGAGTTATATGGCGAGTGCGGCGATTTTCGGCGTTGCGGCTGCTACCGACTGGCTGGACGGATATCTTGCCCGTAAGCTGGACCAGAGCACGCCTTTTGGTGCGTTTCTTGACCCGGTTGCCGACAAGCTGATGGTGGCAGTAGCTCTGGCGCTGCTGATTCAGGAATATTCGGCTATTCTGCTTACCATTCCCGCTACGGTGATTATCGGCCGGGAGATTGTGATCTCTGCATTGCGGGAATGGATGGCTGAGATAGGCAGTCGCGCAAGCGTTGCTGTCTCCTACATCGGCAAGGTTAAAACCACAGCACAAATGGCCTCTATCGTTGGCCTTCTGGCCTTTCCTCCGGGGCAGCTGCTGTCAGAGCTTTCCGTGGTTCTGTTGTACATTGCTGCGTTCCTGACACTCTGGTCCATGGGGCTTTACATCAAGGCAGCCTGGCCGGATCTGTTTCCGGAAAACGACTGAGCCGGGCCGGCTTCACAGGCCTTTGCCCAGCCAATAACGCCCTCTGCCAGCTTTTCTCCTGCATTGCCGAATGCCTGGATAATGGAATCTATGCTGTTGTCTTTCGCCAGGGCAGAGACGGTGAAACTCCTGGAGCAGAGTGTTGTTCTTGAACGATTAGTGATCAGTTGAGCATAGATGGCGATGGTGGCCCGGGTGCCATCACCGTGGCTGAGAGTGTGGAATGCCGTAATCTCTGTAGCCAGAGTAAGATCTGCATTGCCCGGCCCCGTATCCATGATCACATCATCAAAGCCCGCGGTGGCCCTGAATGCGCCCGTCAGCATATCCCTGAGGATAACTGGCGTTGTATCCCTCCACCTTACTCCGCTATAGACACGGAACTCCCAGGGCTCAGGCTTGGCCAGAATCCGTTTGCTATTGAAAGGTTCTGAAGCCGAAGGTGTATCAATGCGCAGGCTCTGGGACCGGGCAATATCACTTATTTTCAGGCCTTCTGGTACGGGAAAATCCATTACCCTTGGAGCTTCCTTTGAAGGAAAAACCGTACAGCCTGTCATCATTCCCGAAAGAATCAGTGCGGCACCCAGGGAGCTGAACGTCTTGGCAGTTATCCTGTTCACTGAGATACCTCCTTCATTGTGGGACCGCCCCACAGGGTGCCGCTCGGGTCCTGTTCCAGGCGACGGGTAAACTGGTTCAGATTCCTGAGAGTATTGCGCAGTTCCCTCAGAGCCGGCGCCAGTTCGCCCATACCCTGAAGACCTGAATCAAGGGCGCCTTCATTCTCCCGGGTTAACTGATCAATACGGGCCGCCGTGTCCTGAAAGCTTGCCATGGCCGTATTCATGTTGGTGAGCACGGATTTCCCTTCGGTCTGGAGCAGGGCATTGGCGCTGTCAGAGACTGCAGACACTTTGGATGCCGCTTCTGCAGCTCGCTTACCTGCATCGTCGATTCGCTCAAGCATGGCTGTAAGCTGGTCGCGACTGCCGAGCAGGGAGTCGCTCGCTTCCCGGGCGTTGCGGAGAAGCGCTGTCAGGTTTGCGGTGTTTTCCTCTGACAGCAGTTGGTTGGCACTGATGAGCAGGGTTTCCGCTTTGGTCAGCAGTGCTTCACCATTGGTCAGGAGGCTGTTAAATGCCGAAGGTTCCGCCGCTATCTTTGCAGGGTTATCCCGGGTTCCTTTAAGTATCGGGCTGTCTTTGCTACCACCGCTGAACTGAACGCTCATGCTGCCGGTAATATTGGCCAGCACCATCCCGGCCCTGGTGTTTTTCCTTACAGGTACGTCTTCTTCCACACGCACCAACACACGTACATGGCCAGGGTTGCTATGATCCAGATTGAGTTCAAGCACGCTACCTACTTCGACGCCACTGTATAGAACCGGGTTCCCCTTAACGAGGCCGCTTACAGCATGATCAAACTCGATTTCATAGTAGGCCCATTCACGATCTGCAGATGACTTGGCCAGCCATAGTGCAAATAACAGTGCTGAGGCCACTGCAATAAGCGTAAAGAGCCCGATGATCAGATGATGTGCCTTTGGTTCCATAAGCTCCTACTCCCGTATCCGGCCCGGTTCCCGGGCCCGGAATGCGTAACTGGCAGCCCGGCCCCGGGGGCCCTGAAAGTATTCCTGAATCCACGGGTCGTCTGTTGTTGCAACCGTCTCAATGCGGTCTGCGACCAGAACTTTTTTACTGGACAGAACGGCGACACGGTCACAGGTTGTGTACAGGGTGTCCAGGTCATGAGTGACCAGAAAAACGGTCAGGCCCAGCCCATCCCTGAGGGTTAGTATCAGCCTGTCAAAAGCCGCAGCTCCAATCGGATCAAGGCCGGCAGTAGGCTCATCCAGAAACAGGATCTCCGGGTCCATGGCCAGAGCTCTCGCCAGAGCGGCACGCTTGACCATACCACCGGAAAGTTCTGACGGGTACAGGAGCGCTGAATCTGCTGGCAGGCCGGTCAGTGCGAGCTTCATGCGGGCAAGTTCCTCCGCGTCTGAGCGAAGCAGGCCGCAATGCTCAATCAATGGCAGGGCAATGTTTTGCAAGAGATTCAGAGAGGTAAAAAGGGCGCCTCGCTGGAACAGAACGCCGAATCTCTGCTCGGTTTCCGAACGCTCTCTGGTGCTCAGTTCAGCCAGATCCTTTCCAAAGACAAGTATATGACCGGCGGAAGGTCTGTTAAGCCCCACAATGCTTCTCAGCAACACTGATTTTCCTGTTCCGGAGCCACCAACAACTCCCAGGATCTCGCCTCTGAAAAGATCAAGGTCGAGATTCTCGTGCACCACGTGGCTTCCAAAATGATTGAAAAGCCCTCGCACCGCGATAACGGGACCGGATTGCCTGTTGGCTGGCTGAGCCCTTGAGCCGGTCATGGTTTACCAGCCCATCTCCATAAAGAAAAGTGCAGCAACGGCATCCAGAAGAATAACGATAAAAATCGATTGCACCACGCTGGATGTTGTATGCACACCAACAGATTGAGCACTGCCGCCTACCTTGAACCCTTCCAGACACCCGATGGCGGCAATGAGGAAGGCAAAAACGGGCGCTTTCGAAATGCCTACGAGGAAGTGTTTGAGAGCTATATCCCGCTCCACAATTGCCATGAACTGGGCCGGGGAAATATCCAGTGAAAGCGCACAAACCATACCGCCGCCAACCAGGCCTGTCAGCATACCCACAAACGTAAGAATGGGAAGGCTGACCATTGTCGCGAGAACCCGCGGAATCACCAGAAGTTCAACCGGATCCAGCCCCATTGTGCGGATGGCGTCCAGCTCCTCATTGACCTTCATGGCACCGATCTGGGCAGTGAAGGCACTGGCAGTGCGGCCTGCGAGAAGAATGGCGGCGAGCAGAACGCCGAACTCCCGCAGAAAAGAAAAGGCTACAAGGTTAACGGTATAAATCGTTGCGCCGAATTCTTTCAGCACTGTGGCGCCAAGGAATGCCACCACAGCACCCACAAGGAATGTGAGGAGCGCAACAATAGGAAGGGCATTGAGCCCGATATTCTGAATGGCAGCAACAAAGGGTGTTACCCGCCAGCGGCTGGGTTTGGGCAGAATAACAAACAGTGCTGCGAGGATCTGGCCAATAAACCCTGCCAGCAAATACAGCAGATGCCATATGGCTTCCACCGTTTTGCCGGTTTCGGTCAGGAACTGAGCGACAGGGGACGGGCTTTGAGGCTCGGGGGCAGGGTTGTTCTGTATTGCATCAGCCACAGTGCGCAGAAGAGTGCTTTGCTCCCGGGGCAGAGCGCTATCCTGCTGTACCAGTGAGGTAAGAACTTCCGGGCCTACCAGTGCAATCAGAAGAGAGGCTCCTGCTGTGTCAACCCGACCCAGATCTTTGAGATCAATGTTTTCGGGGAGCCACCGTTTACCGGAATGCTCTTCAATGCTTTTTTTAAGGGACTGGTAATCGGCCAGCGTCCAGTCACCCTGAATAGCCAGTGTGCTACCGGCGCTCTTCAGCGTTCCCGGCTGGCGAAGGGTTCGGGTTGCGTCTTCATTATCAGTGGAACTGGCACGTATAGGCACGGGTGTCAGAATCCCAAGGGTTGGTTTATTTAATTAGCATAACAGCTTAAAGACTACAGACATTATCCGCCAGTATCCGGCGGTCTTCCTCATCATGGCTGGCCAGCACGATGACAGCTCCCCGGGCTTTTTGTTCCAGCAGAAGTTGCCTGAGAAGATCCCGGGCCTCGCTGTCCAGGCCTGTAAGCGGCTCGTCCAGAAGCATTATGGGCTGTGGGCGCAGGATTGCACGCAGCAGGGCAACACGTTGCCTCTGGCCGCCAGAGAGGTCTCCGGGTAAGCGTTTGCCGATGTGTTCAAGCCCGACGCGTTGCAGGCTCCGCTCTATGGCCTGCTGATTCTCCGGCGATAGTTTCAGCCCCGGGTGAATGCCCAGACCAATGTTGGCTTCAACGCTAAGGTGTTCAAACAGATTGTGTTCCTGGAACACGCTGGTCATCGGCCGTTCCCAGGGAGGCAGGTGGCGAAGGCTTTTGTTCTGCCACAGAATGTCGCCTGTCTGAGGCTCAAGGAAGCCTGCCAGAAGATTCATAAGTGTTGATTTTCCGGATCCGCTGGCCCCATGGATGGCTGTGCAGGTACCGGGGCTTGCACTGAAATTAAAGTTCCAGGGATTCACCTGGTCCGGATAGGCGAAAACCAGGTTTGTTACCTCAAGCATGTTCAGGCTCCGGTAAAATACGGGATGTGTTGTTTTTCAGACCGGCCCTGAACAGGGGAGAACCCAGACGGTTAAACAGGCTGAACAGCAAGAGCAACAGGAGTACAAGCCATAACCCGGTCCCAGCAGCTGCATCAATCCGGTAGCTGCCCAGTTGCTGGTACAGCAGAACCGGCAGGGTAGGCTGGCCCGGGCTGCCGAACAGGGCGATTACACCAAAATCACCCAATGACAAACCTGTGCCGTAAGCCATGGCGAGTGCAAGCGGCCTGCGCATTCGCGGCCAGTGCAGCCAGCGCCAGCGATACCAGCCCAGAACACCCATCTGATCGGCCTGCATCCGGCTGGCTGAATCCAGACTACCCATTGGCCCACTGAGCATCTGCAGGACAAAGGGAAGCGCCATCATCCCGTTGATCAGTGTAACCATTACAAGCCCTTCGTTTGAGCTCCCCAGGCTGGGCCGGAACAGCAAAAACAGCCCTGTACCTAACACCAGTGGTGGAATCATTAATGGCAGGCAGGCCGCGACATTGGTAAGCCGGATGACCACAGGCCTGGAGGCTGTGCCTGCGCAAGCCAGAATCAACAGAGCGGCAATCACGGACATCAGTCCTGCCGGCAAAGCAATGGCCAGGCTTCTCTGGGTGGCATCAAGTAACGCAGGGGTTAAATCCAGCCCGGGCAACCCCCTGAGTAAAATGGCGATCAGTGGCATTGTCAGAAACAGCACAAATACACTGAGGATGGCTCCGTCTCCCAGGCGCGCCCACACAGAACTGCCTGCTTTGCTCCGGTGTGAGGCAACCTGTCTGTCCGGGAGCAGCGATGAGGTGAGCCCGTGGCGGGCTGCCAGCCACCAGAGCAGCCCACAAATGACCAGTTGAACCATGGCAAGAAGAGCGGCCTGTCCGGCATCAAATTCGAAGCGCAAAGACTGGTAGATGGCAACCTCAATGGTTGTGGCTGCAGGACCTCCACCTAAAGTCATCACAATGGCAAAACTGGTAAAGCACAGAGTGAACACCAGGGCCGCGAGGCCCGGCGTGACGGGTTTGACCGCAGGCCATTCCACCGCCCGCCAGTACAGCCAGCGCCCAAGCCCGAGCTGGGCTGCAATCCGCCGTTGCGGTGCCGGTGCGCTCTCAATGGCCTGTAAAAGAATACGTGTGGCAAGGGGCGCGTTGAAAAATACGTGGGCCAGAACAATTCCGTTGATACCGTAAAGGTTCCAGGACATACCCAGCCAGTCGTTGACCAGGTCTGTAAACCACCCCTGGCGGCCATAAACGCTGACCAGACCAGAGACAGCTACGATGGACGGAAGCACAAGGCTCAGCTCCATCAGACGGAGCAAAACAGAGCGCCCGGGGAAAACAGGTTGTCTGGCCAGGATTCTGGCCAGGGGAACAGCCACAAGCAGGCTGATAGCCGTGGATAGAAACGCCTGCCACAGGGTAAAGGTAACCACTGTACGCAGGTAGCGGTTGCGCCAGAGTTCACTCAGATCTGGTAAAGAGGCTTCCAGGATGAGCGAGCCCAGGCCAGCTGTTGCCAGCAATACCAGTGCGCAGGCAATGATCAGCCCTGGCCAGAGCCGCCAGCCGGGACGGCTGAACGGTGCCCTATGGGGGAGCGCCGCCCATCGAGAGCAGGGTTGGTAATTCATTGAATTTTCCGTGCCCATTTATTAACGGGTCATGGCATCCAGCCACTCATTGAGCCACTCACGCCGGTTGTCTGTTACGGTTTTCGGGTCGAAATAGAGTGGTGCTGAAGGGTGAATCAGTTTTTCGAACACATCCGGCAATTCGCTACCCAGATCCGTAGCCGGGTACATCACGTTCTTGAGAGGAATATGACGCTGGAAACCGGCACTGAGCATGAAGTCGAGGAATTCCTGGCCCAGTTCTTTTTGCTGGGATGACTGTACCAGGGCAGCTACTTCAACCTGCAGATAGTGACCTTCCCTGAATTCAGCGGCCTGATAGCGCTCGGTTTTATCAACAGCCATGTGGTAGGCAGGAGACGTGCTGTAGGAGAGAATCATCGGCGCTTCACCGTTCATGAACAGCGAGAAATAGCCGTCACTCCAGCTTTTGGTGGTGGTGAGGATTTTACCTTTGAGTTGCTGCCACTTTTCCGCAGCCTGATCGCCATAAACGTGGCGCATCCACAGCAAGAGCCCAAGCCCGGGTGTGCTGGTTCTGGGATCCTGGATAATGATCTTCAGATCATCAGGTGCTGCGATAAGAGCTTCCAGGCTCTCAGGTGGGTTGGGTAACTGTTCGGTATCATAAACAAAAGCGAAGTAGCCCCAGTCGTATGGCACAAACACTGAGTCCTGCCAGTCGATGGGTAGGTTCAGGGCTGACAGATCGGTTTTGTGGCTGGCGAGTAAACCTGTCTGTCTCGTTGTTTCCATGGTGCCTGTGTCCAGCCCCAGCACCAGGTCTGCCTGGGTGCTTTCCCCTTCAAGGCGCAAACGCTGAAGAATGTCACCGCCGCTGTCCAGAACCACATAGTTAATCCGGCAGTTGCAGGTCTTCTCAAAAGCTTCTTTAACGGCAGGCCCGGGGCCCCATTCAGCGGCAAACGAAGGGTGGGTATAAATTGTAAGAGTTGGTACTTTCCCGGCACTGGCAGAAACAGAGGCCAGGGCGAGCAGGAGCAGCGTAAATGCCCGGATGAGCATAGTGATATAACCTCCGCAACAAACCAGAAAAATCATTGGGGGTTAACCATGCCGCGGGCCCCACCGAGGCCGGTGAGTGCTCAATCCCTTCGCCGGCATAATCCGGATCAGGTTCCGCGGGTATGGTCTCAGCCCGGCATTTGCCCGGCACCCCGTTGAGTTGCGTTGAGTGTACCATGCTCACATTGGCAGTTCTTTATGGCCGCTGCGGAAGCCTGTATTGTGCGACGAGCGTGGTGGGCCGCCACCAGACTGAAAGCGAGGAGAAAACTGGTGCCAAGATTTTTACACACAGCTGACTGGCAAATGGGCCGCACATATAGCCGGTTTGATGCCGAAGATGGTGCTGCACTCGTGGAGGCACGTTACGAGGCGATCGAACGGCTGGCCGCGTTAGCGACAAAACATCAGTGTGATGCTGTGCTGGTGGCCGGTGATGTTTTTGATGCCCAGACGGTCTCCGATCGCACCATTCGCCGTGTTTTCAATGCCACCCGAGGTTTCGCCGGGCCCTGGGTGATGCTCCCCGGCAATCACGATGCGGCGCTTGCAGAGAGTGTATGGACCCGGGCAAAGAGGATTGGTGCCGTTCCGGATAACGTCCAACTAGCGCTTGAATCCGGTGTTACCCGGTTGCAGGAGCAGGGCATTGCGGTGCTGTCCGCGCCCCTGACGCAGCGCCATACCTATGGTGACCTGACACAGCCGTTCGACGGTATGGAAACTCCTCCGTCTATGTTGCGTGTCGGGCTGGCCCACGGCAGCGTACAAGGCGTGCTGCCCGAGGATATTGATTCAACCAACCCCATTGCCCCCGGGAGAACAGAATCTGCAAGGCTGGATTACCTGGCTCTGGGCGACTGGCACGGCGTGCGGGAAATCAACGAACGCACCTGGTACAGCGGTACGCCGGAACCAGAACGCTTCCGGAATAACGACGCTGGATACGTCCTGATTGTTGATATCGAAGAGGCGGGTTCCACCCCGAAGGTTACGCGGTACGAAACCGCGCGCTATCAGTGGCATCAGTGGCGGGAAACCTTATCTGTGCCTTCTGATCTGGATCAGTTACTGGACCGGTTGAAGCATCTGCCTGAAGCGTCCGTTCTGGACCTCAAGCTTAATGGCACTCTTACTTTGGCCGGCGATCAGCAGCTGACTGATGCGCTTTCCATTGCCGAGGCCCGCTATCGCAGCGTTACCTGTGACCGCACCGGGCTGCAGCTTGAACCGACGGACGACGACATCGCCGCGTTGCATGCCGACGGTTATCTCGGCGACGTGGTTCGGGAATTACGGGAGAGCCAGCAATCGGCGGATAACACCGATGCAGCCGGGGCGGCTCGTGATGCTCTCGCCATTCTGGCAGGCCTGCTTAAGCCCATGGACGCGGAGGTGGCCCAGTGAAACTTCAGCGCATACGGGTTGAGCAGTTTCGCCAGTTCCGGCAAGGCCTTGAGCTGGATAACCTTCAGCCCGGTATCAACCTGATACATGGCCCCAACGAATCCGGCAAAAGCACCCTGGTGCGTGCAATCCGCGCCGCCTTTTTTGAGCGCTACCGGTCAAAATCTGCTGAAGACCTGGCGCCCTGGGGGGATTCCTCAGCTGCACCTACAGTTGAAATCGTATTCGAGCACAAGGGGCAGCGCTGGCAACTGGACAAGCGCTTCCTCAAACGGCACCGCTGTGATCTGCTGATAGACGGCACGTCGTTCAGTGGTGAAGAGGCTGAGGAAAAGCTTGCCGAGCTGCTGGGTTATCAATTCCCTAAAAAGGGTGCGAGCAAAGAAGAGCACTGGGGAATTCCGGGCTTGTTATGGGTAGAGCAGGGTACAGGTCAAGACATTGAAAAGTCTGTTCTGCACGCTGGCGGACACCTGAAATCTGCGCTGAACAACCTTGTAGGTGAAGTTGCCAGCAGCGGCGGTGATGAGGTTATTCAAGCCGTGGAGCAACAGCGTCAGGAGCTGCTGACAGCTACCGGGAAACCACGGGGAGACTATCTGGCCCTGGCTAACGAGCGGGAAACGCTAAAGCAGCAAGTCTCCGACCTGCAGGCCCGGGTTACACAATATCAGGTTCAGGTAGACCGCCTTGGTACTCTGGCCACTGAATACGAGCAAGCAAATCGTGAGCGCCCCTGGGAAGTAGCCCGGGCCAGCATGAAACATGCGGAAGCCAGGTTTCAGGAAATTGAAGCACTGCAGGAACAGCAAAACCGGGGGAAAGATTCCCTGAAACAGCTGCAGCAAAACCTCTCCCTGCTGCAGCAGAACCAGGCTCACTGGCAGAGTCAGAGCGAACAGCTCGACCAGCGCCACAAAAGCTATGAGAGCGCCAGAAAACAGCTTGAGCAACAAGAACTCGCCAGCCCTGATCTCGAGAAATCCGTTGCAAGTGCCCGCACTCAGTATCGCTTCGCCGAAGAAGCCTTGCAGCGGGCACGTCTCAGGGACAAACGGGTACAGCTACAGAAAGACTGCGCAAGACTGAATGCAGAACTGGCCAAGCTTATACAGAGCCAGGAGAAGGCCAGGAATATTCAGGAATCCCTGAGTGCAGCCCGCAAACAGAAACAGCAGAATCACATTGATCCCCATGCGTTACGTCAGCTCAGGCAGGACCAGCGTGAACTGGATGATCTGAATATCCGCATTCAGACCGCGGCCACCCGTGTTACCTGGAATCTGGATGCCGGCCACAGCCTGGAGCTGGATGGAGAGAGGATTGAAGGGCAGGGAGACAAACTTCTCCTGGAGCCCGGAGTTCTTGATATTCCGGGGATGGGCAATCTCGGTATCCAGCCCGGCGGCGATGATCTGGCAAGCCTTCAGCGGAAGCTCCAACGGCTGAAGCAATCCCTGTCCCAGCAGCTGGCCGCTCTCGCTGTCGGGTCCCTTGAGGCGGCAGAGGCCAGACACGGGCGACTTCAGGATGCAGAGGTACAGATCCAGCGATATGACGAGCTTCTGAACTCCCTGGCTCCCAGCGGTCGGGAGCAGCTGGATGCCATGAGAGCCGATCTGGAATCGGAACTGCTCGCCCGCACTGCAGAACTTGAAACTTTGGCTGTTACAGAGAGGGCTGACGAGGATAAGGGTGCAGATACGAAGCCTTTGAGCCTGGTGGAATCAGAGCTGAAGCAGGCGGAAGAACAACTGGCGCAAGCGGAGTCGAAAGCGAGGAGCCAGGAAACCGAATTGCTGACGGCCCGACACGCCTGTGAAGCTGCCCACCGCGAGTGGCAACGGGTGCAGAATGAATTGAGCAGCCCTGAACGCCAGCAACAGATCGAAGTACTGAACCGGGATATTGCTGCCGTTGAAAAACAACGGGCAGAGCTCGAGCTTTCCCTGAAAGAGCGAGAGGCAAAAATAGAAGAGGCTCGCCCCGAGCTTATAAGGCAGGACATAGAGCGATACCGCGCCACCGCTGAGCACCAGGAAAAAGCCCAGCAAAACCGTGCTCTCGAATTAAGTGAGATCCGGGCAAAGCTAGAAGCCTGGGGTGCCGAGGGGCTGGAAGAACAGTGCAACGAACAAAGGGCTGAACTGGAACACGTCAACCGCAGGTACCTCGAACTCGACCGCAGGGCGAAGGCGCTGGATCTGCTCCTGAATCTGCTCAAGGAAAAGCGACAGGCGCTGACCCGCCGACTACAGGCGCCGTTGCAGAAACATCTGGATCACTACCTGAGCGTATTGTTTCCGGAAGCCAATCTGGAGGTTGATGAAAACCTGATGCCCGGAAAATTCAGTCGTGGCAGTGAACTGGGCCAGATGGCAGAACTGAGCTTTGGCGCCCGGGAACAAATGGGCCTGATAAGCCGGCTGGCCTACGCCGACCTGCTGCAGGAAGCTGGCCGGCCAACGCTGATCATCCTGGATGACACTCTGGTACACAGCGATGCCGAGCGCCTGGATTCAATGAAGCGCATCCTGTTTGATGCGGCCACCCGGCATCAGATCCTGCTGCTGACCTGCCATCCCGAAAAATGGCGGGACCTGGGCGTAGAGCCCCGGGATCTAGCTGCCCTGAAATTACAGAGTACCGCCGGTTGAAAACAGGCAGTCAGGTGGCCGCCCGCTTGAGGGCGGGCTTCAGCCGAAGTCTGGCAGTTCAGGTGTAATCACTGGCTTGTTTGCCTCCTGCCATGCCTCTATTCCTCCGGCAATGGACTGTACGTGCATGTAGCCCATCTCCTTCATGGCTTTGGCTGAGAGGGCAGAGCGCCCGCTGTTCTTGCAGTAGATCACTATATTCAGGCCTCTGTCTTCCAGGGCAGGATCGTTGGTCAGTTTGAACTCAAGTATGCCTCTGGGAATATTCAGGGCACCAGGGATATGACCGGCGTGAAATTCGTCCGCTTCACGGACATCAATCAGAAGATCTGCCTGTTTAATGGCGTCCTCGGACTTCTCCAGAGGTATTTCGCGGATTTGGGCTTTGGCGGCTTCGACCATATCGTGTACATTTTTCATCGTAAGATATCCCAGTGTTTGTCGGAAAAAGCGCTTATCTCAAAGCAGGAATATATATTTTGCATAAAATTCCATCAAGGAATATCGTTATATCACGGTGATATATGCTAGCTATGACTTCGCTGAAGGTCCGTGGGGCGTACAATATTTGATCAACAATTCCCACCAAAACAAAAACTTAAAAAAAGTATTGACGAAAGAAACCTAATCCGTAGAATACGCATCCGTTGTCGGGGCATTGCTCCGGTAGCTTGAAGCGGGAATAGCTCAGTTGGTAGAGCACAACCTTGCCAAGGTTGGGGTCGCGAGTTCGAATCTCGTTTCCCGCTCCAATTTCTTCAAGTCTCTCAATGTCCACCTGAGAGCACAAAGATTCGATCCCTTCGATCTTTTCCGGCGCGGTGGCAGAGTGGTTATGCAGCGGACTGCAACTCCGTGTACGCCGGTTCGATTCCGACCCGCGCCTCCATTATTTTCTTGTCAGATCAGCAGCGCAGAATTTTCTGTGTTGGTTGAATATTCAGTCTTTCAGAACCCGAAGTGCCCCCTCCCCATGGTTTTCCCTTTACTGTGCTCGATCCAGCGCAGGGAATGACCTGAACCTCAATTGTTCAGGCCGCCTATCTCCGGCTTACACGAAACCTGATGTGGTTTGGAGTAAGCCTGGTCGTTACGTTAAAGGGGGCTTATTGATTGAGCGATAACCTGTTTTTGGTTCGGCCAGAGGCAATGCCATTGGCTGCAATCAGTCCCCAGATCAGGGCGGCTGCAACGGCTAGCGTTATGGCTATGGGCCGATCAACAAATGCAGTCAAGTCCCCGTTGGCCTTGATTATCGAGCGCATGAAGTTGCTTTCGATGATTGGCCCAAGAATCACTGCAAGTATCAAGGGGCCAACCGGAAAGTCATTTTCCGCCATTACAAAGCCTAGTAATCCGAAAGCCAGCATAATCCAGATGTCGAACATGGAATTATTGGCCGCAAAAGCACCTACCATGCAGAATATTAGGATCAGAGGGAAGAGCACTCCCGATGGAATTGAGAGTATGTGCCGTGCTCCTTTAATGGCTAAAAAGCCAAGAGGTAACAGCAGTAAATTGGCAAGAATAAAAACGAGAAGGATCGCATTAACCAGTGGAGCTTCGCTAACAAAAACATCAGGCCCTGGGGTAATGCCTTTCGTCATTAAAACGCCAATGATGATTGCTGTAATGGCGTCACCCGGAATGCCAAAAACCAATGCAGGGATGTAGGCGCCGGATAGTGATGCGTTGTTGGCGGAACTTGCGGATACCAGCCCTTCAGGGTGCCCGGTACCAAATTTTTCAGGCGTACGCGAAAACTTTCGTGCTATGGCGTAACTGACCCATGAGGCGATGTCTGCGCCTGCCCCGGGCAGGGCGCCTATCAGGGTTCCCAGCACTCCGCTTCGTGCCACACCAAACTTATATTTCCAGAGTAATGATCCAATACCTGCAAAAGGTCTTTTGACGCGAGTCTGTACTTGCAGATGGGGTTTCTTGCTTTCTGGCATCCTTCGGATGAGCTCCGAAATAGCAAACAGGCCGATCAGTACTGGCAAAATAGAGATGCCTGCGAGTAGTTCATAGTTGCCCAGCGTGAACCGTGCCTGTCCTGAGACGCTGTCCATGCCAACCATAGAGATAGCCAGGCCAACAAGCATTGATATCGCGCCTTTTAGCCGGTCTCCTCCCGAAACCAGAATGGCACATGAAAGTCCCAGTAGCGCGAGCCAGAAATACTCATCGCTTGTGAATTTGATCGCAAAATCAGCGATAAGGGGAGCAAGCATAGCCAGACATACCACGCCAATGATGCCGCCAATCATGGAGCAAACGATGTTGAGGCCTAGTGCAACACCAATCTTGCCTTGTTTGCCCATAAGGTATGCTTCGTCGGTGTAAACTGCAGATGCGGGTGTGCCAGGCATGCGAAGCAGTGCGCCCGGCAGATCTCCCGCCACTATAGCCATCGCTGTGGCTGAAACGATCGCAGCAATTGCAGGTAGAGGCTCCATAAAAAAAGTGACCGGAACCAAAAGTGCTGTTGCCATAGTGGCGGTGAGGCCCGGGATTGCACCCATGAATAGCCCAAAGACTGATGCTGCCAGGATAATCAGCATCACATTCCATGTGAATACGAGTGAAGCTGCTGTCAGAAAACTATCCATCAGTAGACCACCTTTTCCAGAATACCCAGTTCGAGCGGCACCTGGAGAAGGCGACCGAAAACAGCCCAGATGACAGCTGTTGAGGCTGCTGCTGTGCACACGGCCAGCGTCCAGCTTTGACGATAAAAGCCGTATAGCAGCAGGCTCAGCAGTAAAGTCGAGACGACAGGGAAGCCAAGGGTTGGAACCAGCAATATATACGTAACAATTGCTGAAACAATTCCTAGCAGGGTTAGGTAAAAGCGCTTGATAGGGACTTCGTTGACCCATACCATCAGGGGCGCGTCGCTGCTGAACCCCCGCACAGTCAATAGCCCGCCAAAGGCTATTAATAGCCCGCCAATAACTACAGGGAAAGTTCCTGCTCCGTAGTCCTGTTGCGGTAGGTTGGCCAACCCCCTGGAGTTGGTTATCACCAAAACCCCGAATGTCACTGTCACCAGCCCTGTGATCTTGTCATTACTGCGCATATGGCTGCCCTCTGGGTGGTGTCGGCTTAGTTGGCCAGGCCAAGCTTGTCGATCGTTACTGCATTCTTTTCGTCCTGCTCTTTCATGTAGGCCTCAAACCCTGCAGCGTCAGCCCATACCGGACCGAATCCACGATCCTTCATAAAGGATTGAAATGACTCAGAGTTAAATACCTTTTTTGCTGCTGCTGCCAAGCGCTTCGTGACATCTTCCGGCATATCGGCCGGGCCAACCAAGCCGCGCCATGAGCCCTGGGTCCACTCGTCGCCAGTCACTTCTTTGGCAGAGGGGACATCGGGAAATCTTTTCAGGCGGTCGTTCGATAGCACCGCCAGTGTGCGAGTGCGGCCGGACCTGTTCATAGGCTCGGTTTCCGGGAGTGAATTGAAAACAATATGCACGCCATTAGCTGCGAGCTCCTGCAAACCAGGGGCCGCGCCTTCGCTGGGAACCAGATTGATGGTCTGAGGGTCTATGCCCTGCTGGTCGATAAAGCCGGCAAATGACAGGTGGTAGGCGGCGCCGGGAGCCGAGCCTGAAACGGTAAAGGTATTTGGTTTGTTTTTCAGGTCGCTCAATGCATCACTGAGGTTCTTCCAGGGTGACTCAGCATTAACAGTAAATGTGGCGTAATCAACATTGAGTAGCGAAATCGGGGTGAAGTCCGTGTACGAGATATCAGCGGTACCGATGTGCTTGTAGGTTGCGATTTCGGCGGTTCCAAGCCCCAGGGTGTAGCCGTCTGGTCTGGCCATCTTCATTGTCATGTGACCAATCACGCCTGCTCCGCCAGTTTTGTTCACAACATTTACAGGCTGCCCCAGCTCTTCCTGAAGCCCCATTGCCAGCTGTCGGCCTACGGCGTCTGACCCACCTCCGGCAGACCAGGGCACAATTAACGTAATAGGTTTGACCGGGTAATTGGAGGCGCCGTATGCGGTGCTTGCAGCAATAGTAATTACCGTGGCGCATAGAAGTTTGGATAGTGTGCTCATTGAAAACCTCATTATTTTTGGATGGTTTTGTTTGTAGCGGGGTGCGTGCAGAACCAAAAAAATGTGGTGTGCAGCCTTGCCCATATAAAGCTGAATTGCGAGCGGTCTCTCTCGGGAGTCTGTTCGCTTGACGGAGTATCGTCGTGGCAAAAAAAATTTGCAAGTATTTACAACAAGTATTTTTTCTCATCATTTCCATGACGATTTTCGGTAATTTAAAAGATCTTCTGTCGGTCGGGGTTGACCGGAACTAATGCTCAACTCAACATGATCCAATCTTATTGGTTATTTTTAACTTACTGATTAGTAAGAAAAAAATATATATTGCATGAGGGTTTCGTCTGTACCTGGTTGTGAGGGAACAGTAAGTTTTTTTGAGTGCTGGGTGTAATTTCATCGGAATCTGAAGTTGTAATAATTTGTTTGATTACTGTTTATCCCTCGTCTATATTGTGGATGTCTGGCAGTTGCGGTGGGCTATCGCTCGCGGTGATTGCGCCATGTGAAGCTTATTCAAAAGACTCAAGGAACTGACATGTTTAATGATCTGAAAAATAAAAAAGTTCTGGTGACTGGTTCAACCAAGGGAATCGGCCTTGCTGCGGCGTTGGAGTTTGCCAGGCAGGGAGCTGTAGTGGGGATCAACAGCCACGTCATGGATGCCGCTGCAGAGGAGGCAATCGCTCAAGCGGAAAGCCTGGGTGCTGATTTCGCTTTTTTTCAGCACGACCTCAGTAAGAGCGAAGAGTGTGCAGCACTAATTAATGAGTTTGTTGAGAAGTTCGGCGGGCTGGATGTGTTGGTTAACAACGCCGGTGGCCTGGGTATACGTGCCGGCCTTGAAAGCCTGGATGACGCGGCGTATGACCTGGTTTTCGATCTGAATATTCGTTCGGTTGTCATGACTACCAAGTATGCGATTCCTCATCTCAAAGAATCTGCCGCCAGGAGTGGTACTACGGCTGCCGTTATTAGTACAGGCTCGATTGCAGGTCGGGAAGGTGGAGGTCCTGGCGCGAGCCTCTATGGGGGCTCTAAAGCCGTTATCCATAACTTGCATCGCACCTGGGTGAAGGAGCTCACCACTAGCAATATCCGCTTCAACGTTGTGGCGCCCGGCACAATTGATACCGCATTCCATGATGACAAAAGTCCTGAGCTGAAAGAAAAAATACGCAATTCGATACCTATGGGGCGTTTTGGTACATCAGAGGAGTGTGCGCCTGCCTATCTGTTCCTGGCTTCGCATCAGGCTAGCGGCTACATCACCGGCCAGGTGATCGATGTAAACGGCGGGCAGATGTGTCCGTAATGGCGTGCATTCGATAGAAAGTTGGCACGTTAAATCGTCCCCGTGAATGTATTGGGGCGTACTTTTCATTTTTATTGTCAGGTTATTTTTATGCAGCTCAATGGACACCAGCTTATTGGTCAAGAATCGTTTGCGGCAAGAGGTAAGCCGATCTATGCAATTAATCCGGCTACAGGAGAACGTATTGAACCTGGCTACGGCGGCTGCGGCATAGAAGAGGTTGATCGTGCATGTCAGCTGGCATGGACGGTGTTTGATAAATATCGTGAGACAACACTGACTGCCAGAGCGGATTTTCTGGAGGAAATCGCCGCTCAAATTGAAGCAATCGGGGATGAACTGATTGAGCGGGCTATGCTGGAAACTGGCCTGCCTCGTGCCAGGCTGGAAGGTGAGCGCGGTCGGACCTGTGGTCAGTTGCGGCTTTTTTCGAAAGTCGTTCGCGCGGGAGAGTGGCTCGATGTCCGCATTGACCCTGAATTGCCGGAGCGCAGCCCGCTGCCCCGTAGCGATTTGCGTCAGCGGCGCATCGCTCTTGGCCCGGTAGCCGTATTCGGCGCCAGTAACTTTCCTCTGGCTTTTTCAGTTGCCGGTGGCGATACAGCATCAGCACTGGCAGCAGGCTGCCCGGTCATAGTCAAAGCGCATTCTGCTCACCCAGGGACCTCCGAACTGGTAGGGCGCGCCGTACAAAAAGCTATAGCTACCTGTGAACTTCCATCCGGTGTGTTTTCATTACTTTATGGTGCCGGTAATGAGTTGGGGCAGGCGCTGGTTACTGACCCACGCATTCAAGCTGTTGGATTCACCGGCTCACGCAGTGGTGGAACCGCCCTGATGCAGGCAGCAAACAATCGCCCACAACCAATACCTGTTTACGCTGAGATGAGCAGTATAAACCCTGTGGTGCTGATGCCTGCCGCACTGGAAGCGCGCGCCGAAGCTTTGGGGAAAGACTTTATAGCCTCACTCAACATGGGGGCAGGGCAGTTCTGCACAAATCCGGGGTTGATCCTTTCTATAAAAAGTGCGGCTCTGGATCGCTTCAAGATGGCGGCAGCGGAAGATGTACGTAAAAGTGCGCCGCAAACCATGCTGACACCGGGTATCCACTCAGCTTATAGCAGCGGGCTTTTGCAGTTGCGTGAGACGGGCAAGGTTCAAGAGATTGCTGCCAGCAACCTTGTTGGTGATTCAAAAAACCTGTGCCATACAACGCTGTTTGCGGTTAATGCGGAAGATTTTATCAGTGATGAACGATTGCATGCTGAAGTGTTTGGCTCCTGCGCACTGATTATTGAGTGCGAGAATATGGCCGATCTAAAAAAAGTGCTGGAACACCTGGAAGGTCAGCTTACTGCCACAGTGCATATGCTCGATGCCGACTACGCAGCGGTCGAGGGGTTGCTGCCCACCCTCGAACGTAAAGCCGGAAGAATTCTTGCTAATGCGTGGCCCACCGGTGTCGAAGTATGCGATGCCATGGTTCACGGTGGTCCCTGGCCTGCCAGCTCTGATGGCAGGAGCACGTCGGTCGGCACCGCGGCCATTCACAGATTCCTTCGTCCGGTTTGCTATCAGGGTATACCGCAAACGCTGTTACCCGATGCGCTCAGAGACGGTAATCCACTGGGAGTCTCGCGCCTGGTCAATGGCACTCGAGAGTAAGGTTATTCAATTTTCAGACAAGGCACGCCTTGAAGCTGAGCCAGCAGGCGTGCTGCCTTTTACATGTAAAATCTGTTTTGGACACCTATTGCTTGCCAGGCAATACCAACTACTATCGGAAAGAGAAAATAACATGAGCACATCTCAGTACACTCCCAAGAAGACTCTGTCCAGCGCCACAAAAGAAGGCCTGATGCGTGCATCTACCGCATCACTGCATACGATTCTGTTCAAGCGTGGCCTGCGCAACACATACATTCAGGGCGTTAGCAAAATCAATAAAGGGCCGGTAAAAATGGTCGGCCAGGCCTTTACCCTCCGTTACATTCCTGCACGGGAGGACATTGATACAGTCGCTGCCTTCAGGGATCCGGAGCATCCCCAGCGCCTGGCTGTAGAAACCGTTCCAGAAGGCATGGTGCTAGTGTCTGATTGCCGTCAGGATGCCTCCGCTGCAAGCGCAGGAAGTATTTTGCTGAACCGCCTGGATTACCGTAACTGCGCAGGCTTTGTCTCGGATGCTGGTATCCGTGATTCGGAGGATGCTGCCACCATGACTATGCCGGTTTTTTGCGCCAAGCCGAGCGCGCCAACCAATCTTACCAAGCACCACGGAGTTGATATTCAAGTACCAATTGGTTGCGGTGGGGTAGCTGTTTTCCCTGGCGACGTACTAGTCGGCGATAATGACGGAATCATCGTCATTCCGCAGGAACTGGCTGATGAGGTTGCTGAAGAGGCAGTCAAAATGGAAGCTTTTGAAGACTATGTTCTTGAAAAAGTTCGTTCAGGTACCCCTGTCATTGGCCTGTATCCGCCCAACGAAGACGCTCAAGCGGAATACAGACGCTATATGGAAAGTCGTTGAAGCAGACGTTATCCACGGGCTGGTTCGGTATTTATCTGTGCGGCAGGTCGCCTGAATGGATGGCCTGCCGTATAGTAAAATCGAGCATAGGTCGTGTTGCTGTTGATAAGTAAATCTATCCGAAGTGGAAGCTGCTGTCATGATGTCGTCTGCTCAATTACCCCGCCACGTTGCGGTCCTGGTTCTCGTAATACTGGCCTGTTCTTTCGCAGGCAATCATGTAGCCGCTCGCATTGCATTCGACCATGACGCTGGCTTGTTGGTAGCCATACTCTTCCGTTCAGGGGTGGCTATGGTAGCCTTATTCTGTTTGGTAATCTGGCGCCGTGAATCTCTGAGATTCCAGCCGCAAGCCTGGGGTTGGCAGTTGTTAATGGGTTTACTTATCGCCATCCAGAGCTTTTGCATCTATTCCGCGGTTGCACGTATCCCCATTGCATTGGCACTGTTGGTCGTTAATCTCGCGCCTATTATGCTCGCGTTGCTGACATGGGCATTGGGTGGCGCGCGCCCATCGGGTGCAGCCAGCCTGCTGATGCTATTCATTTTGTTTGGGTTGGCGCTGGCACTGGATTTGCCATCTCGCCTCTCTGATTCCGGTGAAATAGACATCAAATTTATTGAAGGTTTGCTATTTGGCATTACTGCGGCGGCAGTATTTGCCTGTGCTCTATGGATCACAGATCACCGGTTGGGGAGTATGCCCGGGTTGGTGCGCAGTTTGCTCACTATTATGGTGGTGTTCATCTCGACTGCGGTTGTGGGATCTTCCGGGCTGATTCCAAATGGGATGAGTCTGCCTACCGCTTCAGCGGGCTGGGTTGCTCTAGTCAGCCTGGCCATTTTGTATGGGGCGGCTTTCTCAGTATTATTCACGCTCGTTACGCGGCTGGACATCGCTCGCAACGCACCGGTAATGAATGTCGAACCTGTGGCCGGGCTGATATTCGGCTGGCTGATTCTTGATCAGGTTTTGGGTGGAATCCAGATTGCAGGAGGGTTGATTGTGGTCAGTGGAATCGTCATGCTCGCCTATACCAAAATACCTGGCAAACAGCTCTCACGGCCTCCTTGCGAATCTAACGCCGCCAAGCGCGGAAACATCTGTGCGGCGGACTCCCAGGCTTGAGGCAAGTATTTTCAGCCATTGGAGTACGGTCATTTTTAGCGTCTTTTCAAAAGTGCATTCAGGGATCACAGAGTGTGCAATTAAGGCTCATAGCGAATGAAAGTTAAAACTGAAAAGCATTCTTTGTCATCAGTTGTGTATGAGAAGATTTTGTCTTCCATTATAGATGGTGAGTATCCGGTCAATCAGAAGTTACCGACAGAAGCCGACTTGTGCGCAGCCTATAACGTTTCACGCCCGGTGCTCAGGGAAGCACTTGCACGCTTGCGTGAAGATAATCTTGTTACCTCTCGTCGAGGGTCGGGGAGCTTCGTAATTAATCGTCCCGACAGCGCAGTGTTAGAGTTCGCACGCATTGCCAGCATTGCAGACATACAGCGATGCTTTGAGTTTCGTACCAACGTTGAGTCTGGTGCAGCCTCCCTGGCAGCAATCAGGCGTACAGATGAGCAGCTGAAACGTATATGGGAAAAATATGAAGCAATTAACCAGGCAAATAGTAAATATGACCTGGCAACGAACGAAGATTTCGAGCTTCATCTGGCGATAACCGAGGCATCGAGCAACCACTATTACGCCACTGTACTCAAGTCGCTCCATAAAAGCATAAAGGAAGGTATGAATATAACACGGGGCCTGTCTTTGCTTGCGCCAGAGAGCCGCTTGAGAATCGTCCAGGATGAGCACTTGGCGGTTATAAATGCTATTGCTGACAAGGATCAGGATAAAGCGGCAAAGTACATGCGCAGGCACCTTGAGAATGCACGCCGGAGAATGTTTGAAGGGGTCTCAGATTGATGTTTCCGGCCTATGATGCCACTTTGGCATCATCTCCATAATCCGAGGATGTGACGTAGGGTTCCTGCTTAGGACATGAAGCTGCGATTATTGGTTTTCAAGCAGTCTGATAATCTCACCCCATTTTTGTTCGCTGTTTCCCTTCTGTTTGATGGTCTGGGCAAGCTCAAGTGGTGATAGCGTTGCAGATAGAAATTGTATATGTGTTGATTGGTCGGCATCAGCTCCGCGGCTTAGCAAAAAGCGGACAAGTCTTTCGTCGCCGTGTAATACCGCTGTATGTAAAGGAGTGGCCCCATCCTTATCAACAAAGTTAGCGTCTGCTCCTCTCTCAATGAAGCGATCGGCGAGATTGAGGGCGTTTTCTCCAATTTCAGTTTGGCTATTCAGGGTGTAGGCGGTCATCAATCGATGGAGGTTTGAGGACATTTGCTCACGTTCGCCTTGTGTTGCGCCTGTTGAGAAAAAATTAATATAAGCGCGGCACGCTGGCGCCAAAAGTCCATAACCTGGCTCACCTGTTGCGCAGTCTACTTTCTGATCGAATGGCAAGTTGAGTGTCATATAAGTGGAAAAGCCCGCAAAAAGTAATGCAAAACCTAGCGCGGATAACGAAGTGCACCGTACAAGTTTATTCATGAGCTTGCTCGCGACATTGCTGTTCTATAGTTTGCGTGCTGGGCGGTGGGGACGCTCATGCCCAAACTCTCTCGGATTTAAATTGAGTGCCGGCATACTCAATAATTGCTGTGGGAGGAGCTTTTATAGCCAGTCCAAGCAGTTTTGCGTCCAGAACGCGACCAAAAGACCGTGCGAGGCTTACACGAACAGTTTCGTAGATCTTCGCCTGAGCCAGGTTGGCGCTTGTCGCGTGTCTGAACCAGTGAGGGGCTGCTTTTTTGCCAAAGCTTTTTATCAGTTTTACTGCTGCGTTGCCATTGGTTGGCGGGAGTATGGCTGAGTGCAGTGCGTTGAATGCTTGGTGTACGTATCCCATAGCGTATGTTGCATCTATAGCCTCCACAAGGAGCCCTTGAGCGAACGAGCTTAGGTTTAGGTCTATAGTGGCGCTATCAATACTGCTACTTTTTGATGGCCATAGAAATTTCAGAAATACTTTGGCATCGGCCTCGGAAAGCAAGATTTCATCCGTAGTAAACGACTTCAGATGCACTGATTTCTTCATTTGTCTAATCCCTGACTAGTTGTTTAATCTCCCTGTTCAGTAATAAGCAGTTTTATGCATGCGCACACCAAGTGCATGACGGCTGGCTGAGGTAGATAGGGGCTCGTCATTTTGGGCTGCAAGGGATCTGGTGACTATGGGTGCAGAGAAAAACTCTTATTACCATTTCCGAATAATAGGGAGCGGTCTTATAGGTGTCAACTAACCGAGAGGGTCACCTTGGGAGACGTAAAGCAGTTTGCCAGCAAGGCTCTTTGTTCTTTATAAACAGTGTATTGTGCTGCTCCGATGTCGATTTCCTCTGCCAGTGAATACTTCTACTACGCCGTTAATCTCGACTTTACCGGAACCCCGGCGCATTCCCGCCCGGAGTTAATCGAATGGGGTGTCTATACCTGCCAGTATGAGGTTCGACCGGCTGGCAGCATCACGCATCACCGCGAGCTTGTATTCGGCGACTTTTTCGAACTGCTTGAGTGCTGTTTTCGGGACATCTGCAGAGGTAGGGATGTCGGCTTTCAACGGGTTTACCGGCTTCTGGTTCATGTGGAGTTCGAAGTGCAGGTGAGGACCAGTGCTGCGGCCGGTATTACCTGAGTTTGCGATTTTTTCACCGCGCCGGACCTGCTGTCCCTTTCGCACAAAGATTTTATCCAGATGCAGGTAGCGGGTTTTGTAGGCATTGCCGTGATTAATGTCGACATACTTGCCGGCATAGCGGTGATTGCCTACTCGTTCGACAACGCCGTCGCCAGTACTCATGACTGGAGTACCGATAGGTGTGGCCAGATCAACGCCATTGTGGGGCGATCTTCGGCCGGTAATGGGGTGAAGCCGGTTAGGGTTGAAGTTAGAGCTAACCCGAAAGGACTTGGCCGTAGGCAGGCGCCTGAATGCGGGCAAGACACTTTTGCCGTTCTGATCGTAATAGTTGCCGTCGTCGAACAGGAATGCGGTGTGAGTCCGGTTGCCTCTTTCGAGCGACACAGCTTCGATGCGGGTTTTTCCGGTGCTTTCCGTAGCGGTCCTTTCATGGCCAACGATAACCGAAAAGGTATCCCCAGCCCTCAGTTCCCGCCTGAAGTTGATCTGGTACTCGAGCAGTTTCTGGACCGACGCAGTCTGCGTTTTGGAGAGCCCGGCGTTCAGGGCTGACTGGTAAAAACTGCCGTGAATGGAGCCCTTCAGAACTTCGGATACCCAGTGTGTATTTTGCACGGTTTCCTGGTATTCAAACGTATCCTTATCCACTCTGGTGTAGGCAAGAGAGCGGGCAGGATCCAGATCCAGTGCAAGTTGCTGGAATTCGCCCTGCTTATCGAACGTCAGCTCGAGTTCTGTCCCCGGCCTGAGGGTTTCCAGCGCCAGATATTCCACATCGGCCTTCATAATACGGTTCAGGTCGGCCTGCGAGGCCCCGGCTTCGCTGAAAATGCTGCTGAGACTGTCTCCGGGCTGGACCTTGTGGTGGACAACATGGGTTGCCTGAGCCGGGTTTGGAGCGCCTGACTGTGATGGGGGCTCTATCGCTTCGGAGTCTGACTGTTTGACGAGGTTTGCCAAGTGGTCCACCGCTCCAGTACTCGTCGGCGGGTGGATACTTGTGGATGATTCACTCTGTGCCGACCAGATACTGGTCACCAGAATCAATATGAATGCGCCCGCTAATAAAACGGCATGGGTTGGTGTATATGTTCTGGAACGAATCATTAGTAAAGCGTCTCTTGGCAGGCTTGCAGCCACATTGATACAACAGAGTAAGATTACCGGATTTCAGTGATGCTTTCTAATTGTTATCAGGTGCACGATGTTGTGAATGAGAGGGCGGTCCGGGGAGTTCAGGCTATTCGATGTTACTGCTGGCTTGGGGTGATGGGCTTAAGGCAAGACTTTAGTCATCACTACCTAAATGAATTAACGATTTCTCGCAAGAACCCCTGGTGTTTTGACTACATATTGATGGCAATATGATCGTAGTCCCTAGCAGATATGGAGCTTCATCTTGTCCAGCACCGCAGTTCGCTACCTCACCATGCTCCGAATGGTGCCGAGGTACCCCAAATCGATCACATCCACTGAGCTTGCGCAGCGTCTGGAAGAGCAGGGTTTTAGAGTAACCATGCGTTCGATTCAGCGGGACCTGGAAAAGCTAAGTGTGGACTTCCCGTTGCTGGTCGATGAGAGCGCAAGGCCCTTCCAGTGGTCGTTCGACCGAGAGGCCACCATGGACATCATACCGGCACTGGATCTCCCGGCTGCGCTGACCTTCGAGTTAGCCAAAGCATACCTGACGCCAATGCTTCCTCCCAGAGCACTGTCCCATCTGCAGCCGCATTTCGATCAAGCCCACAGGACCTTGTCGCGAGAGCGTAATCCCTTGGGCCAATGGCCGAACCGTGTGCGCGTGATTAACCGCGGGTTAGGCGGCCGTCGCCCGGCGATTGATGCAGATGTTCTGGAGACGGTAACTGAAGCTCTGTTGCGTGAGTACCAGTGCAAACTGACCTACCAGGCGCGTAACTGGTCGGAGCCTGAAGAAATCACAGTTCATCCCTTCGGTTTGATCTTCCGGGACCCGAACGTTTACTTGATTGGAACCATTGAAGGCAGGGAAGGCATACGCCAGCTGGTATTGCACCGGGCAAGCACCGGAGAGCTGGTTGAGCAACCAGTAGAGCGCGCGGAAGACTTCGATTTGGATCTCTACATCCATTCAGGCGCTATGGGCATACTGAGATCTAATGAACCAGTATTCCTCAGGCTCCGCTGCGATAAACCGGCATTGAACCACCTGATTGAATCACCTCTGGGCTTTGATCAGATCACCAGCGATGTCGACGACAGTACCTTTGAAATATCCGTGACAGTCGGCGATACCCAGGACCTTCGCTGGTGGCTAACGGCTCAGGCGATTCATTGTGACATTCTGGACCCGCAGTGGTTACGGGATGAGATTGAGGAGACGTTAACAACGGGGTTGGAGCGCGCGAGGAGAATCTGAGCGTGTTATTTTGTTTTTATCCACTGATTATAAAGCGCCACTATGTGTCGGGTGGAGCTCATATTTTAGCTTTCACACTCAGTTTAAGCCCATAAGATATATTTCTTTATCAAATTTCGATTGATGTAATAGGCTTAATCATGGTCGGGACTGTTGTGAGTGGTGTGGGTAAATGTTTTTGAACCGTCGAATAAACGGGATATCATGCATTTCAGCGCGGGTGAAACCCTTGCATTTTAATGCGGATCAAGCATCATGAGTTTCTAATAAAAATTTAATAAAAACGCTCATTTTACATATTTATTTATAGAATTCAGTTGTATAGCTCATGAATTTTAATCGGCGTATCGCGAGGATAATGATGCAAAATGTTGAGGTTGCGATCTTGCGTCGTCAGGTTCTGGATTGGCGTGACAAGTGGCTGGATCAGATTCCCATTGTGCTTGGTCGTGAGCTTTCGTCTCTGTTAACGCTACTCGATGCCCAAATCGGTCAGATCTCATTTAAAGAAACGTTCTCTGTTGGAAAATACGCAGAGAAAAATATTCAACCAATCTATGAGTCCTGGGTCGTAAGAACGTCTCAGAAAATCATGGATCTGGCTCATAATGACCTGAAATTGATAGACAGGGATATTCTTGAATACAACTCGAATCTTGAATATTGGGTTCCATCGGATACATCAGGTAAAAATGCCGTACGTATGGGTATTGCTTCGGGGAGTGCTGGTGCAGCTGTATTGGGGATACCTGTGGTTAAGGCATTCTCAACAGTGTCTGCTGGGTGGGGGCTTGGGTTGCTTGGTGTAACGCTGATCAGCTGGCCAGCTATGTTGGGGGGAGCAGCTGTTCTAGGGACAGTGGCTGTTTTCGGCGGCACGAAATTAGCAAGACTTAGAAAGAAAGCTATTCAGGACTTTAAGGGGTCGGTAGAATCCGAACTTCGGTTAGCTATATTGGCAACTCAGGGAACAAAAATCTCGCTAACGACTAGTCTTCAAGAAAAAATAAGAATAGCGGCAGTCGCATACATGGAGGAATTGAAGAGTGCTTAATGAGTTTACCTTCAAAATCCCCGAAATTTTAATGTCGGGCATTGCCGATGGAAGTTTAACGAAATTTGGCGCGATTATAAAGAATACCCAGACTGGTAAAATTGTGGCACACGTGCAAGAAACTGGGCTGGGACAGCAAATATTTAGCTCGTTGGCGTCTTCCCCTTTTTCACCGCTTGAAGCTGTTTCGTCGCTTGCAGCTAATGCGCAGTTAAGCCAGTTAAAAAGGATGGTTGAAGGTTTGCAAGTCCTGCAGTACGCCAATCTAGGTGTCGCATTAACCGGTGTCGCTGTTACGGTTGTTGGTTTTGCAGTAGTCAATAAGAAACTCAATAGCATTCAGTCCTCCATTGAAAGAGTTTCAAATAGGATTGACCAACGCTTTGTTGAACTTTACGAACATCAGCTGCGTAGGGATTTTTATACTCTTCGTGGTGTTTTGGAACATATTGGGCTGGCAAGAAGGCAATCTAAACCAAAGTCTGAACTTATATCTGCGGGATCCCGGCTTACAGAGATTAGCTCTGTAATGCGAGGTCAGCTGGAGTATCAACTTCAACTACCGGCGTTTGATGAATATCTATTTACGCAGCTCGCCGGAGCCTTGTTGATGAGTGACAATGCAAGGGTTGAAGCGTATATCGTGGCTGAAGAATACGATTCTGCACATCATGTCGCCACTTCGATTTCTGAATCTTATCGTAATTTGTTTGACGACATAACACCGTTTGATCTGAAACAAAAACAGCGTTTAAGAAGTATTGGTCTTCGTGAAAAAGCTAGAGAGACGGCAGATAATATTACTGTGGGTGTGAGTCATCTGATAGCTGGTTTGCGTGATATTACAGATTCGGCGATTTGTAAACCGGCGCTTATAGAAGAGCTTGGACGAAGAGGTATATCTGGTGAAGATTACCTTTCTGCATTGCGTAACGAAACCAAGGAGCCCATTGTTCTGTTGCAGTTTTTAGATTAGCCGCGTTGAATATCATTATTCAGAAGAACGTAAAGCGCCTGTCGTGAATTCACCCGTTCCAGCACTTTGACCACATCTTCGAGCTCCCAGATTAATAGAGGGGAGAGCTTAATCCAGTTAATCAAATGCACCAGAGATTTGCTGGCGAGGAGGCCAACCTTTTCAAGAAGGGCTGTGGGCTTCAACGCCAGTAAATGCTCAAATTCTTCAATGGAGAGTGGCTGACTGCGCGCATAGTTCACCACCGGTATGAACAAAAGCGGTGAACAGGCTGCTAATGTCCTGGCAGCTTGCGAAACAGCGCAGGCTTGGGCCAGCTCGAAATGCTATGACTGGTATTAACCTGGCGACAGCCAATATACCGTCGGGCCCGTCGTCTGAAACTCGATCTCGGTTTTTAGGGGAGGGGGTTCTAGAGAATATTAAGCCCAAAAAGATCGAGATGCCCATTATCGGTGCGAAAGCGACATGATCTGTCGTAGTTCGCCTGCATAATGATCATATCAATCAGGAGGGTCTTATGAGCGCACGCTTAACCGCACAGCAAGTTTCCAAGGCACTATTCGATGCCGACCCCATGAACACCTGCTGCCGAGAAAACGATTGCTTCGATGAGTATGACTACGTTGCCGAAGCGGTGACGGAAAGGCTAGCGGAGGGATTGAGTCTCGACCAAGCCCTGGTTGAAGAAATCTCGAAATGGTTTTTTGACGGCGCACACTTCGATGTAAGTAGGTTGACCCTTGCGTTCAAGCTACTCAGGGAGGAATGGTAATGATCTACACATTCAAGGTGGATGGATTAATCTACGAGTTAACGGTCAGCACTGGCAACTCCATCTACTTGGCCATCACTGGCGGCGCATCGCCAACCTACCAGCCGGAATATGATCCCTTTGACTGGTATTACATACCTCGTGTAACAGCAGATATAGGTACCACCCGATATCCAACAACGGTACTACGCACCGCACTCCGGAGGATAGTCCACTGGATCGGCGAGACTCGCCCACCTATGTTCAGCTTTTCTGCAGAGACAGAGAAACGTCGGAAGATATACCGCAGAGTAGCGCGCCACCTAGCGCAAAGGTTCCCCTATCAACTGGCCGAAGATGGCGGCGTGCTCTACTTCTACCGCAGGAAATTGTTCAAGGAGGTGTGATGATCGATAACTTCAAAACCGATTTGGTGATCCGCGTAGCCGCCATGCACCCTGAAGATATCCTAAAGGGTATGGGTTATCTCCGGGCAACCTCCGCCAACCTCGAACGCCTCCAAAACGTGTTGGACAGTGATGAGTTCGGTTTAAACGATGGCGGTTTCGACTTCAAATACAGCAGTGAAGGCTTCCTGCGGGCTTTATGCACGGTTACAGGAATGGAGATGAAGCTGACAGACCAGCGCATAACCCGAGTGAAGAAACAGCTGGCGGAAGAGAAAGCGGCCTTCAAGCCATACCTCTGGGTAGATACCGGCTTCAAACGTAAAAGCCAGCCGCTGTTTGCACTGGCAGCCTGCGAGCATCAACGGTATTTGCACTTTGCAGAAGGCTTCTGGCGATTGACCCTAGACAAACAACTGGGCCGTGCGCAGGGTATGGTTCGTGAACATGCCTACGAAACCGGCGCAGACCTTGGAATTTGGGGGAAGATCGAGCAGTATTGGTTTTATTATAAAAAAGACGCAGCCTATCTGTTAGCTCGCAATGGTGAGGTGATAGGTAAGCGCGAAGGGCCAGTCCCCAACCTAGTCACTGGAAGCAAAGCGTTGGATGTAATTTTATCTGCCTCTCGCGAAGCCGAACAGTAATCGAAGAAGGATGCAGTATCGATGTACGACCTGATTGGTGATATTCACGGCTACGCCAGCGAACTGAAAGCCCTGTTGACCAAAATGGGCTACCAGGAAACCGGCGGCGTATGGCAACACCCTGAGCGCAAAGTTATCTTTCTCGGCGACTTCGTAGACCGCGGGCCAGAACAGGTCGAAACCGTTCTAATTGCTCGGAACATGGTCGAAAGCGGTAACGCCCTAGCCGTAATGGGAAATCATGAGTTCAACGCCGTTTGCTGGGCTACGCCAGATCCCGAAAATCCCGATGAATATCTACGCCCCCACACCGCCAAAAATCAGGATCAGCACCAAGCATTTCTGGATCAAGTAGGCGAGGGAAGCGATCAACACAAAAGCATGGTCGAATGGTTCAAAACTCTACCAGTATATCTCGAATTGCCCGACCTAAGAGTGGTGCACGCCTGCTGGCACCCAAAGTATTTGAAGTCCATTGGCCAGTTTACGGATGATCAGAACCGGCTGTTACCAGAAGCATGGGAAGCCAGCAGCCGAGAAGGAAGCCTAGCGTACGACACGATTGAAACACTGCTCAAGGGCCTCGAAATTCCCTTGCCACCCGGGCACTATTTTCTCGATAAAGAAAATAATAAACGTACTGACGTGCGAACCAGATGGTGGCAAACCGAAAAGTTGACTTACCGCGATCTTGCCATGGTTCCGGGATCTGAGATCGACAAAATCCCTCATGACCCTGTTGAGGCAGACATCCTTCCTGGTTATGACGGTGAAAAGCCGGTGTTTGTTGGGCATTACTGGCTTAAAGGCGAGCCGGCCCCTCTGAGTGACCGCATTGCTTGTTTGGATTACAGCGTGGCAGGGGGCAATCGCGGTGGAAAGCTTTGTGCGTATCGTTTCGATGGCGAAGTCAGTTTACGTTCACAATGCTTTGTATGGGTTGATGGAATGACACGCCCAACCTGAAAAGTAGAAGCTAGAACCACAATAAAAGGAACCGAAATGGACTTCATCCTCGTCACGGATGCATTAACTGCCAGCGAAGTTCGCTATGCACTCGCCCAGCACAACACCATGGGGGCGAGGGTCGGCAGCTTTTCTGTATTACTCGAAGCGTTGGCCGAGCTATGGCTTATTGAACCATCGGAGTTGGACTGGGATGTTGCGCTCCAAGAGCAGGCGCTAGCCATGCAGAGTGCTTTTTGGGCTCAAAGCATTCAGGTAGATGAGCCAGCAACCGTTGCGGAGTTAAAGGCCAGCCTGCGGTTTTTGCTCAACTATTTGCCTCTTGGTATTCAGTCAGCAAAAATCTTGGAGCCGGCTAACCGGCACGAGCGCTATTACAATGACCTAGTGTGTCTGCTGAAGAACATTGGGGAGCGCCCAGCGCAAGATGAGTTGGCGGAACAGTGGGTGATAGAGCACGAAGGGTTGTGTATTGAGCCGCTGTACGTCTATCAACCGCTAAACATCGAGTGCCTATATCCCTGGCAACAACAGGTTCTGGATATCCTAGCGGAAAAGGGCTGGTTAGCACCGGAGCCAGAAAAGTACAGCTTCATTCAACAGCCGACTCCAGCAAGCGAGAGTGCACCGGTCCAGCAATTTGCCCAGACTCTTTTTTGCCCCGCAGTTGACATCATTTCCCGCGATAACCTGTACTGGTTAACTTGCCGTGATCAGGTTCAAGAAGTAGAAGCGGTAACTTCTTTGATTCAAAGCACCTTAGAAAACGGCACAGCCCCAGAGTGCATCGCAATCACTGTACCCCGAGGTGGAGCCTACGAGGCTTGGCTGGTAAAACACTTTGAGCATGCAGGCATTATTGCCAGTAACCTGCGCTCTGATTCTGTTGTTTTTGACTGGCAAGCTGCATTGATTCACGACCTTTTGACCAGGGTTGCTCAGCCAGACATTCCCATGGCTATGATGAGTGTCCTGATCAACCCGCTAATGCCCTGGAGCGCCAGTATTGGCCATAAGCTGGCGGAACAGTTGGGAGAAGGGCGGCAGCTCGACCCAGGAGTAGAGTTAAGCGCCGAAGGGCAAACCATGCTTGGACTCTTGCGGGGGCTACCAGAACAGACGCCGGCTGCGATTATGACTTGGTTGAGCGCCGCCGCCGAGCAGTGCGGAGCTACACGAATAAAGGGGCTAGGCAAGCAGCGGCTAAAAAAGTTAGTAGAGAACACCCATCGGCTCTTAGCACTCTACGAGAACCTTTCCTTCGAAGAACAGCTCAAGCGTGTTGTCCGCCAAACACCAGTGGCGACCCTAGAATCACAGGATGACAGGGCTCGTTACCTACATGGGATCAATATAATCCAAGAAGGCGAACCACTGCCCTTTCAGGTGGATGAGTTGTTCGTCATTGGTTTCAATCAAGGCCATTACAGTTACCAGCCTGAGCATACCGGTCCGATCCACCGAGATGCTTGGGACCAGCTGGCAAGCGAGGTTGGTCTCGCCATTCCAGTAGCAGAAGCGAGTCTGCAGCAATGGCAGAAAGAGTTTACGGAGCTACTTGGCAGAGTCGATAGTCGCATAACATTCATTCGGGCGATAAATGACTATCAAGGCAAAAATCTGGAGCCAAGTGAAACGCTGCTAGATATGGCTCTTTGTTTTCAGCCTTTGGCAGAACTCGACCCTGAACAGCTAGAACGACCCGTCATGCAGTCTAGTCACCCATTGCTACGAACCATCTCCTCTAAGCTGGATGAGCAGGACATACCGAAGCTGGAAGATCTTCAGCTTGACCAGGCACTTTTACACGCTGTCAGGCACCAGCAGGATGGCACCATCAAGCCGGAATCCCCCAGCAGCCTTGAGAAGCTAATGCAATCACCGTTGGCATGGCTGCTGTACCGATTGGGCATCAAGCCCAGAGTGTGGGAGCCACAAACACCCAAGATCTCTGTGCAGGGGACGGTCGCTCACAAGGTGTTTGAGTTGTTCTCGGCCAAGCAAGGAGAACCCTGGAATGAGGCTCTGTTCGATGAGCTATTCAGCGAGTCAATTGAGCAAGAGGCGTCCTTTTTGGATTCACCTCATTGGCGGCTTAAGCGGACACAACTCAGAAACAAAGTTTACAACGCCTTGGATAGTTTTTGCGGCTGGTGCGAACAGGAGAAATGGGGTATTTCGGACACCGAACTAGAACTGCAAGGCGAGCTATGGGGAACACCCCTGAGAGGGTTTGTAGATGCCGTGCTCACTAAGGGCAGTCAAACGCTGATCGTAGACTACAAAACGTCAAAACATAAGCAGCGGTTGAAACAGCTTGAAGCGGGCTACGACCTGCAAACCCTTATTTATCGCGAGTTGTATCAGCAGAAGAATGCTGGCAGCCAAGTCATGAGTGGGTATTACACCCTGAATGACACCACTTTGCTTGCCGATCGACCATTAAGCGCCAGCGATCGATTGAGTGTTGTTCAGCCGAGCCTCTCTTTAGATGAGCAGTCTGCCAATGCTGTTGAGCTGGTAGAGCAAAGACTTAGTGAGCTAGAAAGTGGCACGATTAAACTCAATCAGACCTCAGATGATAAAACCTGGGATAAGCGCGGTATAAAAGCGTACGCCCTGACGGATGACCCTGTGGTGACGCGCTTCACCCGAGACGGCGAGGAGGAGGCGGTATGAGTCATTCAGCGATTCTCCCCCCGCAAAAACTCACATTGATTAAAGCCGGTGCGGGTGCCGGAAAAACCTACACTATTCAGAACACGCTTGCTGAGTGGGTGAAGCAGGGCCGAGTGAAAGCCGACCGAATACTTGCAGTAACCTTCACCACCGATGCAGCCAGCGAAATGAGCACGAGGATTCGTTTGGCCCTTTTAAAAGAAGGGCTGATGAATGACGCACGGTTGCTGCGAAAATCGACCATCTCGACGATTCACGCTTTTGGCTTTGAGATTCTGAAAACCTTCGCTTACGAAGCTGGCAATTCCCCTACACCTAGACAGCTAACCGAACAGGAACAAGATTTCCTACTAAGGGAGGCCCTAGATAAAGCCAAGTCCATCCAGCCCCTGCTCGAAGATTTGCAGCATTTTGGGTATACCGGTGGTTACGCTGGGGATGAGTACCAAGAGGGTGTCGATCAGCTTACTAGCACCATTTTAAGCGTTATCGGCAAACTCCGTTCCCTTGGTAAAGGCTTTGCTACGTCTCCTGGGGAGCGGCAAGCACTGCTCAGCCAGGCGAAAGCGGTTGTTACCAAGGTATATGGTCACGTTCAGAGTGACGGGGTCGCACTAACCGACGACTTGTGGCGTGCAATAGAGGCCGTTAAAGCCGAATATCCAGATCAGACGGAGCTGGAACAAAAGGGTGAGTGGGGCAACAACGAGCAAACAAGAGAGTTCGTAGTAGATATCTATGCCGCTACTCAAGAGCAACTAAAACGCGATTGGAAGCTGTGGGCAAATCTTCAATACACCGATAAGCTCAAAAAAATTCACGAGAAACACCCCCGCGCAGACTTGGCGGATGCTATTTGGAATGCTGCCGAAAAGCTCAGCGTGCATCCAGGCCCATTGAACGATGCTTTGCAACACATGGAGTGCCTGATAGAGGGCGCACTGGAAGTTTTGACAGAGTATCAGCAGACAAAGGAACAGGCGGGCCTGGTGGATTATAGCGACATGGTGCACCTCGCCAACGATATGCTGGCCAGCAACCCGACATGGCTGGATGAAATTGCCAGCGGATACGACTGCCTGATAATCGACGAATTCCAGGACACTAACCCACTGCAGTTCGCTCTACTGCGCCGTTTTCAAAACAGCAGCAAACACACGTTCATAGTGGGTGACCTGAAGCAATCAATCATGGGTTTTCAAGGCTCGGATAGCCGCTTGTTTGCCACATTACTGGATGACAGCGAGCAGCAGCCTGACGTGGTCAAAGAACTGGATAGCAACTGGCGTAGCACGTCGGAGTTGATGGACTTCATTAACGACATGGGCGAGACGCTTTACGCAGCTAAGTATAAGAAATTGACACCCAAAGCCGGTTATCAATCTGACCTGCCTGCGGTACACGCGCTACGATTTAATAAAGACAGCTGGAGCCGGGATGCCAGCTCCAGAAGCTCCAAGCTCGGCTTCACAAGCGAGGGTAATACGGCGCTGGCTAATCACATTGCAGATCTGCTTTGCAGTGGTAAGGAAATCACCGACCGGCACACCAAAACCAAACGAGCGATTCGCGGTGCGGATATTGCCGTATTGGCAAGAGGGCACAATCGACTTCGAAAGTTTGCGGGTGCGCTACGCAGAGCAGGAATAGAGGTTCAAATCCAGCAACCGGGTTTTCTAGACTGCGTTGCGGTGCGGTGGGTTCTGAATGCCCTGCAAGGATTGAACAACAGCCGAGACCAATACGCCTGGTTGGATTTACTAACCTCGCCCTTGATCAAAGGACAAAACACCGATCGATTGCAGGCACTGCTGACCGGCTATCGTGGAAAGTTCAGATTTGAAAACGAATTAACCGAACAACTTACACCGCTGCGTAAATTTCTACGGACTCAGCCGTTTAAAAAACAGCTGTTAACCATCATCGAAGAAGCTCAGCTTTTTGAGAGCTTGAGTAGCAAACCCCAAGGGCCACAGTACCGCGCGAATCTGATCAAGCTGATCGGCTTGGCAGAAGAGTTCGAGGCGTTGCAGCCAGAAACTCTTAACGCCATGGGCATTGCGGGCAAGAACGTCGCAACCTTCCAGGTTTGGCTGAACCAGAGCAAAGACGGCATCGATGACCAGCCAGGGGCAGACCGGCAGGCAGAAAACGCCGTTGTGCTGAAAACCTGGCACTCCTCCAAAGGCTTGGAGTGGCCGGTGGTTATGGTACTGGATGCTGAAAAGGCGTTCGAACCTCGCTTCCCCAATATCAGTATGGCCTATCCCAGTGGTGGCATCGACACCATGCTAGAGCAAAGCTTTGTGCAGATACTGCCCCAGTTCAACAATAAAGAAACCAAAGAGCGTTGTTTGGAATTGTTAGCAGAGGATGAAACGGAGACAGCCAAAAACCTGTACTACGTAGCCTTAACGAGGGCGCGCGAGCAGATTATCCTGCCTTGCTGGGAAGGTTATGCCGATGGCTCCATGCTCACTTATATTGAGCCGTTGTTAGGTGCAAGGGCGGAGCAGGGTGATAGTACGTTGTATGAAGAAAGGACGGTGATTTCCTCAGATGCCGACCTGCATGAGGGGGCAGGGAAAACAGTAGAGCGGACTGGGCTTCGGATTGCCCAGAAAGAGCAACCAGCGAAGCTCCTGCACACCATTAGTCCTTCACTGAGTAAAGACGAGGAAGAACCGCAGCTGCCTGAGACGCAAACCACTGCATACAGCCCAGGGCTTAATCTAGATGCGTTCAGTGGGGTGCCAGCCAATGAACTTGGCACTTGGGTGCATCGTTTGTACCAGGTTTATCTAACGGAGCCCGGGTTGATTAGCAAGGCCATGGCTATGCACCCCTGCCATCTCGCGGATGAGGGTCAAAAAGATGCTTTGATACTGCATTTTGAGGCATTCAAAACCCACATGAATCAACTCATGGATGGTGTGGTGCAGTGGCGTAACGAAGTCCCTGCTCTGGGGGTGAACCAACAGGGGCAAGTTTGTAGTGGGGTAATAGACTTGATTGTGGATGGAGAAAATGAAAGTTGGCTGGTGGACCATAAAACGGATAGAAGTTCCAAAAACACAAGCTATTGGCACCAGTTGCGTTATTACAGTGTTGTTTCAGGTATAGAAAGAATGGCCATAAATTGGGCAGCACAGAATGAATTCGAGATAAGCCATTTATGACCAGCTCGATACGGAGCATGCTTGGTGAGTATTTACGTTGCGTAAACTAATTGTAAAAGCCCTTAGTAAGGATTAGCTATGGAAATTGTCAAAGTAGATTATAATCAACATAAAGGCATTAATTGCCCAATCACTGGACGTTTCATTGACTTTGACGTGGACGAGTGGGAACACGATCAGGTTCCGGTTGGGACCATCATAGCTGCCATCCTCGATCAGGAATCGCCGGATCAGGCAATGTTCGCTTCTGGCGAATTTAGCTCAATCTGGTCTTCTTTTTATGAGGAAACGGCAGAAAGTAACGACTTTCCATTTTTAGATGAGATGGTTGAAATGTACCCAGGAGATCAGTTTCAAGCGCTCATCATCTCAGGGTCACAGCTGGTGGGAGGTTCTTATTGCATTGTGATTGGTAAAGAATATGACTTGAACAGTCTTCTGTGCTCAGCTGATTACAGCCACACTGGATATTTTAGATATTCATTAGGCTCAGGGAAGGGCCTGTCTAAAAGGGCAGCAAAAACACTTTGCATGCATTACTCCGTATGTGCATTTATTGAAAAATAAAACAGTTAAATAACAAGATTTTACAGCTGGTCCCTTTCTCTTCACATCAATCTGACGCATCATCTTACTCATAACAAAATTGTAATTTGTATACAGCGACATCGGATGTCGGATCTCATGGTTAGTATCCTGCCCGAATCAATAAAAATCGTCACAAAGCTTTCAGGGGCCAAGCATGCAAATACTGAATGCACTAGGTGTGCGCGCTTTAGTGTCAGGTCATGAATTGGATCCTTTGCCTCGCATCTTTCATTCGACTGGATTGCTAGGTGGTTACGAGGTGACGTTATGACTGCCAAGCATTCAATTCTCACCGCCAAAGAGTGGGCGGAGTGCCTACAAGACCACTACTTGCGAACGGATGGACCGAGTGGAAGCACGCCTCTGGATTCGCTGGATGCTACGCCTTCAGAACTTCGCACAGCGGCCGGCCTTGAGGATCTGTCTGACGAAGAGATTCTTAGCTCATTTATGGCGATTTTTTCTCGGGATACTGTAAGAAAAGTTCTGGGTACGGAAGTGTCCAAATATGTGGGTTCTCATGTGTATCACCGCTTCCACTTCCTCGTTTTAACCTGTGTTGTGAGCGCAACAACAACTGAAGCCGGCGACTCTGGTAATTTTCGTGAGCGTTTAGGCGTGCTGCTTGATGACGACAATGGCCAGGAGCAGCAGGTCCAAGGCGTCAACTCTCTTTGGCGCTCACTAGCAAGGTGGATCGATAGCGAAATCTCAAAAGGGGAGCCATTTAGACGGATTGTTCTGCCTGATCCAGGAAACATGACCCAAATAGGGTATGCCGTTCGGTTAGCGTATCCGTCAAGAAATGATCGTTCCCAGCTAAAAAGCGTGTTGAAGCGGTTACCTGAACGAGCTCTGGAAAACCGCTATGCTCTTTTCCAACAGTTATCTAGCGAAAGCGCTCAGCTCCCGGAGCGTATGCAGGATGATCTGCGCGAATTGGAGATGCTTTATCGGCAGAGCGACTCCTTTGAACAGAGCTCATTTTGGCGGCTAATTGAGAATGTATTAGCAGAACTGTCGCAAAGTGAACCCGAAAGGGCGTCTCTGCTGTGGCGCCTATCCCTTGCTTTCACTGGTTGGAACGGTGATGAAATTGAAGCTTCGTTGGCGCGAGGGAACCGCAGATCTCAATTAGATAACTCATATTGGTCTGGCAGCTTTGAAGAGCTTTTGAATTACTCGAAAGCACCTCTTCAAGTAGAGAAATTGCTTAAGTCTGGAGTTTTGATCCTCCATGAAGTCCCCGGTGGTCTGTGGGCTCAAGATGACCAAAAGACACCAGAAGACTGCAGAGCTATCATCCTTTCATGTCTCGACGATGTCGTTGCTTATATGCCCGCTAGCTTGACGGCAGGGAAATGCTGGAAGGTGTCGGAACCGATGACCTTGGCGGAAGCGCTTGAGCTGACCCGAGGGGAGGGGATAGTTAAGAAGGAAGCTTCGCAATCTAGTGCTCAACTAGAAGGCGGTGTGTCGCTTGGTAGAGGGAAATGGCTTAACAGGCCCGGTTTGTTGCCCTATATACGACTCCATGATTGTAAAAAGCTCACCATCATTCCGGAAGTAGCCCTTAGATATGAGGGGGGCGTGGCGATAATAGAAGACTCTTCGCCAACTGATGGTCGACGACGAATTGATGCTTCAGCCAGTGACTCATCCATTTTTAAAACATCGTTTCAGCTAATACGTAACGCTCCGCTAGCGACCCGATGGGCAGCAAGGTCTGAACGTCATGAGGAGTCAGTGGAGGTGCGCTTTGATGGCGGGCCGTTTCTTACGGATGGTGCATATCCCTTTAGCGCGGGTCTGTATCCGAATCGTTTCGCAGACGTTTTAGAAGCTATATATGCACGTTTCGGATCGCCACGGCCAGAGGGAGAGATAGTTCAGCTCATCAAACGAATAGTGCCAGGCTCAGTGTCTCCTTGGGATATTTTGCGCTCGCTAGAGGAGGCTGGCTGGATTGCTCAGGATCTAAATCGGCAATGGCGAGGGCGTTTTTGGAGAGTGGTGCGGCCTTACATTGTACTGACAGGTGACAAGACTGGGCTGGTCGAGGGGGCCTTGGGCAGCGAGGAACTGGATCTGCTGACCGTTGAAGCAAAAGAAGTCTCAGTGGCAATTGAAATAAATGCCGAAAACTCCTGGGCTGTGCCTGTTATCGGGCTTGTTGGCGATCGTATCCCTGAGGTGGCCGAAAAACTGCATTACAAAATCTATCAGGCAAAAATTCCGAAACTTCGACCAGCTCCTGCTTGTTGGCCGGAAGAGAAGCGTACAACGCAAGGGCGCGAATGTGCAGGACTCTGGCATGCTGAGCTAAAAAAGTTCATGCCGAGTGGTTCGCATAAAGCGGGCACCTGGACGCTTTCACGCTTTATTCGCGATGATGATAGAGATGTGTATAGCGTTAGAGGAACTAACCACGAATTTGTCACTCACCAGCGAGTTATTGGGTTCCTGGAATATTCTCGCCTTTCTCGAAAACCGCAATTCGAGTGGTCTGATTCGATTCTCCGAAGCTGGAGGCCAGGAGGGCATCTTCCGTTACCAGTGGCCCAATGGTTAAGACGAGCGTCTTTCGTGCAAACAGGGCCAATACTTGTTGAATCCGGCCAGTCACATTATTTGTATGGTGTTAGCCTCAGCCAAGTAAATGTTCTTAGGGCGATATTTGGCGGGGCTATATGCCTGAAAGGATTGCAGAACCATAAGCAGGCTGTCGCATCGCTTGCTATGCAGCGGCGAAGGGGTGAACGATTGAGAATTTATAAGCATGGAGGTGCAGGTTTTTATGGCTAACGGACTCTATCTCGGTTACTCAGATTATCTTCCCAATCCCTATACAAGAATTACCTGTGTAGCAAGGGCCGTCGCAGGAAAGTGGCGGCGAGCCGAAGATTTTTCCGCAGACCTGCCGCCATTCGGGAAGGTTTTTGCAGTCAGTTTGTCGTGGTTACAGTTGAATCAGCCAGTGGCTATTACGGCCGTCTTGAATCCCAGAACTTCTCTTGATGAAAATAAAGATCAGTTTATCGTTGATCAGGCAAAGCCCCTAAGGCAAGTGGTTGATTTCAGAAAGAGAGGCATGGAGGCTGCAAGAGCGGCGTTGCTTGAAAAAGGGGTAGTCAGAGTGGCTCCCCGTTCTTCTGAACTTATTGCTGCTATTTCAGACACTCAGTGTGCTGTTGTCACTCTAACTGAACACCCTGTGTCCGGTAGGTTAGTAGCACCCTCCGGTGCGATAAAGCTTTTTAAGTTAAATCCTGAGGTGTTTTCAGGTGATAAATTTGATGATCAGTTTCTGGAAATCCCGGGAGTCACAGTTGGTGAGTTTCAAGAAGAAATTCATTGGCAGATGGATCAGGACCTGCTCGACACGGTACTTAAGCGCCTTAAGAAAGTTGATGAAGTGGGGCCTTCCAAGACTGAACGTGAACGAATTATTTCTGTTTTGAATCGGGCATCTGCTTTAGCTCAAGAGCAACCTGAGTGGGATTCATTAAATGAGTGGCTAGAGAGCTATTCTGCCCGCGCTCAAGATCACCTCAATTCTGCAAAGGAAGTTGCACTGGCTCTTTCTGAACTAGCGCCAGTGCGGGATGAGCTCGAGCTTATTCGAGCACGTGCTGTTGTGGAGCTTCGTTCCGACCTTGAACCCGTTGTGAGAGCTGAGATAGAGAATGATCTGAGCGAGCTCTACGACAAATGGGACACGGTGGAACAAGAGGTAGAGAAAGAAAAAACTAAGCTGGGTGAGGCCCTTAACGAATACGAAGATGTTTCAAAAACGTTAACGACTTTTAGGCGGCAGCTTTTTACTGAAGTTGCCGAGTTGAACGGTGCGCTGGGTGATATACGTGAGCCAGATTGTGAGAGTTCTCAAGGTTTAGTTGAACGCTTGAAAGAGTCGCTGGGGTCATCAGGCGCCTTGATTCAGCCGGTTAATCAGACCCTTCCCCCTTGGGCGCGTGTCGACCAGCTGACTATGGGCCAGCCAATAGATTTCAAAACATTCACAGAACGCCTGTCGGTTGATGCGAGAAGGACTGGTCTAAACATTGAAGACCTATCAGCACTGGATATCGCATTGCGATCTGGCGCACTCACCATACTGCCCCAAGCTGCAGCAGAGATTGTGGTCCCTGCATACGCCAACTCGGCTGCGGGGGGCGAGTTTGTAAGGCAACCGCTTGGGCCGGCCATTCTAAGCTTAGATGATTTATGGACGGAACCGGTACGAGGGGCTTTAACCGCATTTGCGCGTAGCTGGAATGCAGCTATAAAAAATAGTGAACGCTTCTACCTGGTATGGCTTGATGGCTTGCAGCGGACGCCAATGGACGTTTGGCTGCCGAGCTTGATTGGCGTTCTTGCTAGCCAACATCGGCCGAAAAACCTGCTTGTAGCAGCTAGCCTCGATGCACCTCTTCTTGACCGTGATCGTTTTTTTCCGAATTTGGACAAAGTAGCTGTTCCGTTGGATCCTTCTTTGAAAGGACTAAGGCCCGCCAGTTTTCTTACCGGTCACAATAAAACAGCGCATCAAAATACGGTTCTTACCACTGACCAATCCCCTGAGATAGATGGAGCTGACTTACTGGACTACCTCGACGATGTGCAGGTAGAGAAAGATAGCGCCACCTCTCTTGAGGCAGGTATGTTTCGAGCTGCATGCCATTATGCCGAAGGTAATACCTCGGCAGCTGATATTTTGATGCGAATTGCAGTTCTGCGAGATAACGGGCGTAGCTGGTTAAAATCACTTTTTGAGAATTAAGACTGAGGCGTTGTAATGATAGACCCCATAGGTGCATATAAAGATATTCAGGAACTTTATCTTTCCTATTTGGATACGGTTTATCGACTCAGGCGCGACGACTTGCGGCAAGAGCGGATGAGGCTTCTGACCCAACCGGGGACCCTGATGCCAGAGCCTTTCCTTGAACCTGTTGTGCGTTATCGGCAAGCAGAGAACTCAATGGAGTGCTTGCTTGATCAGGAGTCTGATGAGAATCCTCTTTCTCGCTTTTCGAAAGAGGAACGCCAAGCCATCATAGAGATGATCCTTTCTGGCCTGTTCCCAGGCAAACAATCAGAAGGCGACCTGAAGCGAAGCAGCCTATTTAAACCCTACCAGCATCAAATGGACATGCTCCGCCGGGGCTTGATGCCCGGGCATCCCGGTATAGTGACTTCGGGCACTGGATCAGGGAAAACAGAAGCTTTTCTTCTCCCAATACTTGCCGAGCTTATGGCAGAGGCGACTCGCTGGCCAGCACCGTGGCCTGGTTACCTTGACACCCATTGGTGGAAAGATGGTGGTGCTTTTACTCCCCATAGAAAAGAGGAGTCGCATTCTCGCCCTAAGGCAGTAAGAGCGTTGTTACTTTATCCAATGAATGCCTTAGTTGAAGATCAGATGGTTCGGTTACGGAAAATGCTCGATTCTCCCGAAGCTGAAACGGTTTTGAATCAACGAGCTAATGGTAATCGGATATTTTTCGGTCGATACACCAGTGCTAGTCCAGTACCGGGCTATGTGAAACACCCCAGACGTCGTGATGAGCAGGAGATAAAAAGCGCAAAAGGGCGCTTGGAGCGGATGCGCACAGCACTGCATAGCCTTGCCGAAGATCAGGACAAGGCACGACGGTTCGATGCTATTTTAGGGGAATCTCCAGACCCAACCCGGTACCTTTTTCCGTCACCGGAAGGGGCTGAATTGATCACCCGGTGGGATATGCAAGAGACACCACCTGACCTACTAGTGACAAACGTTTCGATGCTAAATGCCATGCTCTCACGCGAAGTTGATACGCCAATTTTTGAGCAGACGCGACAATGGCTGGAAACCGATCCAGAGGCCTATTTTTTCCTAGTTCTCGATGAGCTCCATTTGATACGTGGTTCTACTGGCTCCGAAGTTTCGTCTTTAATTCGAGTTTTTATTAATCGACTCGGCCTGGATCGCCCTGAACTTCGTCACAAATTACGAATCCTGGCTTCGAGTGCCTCACTACCAATAGAGGGCGATGAGAGGCCGGCAAGCCTGCAGTATTTGTATGATTTTTTTGGTCCCTTTGGCAGTTTTATAAACGTCTCAAGCAAAGGGTTCTCTAATCCAGACGATTGGGCCGCTTCAGTGGTAACGGGTGAGGTGTCCTTACCTCAGCCTTCCGCATCAGGACCGGTTTTACCTGCTCCCTTCGAGGCACTGACTAAGCATCTCACTCCGAGCGGTGAATACATCGGAAAGCTCGATTATCAACCCAGAAAAGATCCAGAACTTGATCAACTTATAGCCATATGCGGTGAGGCGCTGGGGCTATCTGCTAATGCTTTATTGGTAAATATCGTAGATGAGGCGGCAGCCATGCTTACGTATGGCTGCGCTGATGACAGCGGCGATATCAAGGCTAGAGCTATATCTCAATTAGCCCGGAAAATCTTTGGCGATCCAGATGCGATAACGGCGATACGTGGTTTGACTCTCATCAGAGGTCTTGGGGATGAGGCGGGGTCTGAGAGCATCGCATTTCGTGAGCACCTTTTTCTGCGAAGTTTGGAGGGGCTGTTTGCAACTCCACTAATGGCAGAGCAAGGGCTGCAATACGAAGGCTTGACGATAGAGCGGGGCGCCAGTCACGTCGAGACGGATCAGGGAGCCCAACGACTGTTTGAGTTGTTTCACTGTGAAGGCTGTCATTCGGAGTTTATTGGAGGCTTAAGAGGGCATGGAGGCCATCGCGGGCCAAACCCACCGATAGAGCTCCTCCCTCAGACTCAGGAGCTTGAGACGCTTCCTGAGTCTGGTGCAGGCCGGAGCTTTGAGGATCTTAGTCATGAGGAGTTCGTTCTTTTCTGGCCGTCCCATATGGATCCGAGGAAGGGAGAGAATGAAGCTGAAAGCTGGGAGCCAAGGTGGCTAGATACCAAAAATGGGCAGCTGCGCCGCGGCTCTGCGCCTAAGGGTGGTTTAGGAGCTATAAGTGGAAGCGCTTTTTCAATCATAAAGGGCGGCAAAAGAGATACCAAGGCCCCAAAAACTGCAGCCCCAAACTGCTGTCCGGCATGCGGTGCTGATTATTTCAGGAGGAGTGATCAGTACCGTCGTTCACCAATTCGAAGTTTCAGAACCGGTTTCGCTAAAACTTCTCAGCTTCTGGCTACCGAGGTTCTTGAGCTTTTGAAGCGCTCGGGCAACGCTCCCAAAGTTGTTGCGTTTTCTGACAGTCGGCAAGATGCGGCGAAAACAGCTATTGATATAGAAAGGCATCATCACAACGACACCCGGCGTAAGGTTTTGGTAGATGCATTACAAAAAGCGGCTCAACCGGCAGAGGATCTTGCTGCACTGAAGAAACGTCGAAGAATAGCAGTGGATAACGATGATGATGAACTGATAGATGAGCTAGGGACACTAATAAAGCAGGCAAGAAAACAGGGGGATAGCGATCGAATTCTGCTGGAGTATGTCCTCGAGAGTGTGGGTTTAGATACACCAAGGAGCGGTACCAACACTTATCCGCTTCTACAGGGAATGATCAATATTGGTGTTCACCCGACAGATGAAACAGGTGTAGAAAAGATAGCAGGCGCTGACGGAAAGCGAACTAAGTTTGATTGGCCTGAACTCTTCAAGAGGCAAGAAGATTCAATTCATTGGAACACAGACCTTGATCCGCTTGATATCAACGCGGCTCGTGGTGAAGTCGGTAAGGCCCAAAGAACGCTAATCGAAGATGTGCTGTTTTCACGGAACTACTTCGCGCTGGAGGAAACCGGGCTTGGCTATCCCTGCGTCGAGGTTGGTGAAGGCGCAGGAGCTGAGGCTGAAGCAGACGAGCTTGATGCATTCCTCCGCGTTTTAGCCGATAGCTACCGCGTAATGGCGAATAAGTGGGTTCGTGAAGATGACATCAAAGAATGGGTTGATGGACACTCTGTTAGTAGTCGTCGCGTGAAGGAATTCATGAAAGCGTCCGCAGTGGATGGCCCACGTATGACCGGGATTTTAGGAAAACTCGAAAATCTTGGCCATAAAGGTGGAATTATTAGACTTGAAAAACTGCGAGTTCGCCTAGTTAAACCGGATGCGCCGGTGTTTGAATGCCAAACCTGTGGCAGGGCGCACCTGCATCGTGGGACGGGTGTTTGTACGCGCTGCCATGATGGCCTGTCTAAAAACCCTAATCTTACTGCAGATGATTTACGCCGCCGGAATTACATTTCTTTGCGATTGGAAAAAGCGCTTGCAGATGAGCAGTCTTCATTCAGGCTTCGGTGCGAAGAGCTGACAGGTCAGACCAGTTCGCCCGCGGATCGACTGCGTCGCTTTCAGGGGATATTCCTGGATGAAGAGGTGGGCAGCCTTAAGCGGCTTGCTGAGGAAATAGACCTGCTCTCGGTTACCACAACAATGGAAGTGGGTATCGATATTGGTTCGCTCCAAGCGGTCTACCAGGCGAATATGCCCCCCCAGAGATTCAATTATCAGCAGCGCGTTGGCCGGGCCGGGCGTCGTAAGCAAGCCTTTTCCTTGGCCATGACACTGTGCCGTGGACGAAGTCACGACATGCACTACTTTCGCCACCCAGAGGCAATTACCGGCGATGCACCACCGCCACCTTTCCTCACTCAGGATCATATAGACATAGCTCTACGGCTGGTACGTAAGGCGTGGCTGACTAAAGCCTTTGAGCTCCTGCGCCAGGAGGATGGGGCAGAGTTTCCTGGAGATCAGGCGCCCCCAGATATCCATGGTGAGTATCTTCCGGCAAGAAATTTTTATGAGCAGAACAGTGGCTGGCCAGTGCGTTTGGAGGCAGCGCTAATACAAACGATCCATGTATCTGACGAGATATGTAGTGTACTGGGGGCTGGTATACCGGGAAGAAGCGAAGCTTTGAGTGAGTACATGCAACCCAAACTCATTATAAAAGAAATAATGGACTTGAAGGCTGAAGGTGCGCGAAGAGATATCGGGTTGGCTCAGTTCCTTGCGGAAAGCGGTTTGTTGCCTATGTTCGGTATGCCAACAAGGGTTCGCCCTATGTACCTCGGGCTTAAATCCGCTGGGCAGGAACGCGTTGAGTGGGATTTGGTCGACAGAGAAATCGACGTTGCGATCTATGAGTTTGCACCCGGCCAAGTAGTCGTTCGTGACAAAAGACTCCATGAAAGCATCGGGTTTACAGATCAGTTAGGTTATGTGCAACGGTCAAAGGGCGGCCCCAAGGTTGTGCCTTCGCCCAATGAAAGCTGGTGGTCAGATAAAGCAGGCATTGCCGATTGCCCAAACTGTGGCGCATTGAATCGAACGGCCGGTGACAGCGAGCCAAAAAACCTGAGTTGCAATGATTGCGGTGAAAACATTCCCGCTGAAAATGTTGAACTTTATTTCTCACCAGCCGCATTTCGTACAGACTTCATACCGAGAACTTCTGATGGCACAGAGCCACCTAGAAGCATGGTAAGGCGTGAGACTGGCGCAATCATAAAGCCTATGGAAACGACTGTTGTCAGGGATACCAACCTCTCCGTTGCAAGCGGAACGGAGGCCTATGTGATAAGGCGTAATCGCGGCCCGATTGCAGTAGGGGGAGAGCCTGAAAGCTATGAAATCGTTACCCGGGCACAGAGCCGAGTGTACGTACCAGTGAAGGGGTTCAGATCTATCGCCGAGCTGCCCAATCAAGCCATTCTCGCGGAGAAAGCGAAAAGCCGCGAACACTGGATTGAGCAGCCAGAAGGACCGGCCCCGGCGCAAGTCAGACTTTTCTCCAGTAAGCGAACCGATGCGATCAGTGTAGGTATGCTTAGTATTGGCAGTGGGCTTTCAATGGGTCGTATTGGGCCAAGAAAGCAGTCAGGGACTAGCCTGAGAGCCGCTGCATTAAGTGCAACCCATATGCTCGTGCAAAGAGCGTCTTTGGCGATGGATATTGCACCTGAAGAGTTTGAGCCGCTTGAACCAAGATTACGCGATGGGAAGCCATACCTACAAATTGCGGATACCTTGGTAAACGGAGCAGGGTTTTGCCGTCGATTGGCTAAAGCAGGTAAAGGGCCTGAACCGCTCGTTGTCGAGTTAATCCGTTCTATGATCGACAATTCCAACGATGCGATGACTGGGGCTTTCTTCGAGCTCACTCACAAAGAGGAATGTATCCGGTCCTGTTATCGTTGTATCCAACGGTACGGTAACCGGGGCTATCACGGCTTACTCGACTGGCGACTTGGCATTGGCTTTCTTCGGGCTATGCTTGACCCGGCATACAAAGCGGGACTCGATGGGGAATTCCATCGCTATCCAGAACTAGAGGATTGGCGCAGCCAAGCAGAAATGGCGGCTGAGAACATCCGCCGCCTGAATCCAGATCATTGCAGTTTGATATCCATTGGGCGCATCAACCTGCCTGCGGTAATCGATAAGAGCAACCCGGAATCACACGAGGCGTTTGTGATCGTACATCCTTTTTGGGACCTCCATACCCCGGCCCTAGCACTCAAAGAGGCTGTGGATGAACTGGACCACTCTCTGGCGGTACGTTTTGTAGACACGTTTGAAGCTAGTCGTCGGTTAATGAGTGCAATGCAGTTTGCGAGAACACGAATATGATTAGAGTTACAGCAGGTCATATCTAAGGTAAGTAGAGAGGCCCTGAGAAGGGCCTCTCTAAAACCAACAACGACCACCAAGCACGCAATTAGTTCACTTATGCAAACAACCAAAAAAATCAAACAGTTAAATAACAAGATTTTACAGCCCCTCCCTTTCCCTTTACATCAATCTGCCGCATCATCCTATTCATAAACAAAATGTAATTCCATATAAAGCGACACAGGATGTCGGGGCCTCTAGTTAGTATCCCGTCAGAACGAAAAACAGTCGCCGCGGAATCTCTCAGGGGCCAGGAATGGAAGCACTCTACGCACCAGGTGCGCGCGTTGTAGTACGGGATTGTGAATGGATCGTTCGCCGTGCAGACCCCTGTGACGATGGCGGTTATATCCTCACCGTAGATGGTCTGTCTGAACTGGTGAGCGGCAAAAGCGCCCAGTTTCTGACCCAGTTGGAAGAAGCCGCGGGTGCCATTCGCGTATTAGACCCAGCCGAAACCCGCTTCGAACAAGACATGAGCCCCGGCTTTGAAAAAAGCCGTCTGTTCATCGAAACCCAGTTACGCCAGATCACCCCTGCAGACCAGAGCATTCACCTGGGCCACAAGGCTGCTATGGATCCGGTTCCTTACCAGTTGGATCCTGCCTTGCAAGCGCTTAAACAAAATCGTCAGCGTATTTTGATTGCCGATGCTGTGGGCCTGGGTAAAACGCTGGAAGCCGGTATTTTGATGACGGAGCTAATGCGCCGTGGCAAGGGCAAGCGCATTCTCGTGCTTACCCTCAAAAGCATGATGACCCAGTTCCAGAAGGAAATGTGGAACCGCTTTACCATTCCGCTTACCCGGTTAGATTCCCAAGGCCTGCAGCGGGTGCGTAACAACATCCCCGGCAACCACAATCCGTTTTACTACTTTGATAAGTCGATCATCTCCATCGACACCCTAAAGCAAGACAACGAATACCGTCGCCATCTGGAGCAGGCCTACTGGGACATCATCGTTATCGATGAAGCCCACAACGTGGCTGAACGCGGTAGCAGCTCCCAGCGAGCGAAACTGGCACAACTGCTGGCCGGCCGTTCAGATACGTTAATCATGCTCTCCGCAACGCCCCACGACGGCAAGGCGCGCAGCTTTGCCAGCCTGATGAACATGCTGGACCCCACGGCCATTTCCGATCCGGACGACTACGCGAAAGAAGACTTCCGTGACAAAGGCCTGGTCATCCGCCGGTTCAAGAAGGATATCCGTGATCAGGTGCAACAGGAATTCAAAGAGCGGGTCGTGAACGACATCTACCTGGATGCCTCTCCGGAAGAAGAGGCGGCTTACCAGGCCTTGCTGGATGTGCCGTTCACTTACCGTGGTGAACATAATGCCGAGCGCAATGGCCAGCTGGTGCGGATCGGCCTCCAGAAGTCCATCTTCAGCTCCCCGGCAGCTGCCCAGGTGTCTGTCGAGCAACGCATTAAAAAGCTGGAAAACAAAGAGGAAACCAGCGAAGACGAGCATCAGGAGATTGAAGCCCTAAACAGTCTGTTGCTGTCCCTCCGCAATGTGGGTGCGGCTCACTTCAATAAATATCAGGAACTGTTGAAGCTGCTGAACAGCAAAGATTTTGGCTGGAAAAAAACCGATACCGAAGACCGCCTGGTCATCTTCAGCGAGCGCATTGAAACCCTGAACTGGCTGCAGAGCCAGATGATGGGCGACCTCAAGCTGAAAGACCAAACTGTACAAATTCTGCACGGTGGCATGAGCGATATCGAGCAGCAGGAAATCGTCGAAGCCTTCGGTAAACAGGAAAGCAAACTGCGGGTGCTGCTTTGCTCTGATGTCGCCAGCGAAGGTATCAACCTGCATTACCTGTCGCACCGATTGGTGCATTTTGATTTGCCCTGGTCGCTCATGGTGTTCCAGCAACGCAACGGCCGGGTGGATCGTTATGGCCAGACAGAAACGCCAATCATCACCTATCTGATTAACCGCAGCGACAATCCCACGGTGAAGGGTGATCAGCGGATTCTCGAAATTCTGAAAGAGAAGGACGAGCAGGCATACAAGAACATTGGCGATCCCGCTACATTCATGAAAGTCCATGATCCGGAAGCCGAAGAAAGTCTCACGGCAGATGCCATGGCCAGCGGCACCGATGCAAAAGCGTTTGATGAGCAGTACCAGCCAGACGACAGCAACGAAGGCGATGACTTACTGGCCATGTTCCTCAACCCCGAGGCATCACAACCTAAACCTGAACAAGAAGTGGAGGCGCAAACCGTAGAGCGCTACAGCCTGTTCCCCAGTGATTTTGAGTTTGCCCGCCAAGCACTGGAAGCGATTAACCGCGAGCGCAGGCAGGTGAGCTTTACCGTTAACCAGGAACATCAAACCATCACCCTTACGCCGCCGGACGATCTGGAATACCGTTTTCGCTTTTTACCGCCAGAAATCAACTCAGATAGCGGCAGCATGGTGCTCACCGCCGACAAACAGCGTTTTGAAGATGAAATCCGCCGTAGCCGCCAGGATGAAAACGCCTGGCCCAAGCTTCATTATCTGTGGCCCCAACACCCAACCATTCAATGGCTGGAGGACAAACTGCTGGCCCAGGTGGCTCGCCACAGCGCGCCGGTACTGGCATTACCGGATTCACCGCAGGTGAGTGGCACCCTTCAACCGGGTGAGGCTGTTTTTCTTGTTAGCGGGCTTATTCCTAACCGAAAGGCTCACCCAGTCATTTGGCAATGGTTCGCCATCCGTTGCAAGAGCGGTTCGGTGGTTGAGTTCCAGAAGGGCGAAGAATGGCTTCAGCGGCTGCAGTTGAACACCAAGCTGCCGAACCGTGCTCAGCCCATTAATCTATCAGAGCTGGAGGCTTCGCGGAGTCCGGTGATTGAGGCTGCGAAGGCCGAAATGCAGCAACACCAGCAGGCATACACTTCCGCAAAACAAACTGAATTGGCGCAGCAGCTCCAGGAACTAGAAGCCCTGAAAGGCCGGCAGGTCCAGCAGTTAAATCTTCAGCTGGAAGGCTCAGCCCAGGCCGAGCATTTCAAGGCCGCCAAGAAAGAAGAGCGCCTGAGCCGTATCGAACGGGTCTTTAACGACTACGAAAACTGGGTGCGGGACACCCTCACGATTGAGCCGGTCCCCTTCATCCAGATCATCGCCGTGTTTACCCGGGAAAACGACTAAGCAGCCCGGGTAGGGCAAAGGAGTAGCACCAGATGGCCGTTCAGGATACTGTCGCCACCTTTATTGGTTTAACCAATGAGAACGAATTTTTTAGCGCCCACTATCTGTCGGAAGTGTTTCAGGGGGATTTTGCCGAGACCATCAAAGCGTGGGAAGCCCAGCCGCAGCAACCCCATCGCGCCTTGCGCAATCTCAATCAGAGCTACTTCGGTCTGCGTCATAAGCTTAAGACCGAGCGCCATGCCGACGAACGTATTCGTTTGCAGCGGGAGTTTTTTAAAGAGCTGACCGCCGTATTAGGCATCCCCTATCAGCCAGAGAATCGTGAAATCGCACCCAATGTCGAACTGCCAGTGCTGTCGGCCTTGGGCGATCAACTCTGGGTACTGGGGGCACTGGATAAACACAATGATGGTGAAGATCCACTGTCGCTCCCGCTACATAGCCATCAATTTGTTGGCCCAGGCCCGCACCACGACAAACTCAAAAACACCGCTTGGTATAGCATTCTCAATGACGCGGTTTTTCAGCAGGATAATCCACCCCGTTGGGTGCTGTTGTTATCCGACCGTCAGGGCATTCTGATCGACCGTTACAAATGGTCGCAAAACCGTATGCTACGGTTTGATTGGGAAGAGATTCTGGGTCGTCGTGATGATAAAACCCTCAAAGCCACCGCGGTGCTACTGCATCGGGAAAGCCTCGCGCCCCAAGATGAAGCGGGTAAGCAGGGCCAGTGTCGTCTCGATAGTTTGGATGAAAACAGCCACAAACACGCCTTTGCCGTGTCGGATGACCTGAAATACGCCCTGCGGCAAGCGATTGAGTTACTCGGTAATGAAGCGGCCGAACAGTTGATCGCTCAGGCCCGCGAACGTAAAGAGGGGATCTTCAGTGGCAGCAACGCCCTCGACCCCGATCAGCTCTCTAAAGAGTGCCTGCGTTATATGTATCGCACGCTGTTTCTGTTTTACATTGAGGCACGGCCAGAACTCGGTTACTTACCCAACGATGAAACCTGGCGTCAGGGTTATAGCCTCGATAGCCTGCGTGATCTCGAAAGTGTGCGTCTGACCACCGATGAGAGCCGTCGTGGCCGATATTTCCACGATAGTCTGCAACGCATGTTCGGTTTGATCTATAGCGGCCGCGAAGGCAGCCATCAGGCGGATCATACCCGGGCAGGGGCCGCCAGCACCTTCACCATGAAAGGGCTCGATAGCCATCTGTTCGACCCAGCTCAGACGCCGTTGCTCAACCGGGTCGTGTTCAGTAACGAGACCCTGCAACAGGTGATTCAAAGCATGTCGCTCACGCGGCCAGCGACAGGTAAAAAACGGCGCGGGCGGGTAAGTTACACCCAATTGGGTATCAACCAATTAGGCGCAGTGTATGAAGCTCTGCTGAGTTACCGTGGATTTTTCGCCACCGACGATCTCTACGAAGTCGCCCCCAAAGGGAAAAATATCACTCCGGATGAACTCGATACCGGTTACTTTGTCAGCCAGAGCCAGCTGGATCAGTTCGACGATAAAGAGCGGGTGTATGACAACGTCGACGGCAAGCTGAGTTTGCGTTTGCACCCCAAAGGTAAATTTATCTACCGCATGGCGGGGCGAGATCGGGAAAAGTCCGCCAGTTATTACACCCCCGAGGTGCTCACTAAAAGCTTGGTGAAATACACCTTAAAAGAGCGCTTAACCGATAACGTCAGCGCCGATGAGATACTTGGCTTAACGGTGTGCGAACCCGCCATGGGCAGCGCCGCCTTCTTGAACGAAGCGGTTAACCAACTGGCCGAAGCTTACCTCACCCGTAAACAGCAGGAGTTAGGCCAGCGCATCCCCCATGAGGATTACCAGCACGAATTGCAGCGGGTGAAGATGCACATCGCCGACCACAATGTCTATGGGGTGGATCTTAACCCCATCGCCGTCGAGCTGGCTGAAGTCTCCCTCTGGCTCAACGCCCTGAGTGGTGGCCATAACGTCCCTTGGTTTGGCTATCAACTCTTCAGTGGTAACAGCCTCACCGGTGCCCGCCGTGAGGTGTATCCGGCCAGCGCCTTGAAAAAACAAGCCAAAGAGGGACTGTGGTATAACAAAGCCCCGCGGCGTTTGTCACCGGAAACGCTGCTTGATCCCGCTAACGGCGGCCGTAAGGCAGACGAAATCTACCACTTCTTACTGCCTGACACCGGCATGGTGGGCTACAAAGACAAAACCGCCAAACAGTTGCGCCCCGATGCTTTTAACGCGATTAAAGCGTGGAAAAATAAGTTTTGTGCGCCACTGGATGACAGTGAAATCCAGATTCTGCAAGGCTTGAGTGATGCCGTCGATCGTTTGTGGCGTGAACATACCCAGATGCTGGCCCATGACCGTGCCCGCACCGAAGATGATCACAGCCTGTGGGGACAGCCGGCGGTGGAGGAACACTACTCCAGTACGCGGGAAAAAGACGACATCCGCACCGGCGGCATTTTTAACACCCACGCCCGTATCGCCTCGCCCTATCGACGCCTGAAATTGGCCATGGATTACTGGTGCGCCCTCTGGTTTTGGCCGTTGGACAAGGTGGATCAATTACCCGATCGGCAGAAATGGCTGTTTGACCTGAATACCATTCTTAACAGTGCCGGCACCTTCGATTTTGCCCCAGAACAGGAGAGCCTGTTAGGGGCATCACCGGTATCAGAGCCTGCATCTGAACAGACAGTAGAGACAGCAGAGACAGGTAGCGACTTGTTTGCCAAGCCTATTGACGATCTGTTTGCCGCTGAGGCCCCCCAGCCAACCCTGCGCGCCGAAACCCAAGCCGCCCGCGAGGTGAGCAACCAGCGCGGTGAGCTGAACTTAGAAAAACTGTTTAAAAATCCGTTTTTCAATACCCTGAACCTAGCGAACCAGCTCGCGCAACAGTTCCGTTTTTTTCACTGGGAGCTGGCCTTTGCCGACATCTTTGCCCGCCGTGGTGGCTTTGATATCACCTTGGGTAACCCGCCGTGGCGTAAGGTGGAATGGCAGGAGGGCGGGGTGCTGGGCGATTACAATCCCAGCTTTGTACTGCACAAGCTCAGCGCCACCAAGCTGACCCAAGAGCGGGAGGCCGCCTTTACTCGCAATCCGCAACTGGAGCAGGCTTGGTTTACCGAACTGGCCGAAGCGGAGGGGGCGCAGGCTTTCCTTAACGCCACCCAGAACTACCCGCAGCTGAAAGGGGTGCAGACCAATCTGTACAAATGTTTTTTACCGGTGGCCTGGGCCCATATGAATACTCAGGGGGTCAGCGGCTTTCTTCATCCTGAAGGTATCTATGACGATCCTAAGGGCGGGGGATTCCGGCGGGAGGTGTATACGAGGTTGCGGGCCCATTTCCAGTTTCAGAATGAAAAAGGCCTTTTCCCTATTGGTAATAGGAACAAATTCAGTGTCAATATTTATGGTGCTCGTGGAGAAAAAGTGGGCTTCAACAATATTGCTAATCTATTTGTAACCTCAACGGTAGATGGTTGTTACGAGGGGGTTGTTAGTGGTTGTTTGGTCGGCGGAATCAAAAATGAGCGGGATGAGTGGAATGTGGTCGGCCATCCTGATCGAGTTATTGACGTTGGTGAAAAGGAACTGGCGTTGTTTGCCCAGCTTTATGACGAGGCCGGTACCGACCCTTTGGCCGCCCGCTTACCGGCGCTCCACGCCCGTCAGTTGATCGCGGTGCTGGAAAAATTTGCTGCCCAGCCCCGACGATTGGGGGATCTGAAGGGTCAATATTATTCCACGGTCATGTTCGATGAGACCTATGCCCAGCGGGATGGCACCATCAAACGGGAAACCCGTTTTCCGGATAGCCCGCAGCAGTGGGTCCTCTCCGGTCCTCACTTCTTTGTTGGCAATCCGATGTTCCAGACGCCCAAACGTGTTTGTGAAACTCACAGGGCCTACGACAACCTCGACCTGCAAACCCTGCCGGACGACTACCTGCCGCGCAGCAACTACATGCCCGCCTGTGATTCCGCTACCTACCGCGATCGCACCCCCCGTGTGTCTTGGGTGGAAGAGGGCGAAACCGAACCTAAGTTGGTGACGGAGTATTATCGGTTATTTTGTAGAAGACAGCTCAGCCAGTCAGGTGAGAGAACCTTACTGGGGATGGTTGCTCCCAAAGGTGTAGCGCATATTCATCCAGTTATCTCAACGACTTTTAAAGATCAAAAAGCATTGTTGGACTTCGGAACCACGTGTGTGTCACTGATTTTTGATTTTTGGTTGAAAACAACGGGAAAAGGTGATCTCTACGAATCAGTATTACGGCTGATGCCACTCATTAGTGATGGACGTATTAGATTTAGAGGATTAATGCTGTATTGCCTCACCAACCACTACACCGACCTCTGGCAATCCAACTGGGAGGACAGTTTCCGCCAGCAGCAGTGGGCCTGCGCCGAGTCCGTGCCCGATACCGCTCTGCCGCGGGACTTTTTTACTAAGCTGACTCCAGCATGGCAGCGGCATAATTCCCTGCGCAATGACTACGCCCGCCGTCAGGCATTGGTGGAGATAGACGTGCTGGTGGCCCAAGCCTTGGGCTTGACGCTGGAAGAGCTGCTCACCATTTATCGCGTGCAGTTCCCGGTGATGCGCCAGTACGAAGCGGAAACTTTCTACGACCAGAACGGCCGTATTGTCTTCACCCCCAGCAAAGGCCTGGTAGGCGTAGGCCTGCCCCGAAAAGCCAGCAAAAAAGAACTCAGCGAAGGCACCCACTACCGCGTAAACGCCCCCGAAAACCAACAACAAAACACCGCCCTCGGCTGGGAAGACATCCAGCACCTGCAAGAAGGCAGCGTTTACAAAACCTATATGGACGACACCCTCCCCGGCGGGCCGACCGAGCGAACGGTGGAGTATAAAGCGCCGTTCTTTAAGCCGGATAGGGAAGGGGATTATGGGGTGGCTTGGGAAGTATTTAGCGCTCAGGGCAATGATATCCAGAATGGAAAGTTTAAATAACCGGAGGAAATCACGATGTTTTTAAATAGATTAACGCTTAAGGAAAAACAGGCATTCCTGACGCTCGCTCATCATGTTGCTAATATTGACGAGGATTTTAGTAAGGAAGAGAGAGTCATCATCGATAAATACTGCATGGAGATGCAGATTGATGACGTGGAATACGATCCTGATAATTTTGATCTGGATGATGTTTTAGAGGTGTTTGAAGACGACGGTCACAAAAAAATTGCGCTTCTGGAGTTAATGGCGCTCGTGTTTTCCGATGGGCAGCTCCACAGCGCTGAAGAGATAACAATTAACGAAATAGTCGAACGCTTTGGTTTAAATCCAAATCTTGCGATTGTTTACAAAGAATGGGCAAAGAGCATTTTGTCACTGTTTATTCAGGGTGAGGCTTTAATTCACCTATGAGCTTTCCCTGCACGCGCTGTGGTCTTTGTTGCCAAAACATAGGCAAGGTGGAGATGTTAAAAAATTACCACCGTGGTGACGGGGTTTGTATTTATTATAAGCCGAATGTTGGTTGTACTGTGTACGACAGCCGGCCGGTAGCCTGTCGCGTCGATGAGGGCTATCAGGTATTCGCCAGCGACAGAATGACACTGGAAGAGTATTACCGCAGCAATGTTCAAGTATGCAATCAATTGCAGGAAGCGGCAGGTTTACCGCTGGATTGGAGAGTGAAGCTATGACTCTGAAAAATGTAAGCTGGGATGAAATGTCAAGTGAGATGTTTGGCGAGTTAGAAGCTATGCTTCCAAGCTCTAAGGCCAATATACGTCGGATTTCGGTATTAATAAACGCGGCAGAGCAACCAAAAATAGCGGTATTTGGTAAGTACAATCATGGCAAAAGTACTTTGTTGAACGCTTTGATTGGCCAGGAAATATTTAAGGTTGCAGATAAGCGAGAGACCATCGCGGTAAGCGATTTCAGCCATGATGGTGTCACCTGGATAGACACGCCGGGTCTGGATGCTGATGTACACGGTGAAGATGATCGCCGCGCTATGACAGCAGCTCTGGAAAGCGCTGACATTTTATGCCTGATCCATAACGTAAAAGCCGGTGAGCTGGATCGCAGCGAAATGCAGCTATACAAACAGCTGATGCGTCAAGATAGCAACTACCGAAGCAAGCTGGTTCTGGTGCTTACGCAAATTGACCAGGTAAACTCTGAAGATTTGAAGCAGGTGCTTAAAAAGATTGACGAGCAGCTGCCAGATCTGAATGTTTCAAAAGTGTCAGCCTTGCGTTATATGCGAGGAATTGAAGAGCAGAAGCCAGGTTTTGTTAAAGCCAGCGGTATTCCTGAGTTCCTTGATTATTTGAAATCATTGAAAGTTGAGGTTGCTCAGCTGCGAAAGAAAGAGGGAAAGAGGTTAGTTAGAAAGGCGCGGGTAGAAATGAACGAACTTCTAAACGATCGTAAAAAGGCACTAACTAGCGCAATCAGTGACGTTGAAAAATTTGAAAACGGTTTTGAGCGGGATATTCAGAATGCAGGCAAAAAAGTTCTGGACCACGCTAAGAAATTGGATTTGGTGTAAGGGAGAGAAGGCATGGCAATTCCTTGGTTGATTGGTGGCGCGATTGCTGTAGTGGCTACAGCAATAACAGCAGCGGTGGCAAGTGAAAGCTCATCTGGGAGTTCTGACAGCAGTGTGCGTGAAAAGGAACGAGAACTAGAAAGAGCCCGGGAACACAAAGAAACTGAAGCGAAAAAAGAAGATTTACAGAAGTATGCTAACCGCATTTCATTAAATTTAGCTCAGAAATATCGACCATCTGATCCGAATGCGCTGGCTGGAAAACTCAAACCAGTAGTTAGCAATTGGAACAATACCCTGAAAACAACGGATTTTGCCTCATCTTTGCTGCAATTAGCTGACAAGTACCAAACAAAACAGCAGGCTGTCGAAAAACTTGAGTCGGAGTTGAGTGAACTGGAAGACGCAATGGCGCTGTTGGAGATGATAGATGACGAATTCAAGTAACCCGCTTGTTAATGCCGTAGAGAATTTTAGCCAATCTTTCGAAAAGATCAGCGCAGGAGAAAATGTGCTGATGAAAATTCGCGATGATTTCGTTCAAAACGTAACCCGGGTAAGCCCGGTGAGCGATAGCTTAAGGAGCAAGAACCCTCTTGCGGAAGCCGGCAATATAGTTGAGCGGCAGATATCTTCTGTTATTCGAAAATCAGTTCAGGATTGGGACGCTAGCGAAACTACTCGGGCTTTATCAGAGCACTTTGGTGACAAAGTGATATTACTTGTGTTCGGCAAAGTAAATGCGGGTAAGAGTTCCTTGTGTAACTACGTTGCTTCATTGTTTGAAAGGGACGAGGTTAAGTTTTTCTACCTCGAAGACGGCGTGCGGAGATATACACCAGAACCATTCAGTGAAGGTGTTACTGAGACAACTGCAAGAATTCAGGGAGTGGAACTGGGCGACAATCTTGTATTGTTGGATTCGCCAGGTCTGCACTCTGTGACCGATGAAAATGGTGAGCTTACACGCTTGTTTACCGACAGTGCCGATGCTGTTCTATGGTTAACACCGTCGACTTCGCCGGGCCAGGTGCAAGAGCTTGACGACCTTAGAATCGAACTGGAGAGCGATAAGCCTCTTTTACCTATTATTACTCGCAGTGACTCAAGAGAAGAAGACTGCGATGAAGACGGCAACCTGACCAGTATTCTGATAAATAAAACACTAGAAAACCGAAAAGAACAAGAAGACGACGTTTTTCGCAGGGCAGCCGAGAAACTAGGTGATCAAACAAAGATCAAACAGCCGTTTTCGGTTTCCGTGCACGCCCACAAACAGTCTGGCGGAGACTCTCATAGCTTGCAGGAAAGTGGCCTTGCTGAGCTCGAAGTGCGCATGGCGGAGTTGGTTGCAGCCGCTGGAGACTATAAACCACGCAAAGCAAGACAGCAGATTATTAACTATCTGGATCGCTCTGTACTTCAGTCTGTAAATGACCTGCTTTTGCCTGCTGTAGATGATTTAGAGAAGCTGATTTCCAATGAAAAAAAAGCGGCTGTTCAGCACAGTCAAGAAGGCTTGACGAAACTACGGCAAGAACTTGCGGAAAAGGTTACTGATTGGGCTGAGGAGTTGAAGGACAGCGGAGATAGGGCCTTATTAGCCAGCCGAATCAATACTCTGGTCAGTGAAAGACTGGCCAAAGAGCTTCGTTATTCTGTAGAAAAATTTGTGGATAGCGTAGATACAATTCTTGTTCAGATTGAAGAGAATGATGTGGGTGATTTCAAAGACATTGAAATCGAGTACGAAAAGGTCACTGGTCGCGCCATGCAAGCTGCTATTTCAGCAGGCGGAGCGCTTGCGGGAGCGGCAGCAGGTTCGTTTCTAGGTCCAGTGGGTACGGCGGTAGGCGGGCTCTTGGGTGGCCTGTTAGGAGGAGCCGGTGGGCAGTTGCTGGTCGAGACGGAAATGGAAAAAGTGACAGTTGGAGTGGATGCAACTCAAGCTGTTGAAGAAACCTTACATAAGTTAGATAGCAAATTGCCGAGCATTGTTAAGCGAGCATTCGAGCCCTGGTTGGAAGTTTTAAGAGATATGGAAAAAAGTGCTAGCTATATTATGGCAGAAGTTCATGTTTTCGAGAAAAATCTAAATAGCGCTAAGGAAGCACTTTGAATGAAACTAAGCAGCATCAATAAAATAGATCATAATCTAGCTGGCCTGTTGGAAGTTGCCGAACAATATTTGGGACCCGATGCCGTATCGGTATTTAAAGAAGAATATGAGGCCAAGAAGTCTGAGTCTTTATTGCAGATAATGCTTTTCGGTAGTTATAACGCCGGAAAAAGTAGCATGATTAATGCATTGTTGGAGAAAGAGGTTGCTGAAATAGGTGATATACCAAAGACAGCGGTTGCTGATTTTTATCTTTGGAACGATTGTTATTTGCTTGATACGCCTGGCGTAAACGCACCCATTGAGCATGAGTCCATTACTGAAACGCAAATAGATCGCTCAGAGCTGATTCTTTTTGTTATCCGACAAGGGGATCAGGATGTAAAGGATGTTTACGATCGCATGTTCAGCATGCTGGCACGTGGTAAAAATATTTTTATTGTTTATAACCATGAGCTAAGCCCTGAAGAGCTTGTAGAAGCGTCTGCACGTTTAACAGAAATAATGGCACAATACGCTAATCAGTTTAAAATTGATTTGAAGCGGGTGGCTGAAATTCCGGTTATTCCGGTAAATGTTAAAACAGCTATGAAAGCGCGAGTCAAGGGCTCCGAGAACCTTGCCAAGTATTCGGGTATTGTTGAATTTGAAGAAGTTTTCATAAACTGGCTGAGAGCGTTTGACAGTGAATTTCATTATCTTGATCGACTGCGAAAGTTCATTCATCAGTGCCTTATCAGTCCTCTGTTAGAAGCCATATCACAAAAAGAAAATGGCGAAGATGTCGAAGGTTTAGAGGCTCTACAATATCAGCGCGACGAAGTAGTTCGTCAGTATGATCTACTTGATAGTCAGGTTGCCAACCACGTCCGCTCTGAAGTAGCACGATTAAAGCCAGAACTTGCCGGTGCCATGGGCCATTCCTCATCACAGAATCAAGCTGAAAGCGAAATTCTGAAACTGGCCGACACTGTTCTGGCTTCAACTAGTAATTTTATTCAGCAGCGCTGTGAGGAGGTCAATGCTGAATTGGCTGCAGCTATTAATATATCACTGGATGTTTCTGCTGATAGTGGAAGCTCGCAGGTAAGTGAAGCCATTGAAAAAGTGATGCTACAAAGCTTTAAATCCATTAATACTGAAACGATAAAAAACGGCCTTCTCTTATTGAGAAAATTTAAGTTTCCGGGTATTAAAGGCCGTTGGGAGAAAACACTTAGCGGGTGGGCTGGTAAAGCCAACTGGGCATTAACGGCCGTGCTAGCGGCATATGAAATTTATAGCGCCTCCGCTGAGCAAGATAAGCTTAATGCTGAGCAGCGCAAACAATCTCTCGGCGCTCATCAGGCTGTAGAGAGTATAGCAAGTGATATAGGCTCCTCAATTCTAGGCGAAGCTCGGAAAATCATATCTTCAGGAAGAGAAAGATCGATAGTGGCTCTTGACTCTGGCATTAAGCAAATTACAGAGAGTTGTGAACAAATTACTCGAGATAACGAGCGTGTGAGAAGTCTGGTAGCTACTTTGGATTCACTAACAATATGATAAGAATTTTTCGAAAACAGAAAACAAGGACGATGTCGTTGAAGCTTTAAGTAGCTTGATATGCGGGTCCCCAAAATATCAGCCGACTTCTTGGATTTGTCAGAGGGACATTAGTAAATGCCTGAGATAGAAAATGCTTTAAACGGACTGGAGTCGAAAGGATTTTTTTCAAAGCTGGTACACGGCGATCTTTGGCTCGCAAAATTTCCGTCGTGCTGGGGTGGCTGGGCGTATTCGTCGAAGTCATCGGTTATTTGTGAGTAGTGTGATGATTAAATCTCTGGCAAGCATCTGGCTGATGGCGCTCCTTTTTAACGCGAGTGCCCACTCTATTGAGCTGAACAGAGGCAATCAGGGCGGAATTTCAGAGGCTTACGGCTTTGTGTTTGGCCAACAGATGTCACTGGAGAGAATTTCAGTCCTCTATCCTGACCTTGCGAGGGAGGCGTTGCTCGCCCAGCTGTCGTTCGAGCGAGCGTTCGGTGACATCCCGGCGAAGGTAGAGCTAATGCTGAAAGAGGCTCTAGGGATCGTTGAGTATCAAAATTTTCGTTCTGCCTTTGAGAAGACGCTGACCGAGCAAATCCATAATGAACCGCTGACCAGGGAGATGGCCAAAAACTTTCTGGAGGAGGTTCGAAGTCGCGGTGAAGGCAATATTCACAGCCCGGTTCTGGAATTTTTGCTGGCAATCAAGTTTAGTGAGTTTCCCGCAGATGAGTTTGCAAAAGGATTTCGGCAGAAATATCGAACCGATGGCTCTGGCAAGTCTAGAGGCGTTGTTTTGGAAATGCAGGTGCCGCGTTCATGGCAGACCGCAGAGGGTTACCGACCTCATATTGTCCAGAAATGGAAAAGCGAGGCGGGCACCGGCATGGAATTAATCATGCTGCAAGTACGCGAAACTGAGGGTGTATATGTTTCTAGCTCAGATGTGGTTGAAATGATGCAGTCTGGCGAGATTGAAAGCATGGTTCCCAGCGGGGGTGTTCTTGAAGACTACGGCATGGTGTCTGTTGAAAATCTGCCAGGTTATTTTATGGATTTTGGCCATTTACAGGAGCGTGCCGGCATGGTGATTTATCAGAAAATACGCCAGTACAGTTTTTTCTACAGAGATCGGATGATCGCTGTTCATTGCTCTGCCGGCTCACTCGAAAGCGAGCATGAGTCAGTTGAACTTCGGTTTGAGAAGGTAAAACCGTTATGTGTGCAGGTGTTTAATTCGGTGGTATTGCCAGATAAGTATGAAAGTGTGGACCCTGGGAATGGGGCTGAAGAGGAAAAAGCCATGCCGGCAATTTAGTGTTTTCAATTTCAATAAAGCTATTTTGAAACTGTAGCCAAGCTCAGGACGAGCAATCATTTTGAAGGATTCAAGTTGGTGTTGTTCTATAACATCGTAGTAATAATGGAGTCCTTATGTTCTCGGTACCTCTGGAGAACGCTGTAGCCTCGGTTGAGGTTGGTTTGGTTACAGATATTTTTCTTGGCTTGTTGCTGTTTGTATTTTTGCTGGCTTGTGTCTGGAAACGACTGAATAAACATCATTCGTTCACGCAGTATGCGCCAACGCTGCTCACTACGCTGGGTATTCTTGGAACCTTCTTCGGTATCGTCGCCGGGCTTCTGGCATTCGATGTTAAAAATATTGATGGAAGCATCGAGGGACTTCTGGGCGGTATGAAAACCGCGTTTATAACCAGCCTTGTGGGTATGTTCCTCTCGATCGTATACAAAGTTCTGGTGTCAGTAGGCATTCTGTATATGGCCGACTCAGAGGAAATTGATGAAGACCAGATTGGCGCGGCAGAGCTGTATGTCGTTATGCGGGAACAGCGCGATGGCATCAGTGCACTTAATCAGGCTATTGGTAGTGGCGACGAGTCCAGCCTTACCGGCCAGATGAAACTGATGCGGTCGGACATCAATGACGCAGATAAACAGTCCCGCAAAGAGTTTTCAGAATTTCAGGAAAAACTCTGGATTAAACTTCAGGACTTTGCAGATATGCTCTCGAAGTCTGCGACGGAAACGGTTATTGAAGCGCTCAAACAGGTCATTACTGACTTTAATAATAATCTAACCGAGCAGTTTGGTGAAAACTTCAAAGAATTGAACAAGGCTGTTGAGAAGCTGGTTGAATGGCAGGATAACTACAAAGTCCAGCTTGGTGATATGACCCTGCAGTATGCCCAGGGTGTTACCGCGATCACTGAAACAGAAGCCGCGATTGCGAAAATTCAGGAGCATACCAATCAAATCCCGGACTCGATGACCAAGCTGGGCGAAGTCATGACGGTAAATCAGCATCAGGTTGATGAGCTGGGTCGTCACCTTGAAGCGTTTAAAGATGTCCGGGACAAGGCTGTTGAGGCTGTGCCTTCTTTGAAAGAGCAGATCGGTCTAACGGTGGATGGTGTCCAAGACGCATCCAAACAGTTGGTGGAAGGCATTACCAAGGTTACCGAAAGCTATCAGGAAGTCATCTCGCAGGGTGTGGCCGAATTTACGGACGGTACTCGCCAGGTAAATCAATCCCTTCAAAGCACCTCGGATGCGATGCAAAAGGGCTCCGAGCAAACCAGTCAGCTCTTCGCTGATATGGCTGATGATCTGCACAGTAATTTCCGCACGCTAGCGGCTGAAATGAACGACCAAACGAAATCAATTGGTGAGTCGTTGCGTGAATCCGGTAAGTCGGTTGTTGAGGAGGCGGCGCACAGCAGGGAGTCCTTTGAATCTGGGCTTGAGGGTATGCGTAATCAATTAAATAGCAACTTAGAGCAAATGGCAGATCAGCAGGCTGCTCAGTTCCAGAGCCTTGTCACTGGCCTGAAAGAAGCGATGGAACAGTCGATCCGCAGAAGTGCAGAGTCCGTGGAGGGAAGTATTGAAATTCTGGATCAGGCGCTGCAGTCGGAGATCAATCGCTCTATGGAGCAAATGGGACAAGCGCTGGTTTCCATTACGGGTCAGTTTACCGAGGACTATCGAGGCCTGGTAGATCAAATGAATCAGGTTGTTCAGGCTCGGGCCTAATAAGGGAATATTATGGCTCACTTTTTAAAACCAAGGGCGTCCGAACAGGAAGAAAATCACTGGCTCTCCGTGTCAGATCTGATGGCTGGTTTGATGGTGGTTTTCCTGTTTATAGCGATTGCTTTGATGCGCGACGCACTGCTTGAGCGAGATCGCATTAAGGAGGTAGCCGTCGCCTACCAGGAAACTCAGGTCGATATTTATAACGCCCTAGTGGAAGAGTTTGCCGAGGATTTACCGCGCTGGAATGCCGAAATCGATAAGGACACTCTTACATTTACCTTTAAGTCTCCAGACGTTCTGTTCCGGCGCGGGGATATTGAGCTGAGCGAAGACTATCGAGCGCTGCTAGGCAACTTTTTTCCCCGTTATATGGGCGTTCTCAGTGGGTTCCAGGATTCTATCAATGAGGTGCGTATAGAAGGGCACACTAGCAGCATCTGGAATCGTTCCACTAGCCCCACGGATGCATACTTTCTCAATATGCAGTTGTCGCAGGGTAGAACCCGAAGTGTTCTTGAATATATCTACAGGCTGGATGACATTCAACCCTACCAGAACTGGATTAAATCGCATGTTGCGGCAGTCGGTTTTTCCTCCGCTAAGCCCATCATTGGTGCTGATGGTGAGGAGGACTTTAATAAGAGCCGTCGGGTCACCTTTCGTGTGATTTCAAATGCAGATATTCGCATCAAGCAGATACTGGAGATTGATGGATGAAGCTGCATTTCCCCATTGAGCAATTAAGGAGTCAAATTCAAAAAATGGGGGCTGCGGAACGCCCTTATAAGCTGAATGTCGCCTTAACGGATCCGTTGCCGGATTTTATTGAGATAATCAACCGGGGGGGCGGCGCTGAAATTGAGCTGAAAGACGTAGAGACTATGGGCGGGTTACTAAGCAGTAATGGCGCTCAAATTGTTCTCTATATTCCTGACCAGGGGCAGAACATCGATCAGGTGTTGGAGAGCGGCCTCGATGGCAAAAAAGTGCATGTGGCAGATTGCCAAACCCTGGAGCAGATGAGGCAGCGTAATCGCTTTCAAAGATATCGAGCCGTGGTTAATACATCCGGAGACTTCGAGGTCTTCGGTCATTCGAAGAAAACGTTCAGTTCAGTTGAGGGTAGTGCTCGCTTGAGAGTGTGTATTAATTGTCTGAAGCATCTGAATTATCAGGGGTATGTTTCGACTCCTGCGCGCAAAGGGGAGATTCTTTCCAATTTTGACTTGAAAAATTTCTTTGCTCATTACAGCTCCCTTTTCCGCTATCTGCCGAAATCGTTCATAGAAGACAAGGGCGGTTATGCCGAGAACTGGAAAGAGGTTTCGGCACAGTTCAGGGAAAGCAAAAATTTCGTTTGTGAAAGCTGCAACGTCGATTTAAAACAAGCTAAAGCGCTGCTCCATACGCATCACATAGATGGAAATAAAAGGCATAACGACACCGCAAACCTTCAAGCGCTTTGCGCCGATTGCCATCGAAAGCAGCCCTTGCATGATCATATGTACATCAAGCGGCGAGACATGGCGACGATTCAGCAGTTTCGCAAAGCTCAGTACATTATCGGTAGCACCACGAGTTGGGACAATTTGTTTGAGCTAGTGGATTCTGCCTTTGAGGGTTTGCTCAGGCTGTATCAAAAACAAGGTAGCGCAAAACCCGAAATTGGTTATGAGGTAACTGGCGCCAGCGGTGCAGTTGTTGCTGAATCGGAGATTGCCTGGCCCACTGCGAAGTTTGCCGTTGTGAGTAATCCTGATGATAAACGCAGTCTAGAGTCGATGGCTTGGAAGGCTATTACACTTGAGGAGGCTCTGCGTGAATTCAGGGATAGAAAATAGAGTTAGCTTACTAAAATTTGAATTATTTTCAGCAGCTATGGGGAATTATGCAAATTTACAAGAAATATCCAACATGCTCCCAAATACAGCTGTTAAAGGATTTTGGTGATTGCCCACCAAAGCCGTTAACGACTAGAGCTTTGAAATACTCGTTCGATATAATTTATTTATCTGGAATTGGAGATAAGTACTACTCACTCTCCCGATTGTTTCGAGTTTTTAAGGATGATTCCAGTAAGATAAGAGATCAAAACTTAAAAGCAATGCTTGAAATAGTTAAGAATGCAAAAAAAGGTATTAAGGCTCCGATACAAGACTTTTTTTCGACCTTCAAAAATCTTAAATTAGTACAAAAAATTGGGACTTTATTCCTGTTGTTTTTTATCTCTCCATTTTTTCTACTATTTATTTTTTTCGTGCTAGGAAAAACAGCTATTCATCTTTACAGAATGCCAGTTACAGGTAAAGATGCGCTGGGATTTTTCTCTCCCATTACACAGCAGAAGAGCGAAATTGTTGTAAAGCCTAAATCTATCAAAAAAGCACAGATATCGTTGGATGCAGTAATATCCCATGAACATATTCACCTGCTTCAACACAGAATATTTCCTAATAGGCAAGTCGATCTACTCGGATATGAATTCAAAGAAAATATCAGAAAGTTTCTCAACCAGCCTGCGCTGAAATCAGAAAAAACGTTTTATCATCTCTCTCTTAATGAGGTGGAGGCGAGACTCCATGAGGTTGTGCTTTCATATTACCGAGCCTATGGGAATTTGCCGATTGATTATCAAGGCTTTTTGGTGATGATTTTGTCATGTGACGTGTTAGGTGAACCCGTGTCTAGAATACTTTCAAAATACGATGTGGCAGTGCCAGAGTATGATGGTCGAAAGTATAGCTTGAGGGACGTTAGTCCTGCGGAAGATATAGCCATTATGCTCGGCTATTTCCCTGACTTTTCCTATGCGAAACGGTTTGTGTGCGAGGCCCTTTCTATGATGTACGGAAATCTTCTGGTTCTCTATGGTGATTCAGATTTAGCGTTCAAATACTTAGAGACCGTTGAGTGTTCAGACTTTTACACTCAGCTCTATGGTGAGAAAACATGATCCCCGGCCTACTAGCCAGCGAAGTCTCAGCCGCCCTGCGCGAGTTTATTGTCACCGGTTACGAAACCGAAACCGCGCCTTTCAAAGGTGAGTTTCACCGGTTAGTAGAAGAGCAGCAAGACGGCGAGGCCTTTATTAAAGGCCCTTATGTGTCGGTAGGGCTGCCGTTTATGGAGGGCACTGCGGGCCGGGATTTCTTCAATGGTTTTTCAACCGAATATCCCCCCTATGCGCATCAGCAAGAAGCATGGCAACGGTTAGCATCTGAAAAACAGGCGGCCAACACCTTGGTCGCTACGGGTACCGGCTCGGGTAAAACCGAGTGCTTTTTGTATCCTGTTCTGGATCATTGCCAGCGCGAGAAGGCGCAGGGCATCAAGGCGATTGTGATATACCCGATGAACGCATTGGCGACGGATCAGGCCAAGCGTTTTGCCCAGATTATTCATGGCCAGCCTGCCCTTAAAGGGCTGCGGGTTGGGTTGTTTGTGGGTGGTGATGGTCATGGCAGCAAGGCCATGGGGCCGGAACAGGTAATTACAGATAAGGATACCCTGCGGGCAAACCCGCCGGATGTACTGCTCACCAACTATAAAATGCTCGATTATTTGTTGATGCGCCCGCAAGACCAAAAATTGTGGGCGAACAACGGGCCAGATACCCTGCGTTATCTGATCGTAGACGAACTGCACACCTTTGATGGGGCTCAGGGCACCGATTTGTCGCTGTTGATCCGGCGTTTGCGGGCCAGATTTGATATGGCGGCGGAGCAGCTTATTTGCGTGGGTACGTCGGCTACCTTGGGCGGGGATGCCAGTATTCGGGGGTTGTTGGATTATGCCTCGGATATTTTTTCCAGCGCCTTTCGTACCAATTCGGTCATTTTAGAACAACGTAAAAGCGATTTAGACTTTCTGGATAACATGGCCTATTTGGGTTTGAACCCGGAGATTGGGCCAGAGGAATTAAGTGCTGCGCTGGGTAAGAGCTTGGAGGCGTATTTACAGACCGCTTACGAGTTGTATTTCAGCAAAGCACCGAGTGAAAACCTGGCGGATATGGCAGGCCGCATTGCGTTGGGTAGCGAGTTGAAGCAACACGGGCAGCTGGCGAACTTGTTGAGGCAAGTGAGTCAGGGTAAGGGCACGCCCACATTTCGTTCTTTGGTCGCTCGTTTGGCGGCGCAAATTCCCAAACAGTTTCAGAGGCAACCCGAGCAGGCGCTGATTGCTTTGCTGGCGTTGATGTCCCATGCCCGCGCTGAAACTACGCAACCGTTTGTGCAGTTGCGATTGCAGTTATGGTCTCGGGAGTTGCGGCGGATTGTTGGAACGCTTCGTGAGCCAAAAGCGGGTTTACCGGCTGGTCAGGGTTTTGAAGCTATTGATGATCGCCCGCGCCAGTCGCCTTTGTTGTCATTTGGTGATGATCAGCCGCCGAAAGATCAAAAGCAAGTTCGCTTACCGTTAGTGCAATGCCGGGAATGCCACGGAACGGCTTGGTTGACACGGATGGAGCAGGGCCACCCCACTGATCAAGTTATAGAAGCAGACCTTTCGCAGATTTACCCCGCATTTTTTGGCAACCACGAAGAGACAACGCTGTTGCTGCCTTGGCAGGAAGGCCAGGCACAATCCATAGGTGGGGTAATGCTTCAGCATTTCCGGGTGTGCCGGGACTGTGGCAAAACAGCGGGAGTGGACTATAGCGGCGACTGCAAAGGCTGCCAGGCTGGCAATGAGGCACTGGTGCGGGTGAGTAAACCGCATCTTCTAAAAGAGGTTCGCAAAGGCAATGTGAACCGTGTGGTACATGAACATAACTGCCCATACTGTTCCGCGAAATCGGCACTGGTGGTGTTCGGTGCTCGAGCGGCGAGTTTGAGCGCTGTGGCTATTCATCAGTTATTCAGTAGCCGTGACAATGATGACCGCAAGCTGCTTACATTCAGCGACTCAGTGCAAGATGCGACTCACCGGGCTGGTTTTTTTGGTGCTCGTACTTGGCAAAACAACGTGCGTATGGCATTGACTCAATTATTGGAGGGCCAGCCAGGGCCGGTTCCGCTATTGAAGCTGCCGGAGTTGTTTGAAGCCTGGTGGCTTAATCACGATGGTCACCAGGGGCAGTTGCCATTAACGTCTTATCTTCGGGAATTCATGCCGCCAGACAAGCGCTACCAAGGCGCTTTTGAGTATTTTGAGCAGTCTGGTGAGGTAAAAGAGCCTAAGCCGCTGCTTAAACAGATTCGCGAGCGCATGTTGTGGCAGTTGCTGGAAGATCTTGGTTGGCGTTCACAGGTTGGGCGCTCCCTGAACCGGTTGGGCGTTGCCGCCTTGGGCTGGCCTATGCAGACGGTAACCAGCACCGCTACAGCCTGGTCCCAAACGGTGGATAACACTCTGGGTTACCGTATTGATGAACAAACCGCCCAGAAGTTTATGACAGGGCTTGTGCAGCACCTTGTGTATCTGGGTGCCGTTGGCCTTGAGAGTTTTCAGTCCTATCGCAACCAATCTGGTAAAGCGTTTCTGTTGATGAAATTGGGTTATACACCGCCCTTAGGCCCGGCTTCTGCCAGGCCTAAGTACCCGGCAATGGGAAAGGGCGAAGGGTATGAGCCGTTAGTGAATGCCGGCACCTCGCAATCTTGGTACGAGCGCTGGCTGGCGTGCCTGAACCCCGATGCCTTGGTGGATCGAAAGCAGCTTGAGCATGTGCTTGTAGCGGCGCTGGACGGGCTATGCGTTTCTGGCTTGCTGAAGCAGGAGATAAATGAGCGTGGGGTAACACTATGGGTGCTGAACCCAGAGCAGCTCACCATTACCGTGGATGTTCAGGCGGTGGAATGCCCGGGGTATCGGCCCATGCATGTACCAGCCAGCGATGTGGATTACTGGCAGGGAATGCCTTTGCTGAATGCCGCGCACCCCAACTTGGTGTATGAGCATTCGGCCCCAGTACGGGACTCTTTGTATCGTACACTTTATCGGCAGGGTGAGATTCATCGGGTCATTGCGCACGAGCACACGGGGTTGTTGGCGTCGAGTGATCGTATTCGCGTAGAGAACAGTTTTATCAACGGTACGAAACCCTGGGAATACAATCTGCTCTCAGCCACGCCCACGCTTGAAATGGGTATTGATATTGGCGATCTGTCCAGCGTGTTGTTGTGTTCGGTACCCCCTGCACAGGCCAACTATCTGCAACGGGTAGGCCGTGGAGGGCGGCGAGATGGCAACTCTTTTGTGCTTACCGTAGCCAATGGCCGCCCCCATGATTTGGTGTTCTATGCAGACCCAAGCCGAATGCTGGATACGCCAGTGGAACCACCGGCCGTGTTTCTTAAAGCTCGCCATGTATTACGGCGGCAATTGTTGGCCTATGCCATGGACTGTTGGACGCGCATGGCGAAAGGCGACAACCAGGTACCGTCTAACATGCAGCCGGTTTTGGATGCGGTTGAGAAAACCCAGGAAGATCGCTTCCCCTATACGCTGCTGAACTTTCTTAAACATGAGATGCAGGAAATTTGGGACGGTTTTGCCAGGCACGTTGCTAAAGAATTGAGCGAGGATGATCTGGAACTGCTACGCCAGTATTTGTTTGGCGGGCCGCAGCACAAGGACGACCATTTGCGATTGTATGTGCTCGGTCGGTTAAGGCGGGTTGCGGTTGATCGCAAGCAAATGGCGGGCACGATTAAAGAGCTGGAGAAACAGCTGAACCAACTGCGCAAGCAGCCTTTGGATGAACACACTCAAGAGGAAATAACGGAGCTTGAGCGGGAGATAGCCGGTTATCGCAGCATGCGCATTCGCTTGAATAAGCGCGAAACCCTGAACTTCTTTACCGACGAAGGCCTGCTGCCGAATTACGCCTTCCCGGAAGAGGGGGCAACACTACACTCAGTCATTTTCCGCTCTGAGAAAAAGGCTGGCAGTGGTGATGGCGCCGAGCGTGAATTTATCAAGCGGGAGTATGAGTATCAAAGGCCCGCGCAGGCGGCCCTGACAGAGCTGGCTCCGGAATCTGTGTTCTACGCGGGTAATCGCAAGGTAAAGATTTCGCGGGTAGAGACGGCCAAAGGGCGCAATATTCAGGATTGGCGTTTTTGCCCTCGCTGCCATTATTCCGCGGCTGCAGATCAGCCTGGTTCAGGGTTCAGCGATAAAACCTGCCCAAGGTGTCACACTAATCAGTGGGGGGATGAAAGCGCGCGCACCAAGATGTTGAAAATGACTCAGGTGTACGCCTTTACCAACGCTAAAGATGCGCAACTTGATGACCGTTCCGATGACCGCGAACCGGTATTTTTCAACAAGCAGATGCTGATCGATTTCAAGCCCTCCGATATCGACATCACCTGGGTTCTGGATGACAAAGACCGGCCCTTCGGCTTTGAGTTTATCCGCTCTGCCAGCTTTCTAGAGGTGAACTTTGGCCGCCGCGAAGGGGAGGAAATGTACTTTGATGTGGCGGGTGAGCACATACAGCGAGCCGGCTTCCCCATCTGTAAGGAATGCGGCTCTGTACAAACCCGTGCAGCTGCTTCTGGAAAGATGGAGGCGGACCACATGAAAACCTGTGGGTATTCTCGGGGGCCCAAAAAGCTTGCCAATGGCAAGGAAGATATCGGCATTGAGAATTGCCTTTACCTGTATCGACAGTTCTCATCAGAAGCCCTGCGTATTCTGCTTCCCAGGCTGTCTACCGGTGGTACGGAAGAGCAAGTGAACTCATTTGTGGCAGCTTTGCAGTTGGGTTTGAAACGTCGGTTTGGTGGCAAAGTGGATCACCTACGGGTGGCTTATCAAAGTGAGCCGGTAGGTGAAACCGATGAGCGCCGGCACTTTATTGTGCTCTACGACTCTGTGCCCGGCGGTACGGGTTATCTGCATGAGCTTCTGAGCAAAGCCGAGCACATGCAGTCTGTGTTCCGCATGGCTTACGACGTTATGGATGGCTGTGATTGTTACGACGGTACTATGGATGGCTGCTACCGTTGCTTGCTCGAATATCGCAACGCCTACGGCATGGAAAGCACCAGCAAAGAGCTGGCCCTGGAGATGCTGAAAGATATTGTGGATGCAGGGCATCAGTGGGTTCAGGATACCCATTCATTGAGCGCTCTGGCGGCGAATCCGTGGATTGATAGCGAGCTGGAAGCGAGATTCCCTGAAGCGCTGGCAGCGTTTTCTGGCCACGAATCGGTTGGTGGCGAGAAGGTTCGGGTGTCTCAAGATGTTATCCGCGGGAAGCATGGTTGCCGGCTTACCATTGGGGCAATGGCTTATGAAATGGAGCCGCAAGTTGATTTTGGTGCCAGTCAAGGCGTGCAGTTTGCCAGTCGCCCAGACTTTGTACTTTGGCCGGCAAGCAGTGGGTTGAGGCCTGTGGCGATATTTCTGGATGGTTATGAATTCCATGCTAGTAAGGGCAGTGAGGATCTGATCAAGCGGCAAGCCTTGATGCATGCAGGCTTTGTGGTGTGGTCGTTGAACTGGTACGACGTTAATAAAATGATGGGTGATAAAGCGATGGATGTTCCATTGCTTACGGGGATGACATCACCAGAGCAGAACCATTCTGCTATCGCTGGGTTGGCAAAACTGGCGAACGTCGGGAACACCGCCGAGCATTTGAATAAAACCACCTTTGAGCTGCTGATGCACTTTCTGAGCACGCAAGATTCTGCCGCACTGGCTCAGCAGGCCATGTTCTTTGCCTTGCAGTGCCAGCCAGCTGCTGTGCTGGCGGACCAAACGGTAAAGGCAAAAATACTGGACAGTTTGGGAGGGCTTCCAGCTGCATTTGCTGACCTTACCCCCAGCCCAGTGGCTTTGGCAGGTTCGGTTGAACTGCAAGACGGCAAGGGTGCAGCCGCTGTGATTGTGGAGTTGATTGCAGGTACTAACTTATTGAAGACCGCCGATCTGACCCAAGCCATGGTGTCGGTGTGCTATGACTTACGCCAGGGCAGTGAAAAAGCTGCACGGTACCAGTGGCAGAGGTTCTGGGCTGCGGTGAACTTATTACAGTTCCTGCCGGTTATGTATGCCTGGACGCCGGCATCGAAGCACGACGGTACCGCTGCAGGATTGTTGTGGCCGGATTTGAGTTTAAAGACGCAGGTAAAAACTGATCCAGGTTCCACCCCCAGTTGGTTTGAGCAACTTGATCCTGAGCTGGCAGAGGCGTTAAGTGCACTGACTATAAACTGGCCTGCAGAATGCCAGGTCGGTGATGCGGTGATGAACGCTAGCGAGGAGATTGTCGGCGAGGCTGAGATTTTATTTAACGAGCACAAAATTGCGTTTTTGCTGAAAGATGTAGACGACCAGATCGCCAGTAAAGCCCACTTGGAAGCAGATGGTTGGCGGGTGTGTACTGTTGTGACTGAACTGGAAACCGCTATCAAAAAATTGAATTCAGGAGCCTGAAATGGTCAGCGTTGCGTTTTCTGATAAGTATTTTGGCAGCTTGTTAAAGCTAAAGCCCAATGAGCAAAGCCAGGCCAACAAGGCGGTTATGCAGTTTCAACAGGATCCCCAGCACGGGGGCCTACACTATGAAAAATTGACGGCTTGTAGAGACGCCAAGTTACGCTCTATTCGAGTCAATCAGGATGTGCGAATTATTTTGGCTGCAGCTGAAAAACAAAACCTCTACTTGATGCTGTACGTGGATCGTCATGATGACGCCTATGCGTGGGGCGCCAAGCGTAAGGTGGAGATCAACCCAAACACCGGTAGTGTTCAGGTTTTTACGGTTGAAGAGAAACAGCTAGTAGAAGCAGCCGAGGTTGCAGCCGAGAAACAGCCAGGGCTGTTCGATAGTATTCGTGATCGTCAGCTACTACAGCTAGGTTTGCCAGAGGATGCTTTGGCGCTAGTGCGTGCTATGACAACCGAAGCAGACCTTGAAAATGCTAGGGATAATGAACAAGTTCCACCAGATGCCTATGAAGGGTTGTTCATGCTCATGGCAGGCGCCAACTTTGAGGAGGCGTATAACGAGGTTGTTCCTGCTGCGCCTGAAGAAGTGGATACCGAGGACTTCAATACTGCATTGGCACGCCCTGAATCCCAGGCTCATTTCGCCGTTGCGGACAATGAAGAGGCGCTGCAGGCAGTGCTTAATCAATCCCTTGAAAAATGGCGAGTGTTTTTACATCCAGCCCAGCGCAGGCTGGTGAGCGGTAAGAAAAACGGTCCAGTACGTGTGCTCGGTGGTGCCGGAACCGGTAAAACCGTAGTAGCCATGCACCGTGCAAAATGGCTGTCTGAAAACGTTGCTACGGCTGATCGAAAAGTGTTGTTTACGACATTTACCCGTAACCTGGCAGCCGATATTCAGCAGAACCTGAATAAGATCTGCAATCAGGATGCGCTCGAGCGCATTGAGGTGATGAACCTGGACGCCTGGGTGGTCAGCTTCCTGAAAAAACAAGGCTACGACTACGGCCTGTTGATGGATAGCCAGGAAGAGCGTCACCTGTGGGAGCAGGCCTACTCAGAAAAGCCTGCGAGCTCTGATTTGAGTATGGCGTTCTTCCAGGAAGAGTGGGCGCGGGTTATTCAGCCTCAGTCTGTTACTAATGTGGATGGCTATAAAAAGGCCTCTCGGATTGGTCGCGGCACGCGCCTGAACCGCCAACAACGGGTTGATATCTGGCCGGTGTTTGAACGCTATCGGCATTTGCTGGCTAGTAACTACCTGAAAGAGGCTGATGACGCCTACCGTGATGCCCGCAATCTACTGGAAGCACAGCCTGAGCTTCGGCCACAGCTTTGCTCGGTGATTGTGGATGAGGCTCAGGATATGGGGACTCAGGCGTTTATGCTGATTAGAGCCCTGGTGCCCCCAGCTCCTAACGATCTGTTTATTGTGGGTGACGGCCACCAACGAATCTATGGGAAGAATAAAGTGGTACTGGGCCAGTGCGGAATAGATATCCGTGGCCGTAGCGCCCGTTTGAAAGTGAACTACCGCACCACCGATGAAACCCGAAAACTGGCGGTTGGTATCCTGGAAGGGGTAGCGGTTGACGATCTCGACGGTGGTGAAGATAACCAGACGTTCTACCATTCCTTGATGCATGGCCCCACGCCCGAAGTTTGGAGCTTTAACTCCATGTCTGAACAGGCCGATGCAATACTCGCCGCCATCCGTGACAACAAGCTGGCACCGGAAGCCTGCTGCGTGATCGCCCGCACTCGCAAGGAAGTAGGCGAACTAAAAAGCAATCTCGAGAGCCGCCAACAACTTTGCCACATCCTCGATGGCCGCAGTGGCAACACACCCGAAGGCTCACTGAACCTTGCCACCATGCACAGGGTAAAAGGGCTGGAGTTTGATGCTGTGTTTTTGGCATCGGTTAACCAAGGCTTGGTGCCACTGAGCTTTGTGGTGAACTCGGCAGCAGATCCTGTAACCAGGCGTCAGCGGGAAAATGAAGAAAGGGCGCTGGTGTATGTAAGCCTGACTCGGGCACGCAAGCTGGCGTTTGTTTATGGGTATGGGCAGATGAGTGAGTGGTTTTGTGCGGTTAAGTAAAGGAAATGGGTTGTAAATGTATCAATATTAGATCGTTTTATAGATGGGTTTTTTGCTCAAAATTCCTGCCAATTGTACGCCATTGGCAGGAATTTTGAGTAGGAACTCGACACAATGTGACGATTCACAGATATAGAGCACCAAGACAAGATAGTATTATTTTTTTATGTAAAGAAATCAGTCGTTAAGAAAAGAAAACTTACACGTCAAGCCTTCCAATCTATGTCAATCTAAATCACCATCCAGACCATACGTAAGAAAAGTGCATCGTTAGGCGACAGTATTTGTCGTGGCGCTTGGGTAATCTACGGTTTTATTAGTTGGCTGCCTTCATAGCAACTGAAGCACTATGTTCGCGACAACTTAGGCAGTGGAACCATGTTTGTGGGCCACAAACATCGAAAGGAACTGTTGGATGGCTAAGGTTGGTTTAGTTTTTTCAGGTGGTGGAGGCAAAGGTGCCTACGAAATCGGTGTGTGGAAAGCGCTTCGGGAGTATGAGTTTGATCGGAACATTCAGGCGGTAGCAGGTACCTCGGTTGGTGGCCTTAATAGTGCCCTCTTCGTTCAGGGCGATTACAACAAAGCCGAGAGACTCTGGCTCGATATAGCGCCACAAAAGATTCTGCCACTCAACAAAAAAGAACTAGCCAAAACCCTCGCGACTGTAGCGGGTAGTTTTCTTTTGCCGGGTGTGCCAGCGAAAGTGCTTTTGGGCAGTACTCGCTTGACTGAAGGCAAGGGTATTTTTGACCAATCAGGGTTGGCGGATCTTATAGAGGCCAGTGAGGCCTGCAATGAAATATCACCTAAGGCTCTGCCGTTTCATGTATGTGCACTCAATCGCCTTCAGGGCAAGCTTGAATACCCTCAGCTGAACAGCAAAACGCCAGAAGAATGTGCAAAATGGCTGTTGGCTTCTGCAGCTATTCCAGTCATTTTTGATGCTGTGATCATTGACGGAAACAGCTACTACGATGGTGGCGTTCTACCAGGGAAATACAGTGACAATGCACCATTCAAACCCCTGATCGAAATCCACGGCTGTACCCACATCATCAATATCTATCTGGATCGGAACCCAGAATTGCTCACACACCAACGTTCCTATCAGAACGTCAACTTTTGGAACATTGTTCCAACAGAAGAATCGGCCGGTATTATCGCCTCCTTGAACTTTACTGCTGAGAATGCAGCAAAACTGATTGAGTGTGGCTACAAGGATGTCCGGAAGGTTCTCGAGCAGTTCAAAGCCTTTATTGACGATGAAGAGCGTTACCGAAATGCAGTTTTCGCCCTCGCAAACTCGGCCGATAAATTTAAGGAGCAAATCGATTTTAGCCGACAGATAAGGGGTGAGTCAGCAGAGGCAGGCAAGGCTAGCGCCATTTCTTATGATGAAGTTCAACAGCAATTGGCGATGACTCTACACGAGCAGGAGCGCCTGCTGATAAACAGCCAGATGGATGAGTTTCTTGCAGACACTCAGCTTACCTCCGATGAGCTTCTTGAAGCAGCGTTCACATCAATTTCAACGTTGGCTTCAACTGAAGGGCGAATTAAACATCAGGTTGACCAGGGGGGCTTTAGCCGCTTTTGGGGACAGCTTACGGGAAGTAATGCCAAGCTCCAAGCAGGGATCAACTGGGACTTGAATCGCTGCATATACGCCAATCAGCAGATGATCCAAAAGCTTAACCATAAACAAATGTTGAGCATGGAAGCCATCGCAGCGTTATCTAATAAAACAACGTACTTATTAACTCATGTGAATCATGTAGGTTCTGGCCTGAAGTCGCTGGAGCAGAAAACACTTACGTCGTTCAAGCTTATGCAGCAAGGTGTTGAAGCACTGGCCTTCCAAAGCGACCAGCGCTTCAAAGCGATGGAAGGTCGATTCGAGAACCTGGAACGGGCTCGACTAATCGACGATTGGTATCATCAAGCCAAACAACTTGCTAAAGCATCTCCACTGGCTGAACGCCTTGTAGAGCTTACAAGCAGCTTTTATAACTACACGTCTGGCCAATGGAGTCAGGCTGAACTGCTTCGCTACGTTAACGTTCTGGATGAGCAGGGCTTGAGCACGGAGCCGCTGGCACTTTCGGATCTTCTGGAGCCTGTTAATGCACGACTGCTGATAGAAAAGATAGGCCCAGATCGCCTGCTGCCGGCCAGTCCGTTTCATGCCCTGTTAAAAGGTATGCAGATGGTGTGCGAAGAGCCGGACACCAAGGCCGTGAATTGTCAGATTGAACAGCAGCTTAACCTGAGCTCAATGCGTCAGTGCGAAGCACGTCCGCTTGGCTTGGAACTACTGCACAGCCTCCACTGTAATGATCTTGAGCGCCATTCAGCCAAATCTGGGCTGCTTGAAACGTTGAATCGGTTGCAACAGATTAATCAAGAGCTGGATGTTTATCCTGAGATCGTTAACGACCTGCAATTCCTAAAGAGTCGAATCAGCGATTTCAAAGTAGTGGTTCCAGTTGTAGGCAAGTTTTCTGGTGGCAAGAGCACACTGCTCAACCGGTATTTAGGTAAGGATTATCTGAAGACTGGGCTGACGCCGGAAACCGCTTTTGCAACCGAACTGAGTTACTGCAATGAAGAATACCTTCTTGTTAATTACCTGAACGGGCGCCCGGCAGAACGCCAGCCATTGAGTGCCCTGAACGATCTCCGCCCTGTACCAGAGCTCTATTACGTTCAGGCTTTTATTAACAGCGCCAAGCTGAAAAACCGCCCGAACCTGATTTTAGTTGATATGCCGGGTTTTGACTCAAAATTTCCAGGGCACGCGAAGGCCATTGCCTGTTATCTGGGTCGTGGTGATCGCTTCGTGAGCCTTATGCCTGCCGACATACCCTTTGATGCCTCTGTGATCGAACGCCTCTCAGAAATCAAATGGGAGTACGGAAAAGAGATCGTCCCTTTGATCTCCAAAGCGAGCAGAAAGACACCCCAGGCACTGGAAGAGCAGAAGCAAAACTTAGCAAAGACTCTCGCTGACGCGCTTGAGGACTGCCCTAAGGTGGGGCATGTTGAGTCGGTTGGTACTCAGGTAACACTGATGGATTTTGAATACGCTGTAGACGGTGCCGTCCGGTCTTATGACGCACTCTTGCTTGAGCGCTACAAACCCCAAGTAGATAATTGCAGAGCCCTGCTTCAAGAGAGCCTCGTAACCAAAATCTCCTATACCGAATCGGACGGGCCGGAGTTGGAACTAAAGTTAGCCAACGCCAAAAAGGCATTCAAGCAGGTAGAAAAGGATCTGGAACTGAGTTTGAGTGAGCTGGAATACAACCTGTGCGCCAGGGGGAAAGAGCAACTGATACAGCGAGCGGGGGCAAGCCTCTCGGGTGCTATCGAGCGACTCATCAATGCAGCAAAAACCAACAATCTGGAGGGCACGATAAACGATCTGCTCCGGCCTGTGGTACAAGGCGGTATTGAGCAATTGATACAAACCGAATTACAACGCCTCGAAACAAAGCTGGACAATATTTCTGGACAAACGCGCGGTGACATCCGGGTGGTCATTCAGATCCCCCCGCAAGCCAGAGAGTTGTTTTCAACCTCGTCTTCTACCATTACTGCTGGCATTGGTGGTTTGATTTTCGGCCCGCTGATCGCAATGATCACCGGCTTACTCAGTAGTATCTTTGGCCTGAAATCAGAAGCCGAAGAACGCGAACGCTTGCTAGAGGAACAGATTCGGAACGCGGTGATCCCGCAGGCAACGTCTCAGGTTATTGAGCAGGTTGGTACCGAGTTAGAGCGTTCTGCACAAACACTTCGTCAGCACGTACTAAACGCCTTTGCGCAGCAAAAAGCTCAGCATGAGCAAACCGTTCAGAAATTGAAACGGCAAATGCAGGAGGGACAGCAACATCACGAGGAACTGCTGGGCAGGTATAAGCAAGCCATGAAGGAAATCGACGCTATGGAGTCCGGCCATGCCTGATTCGTTAGACCAGTTGATGAATGCCCACACACAGCCAACAAGCCAAGCGGGGGCCGGTGAGCTAGCCTCGACCGGACAACGAAAAGCTTCTGTGGGTGGGAATCAATACCTTGAACGACCGGAGCGGGGATTAAAGCTGTGCGCTGAGTTGATTGCAGTCGGGTCTAAAACTGGCAAGGTCTCACAGCTTCTTGACCAGATCCATAGTCTGATTGAAGAAAAGTTTCTACCCCTCAGCGAGCGTGATAATAATACCACTGGCATTGGCACCTACATTGAACTAAATCAGCTCAAGAAAGCGCTGCATGAGGCTGCCAACTTCCCGCATTTGGCCAGATCCTGCACGTTGGCCGTCGGCGGGTCTTTCAGTGCCGGAAAATCCCGGTTTCTAAACTCGGTGCTGGGTTGCCCATCACTGCTGCCGACCGATACCACCCCGACTACCTCAATACCGACGTATCTGTATCAAGGTGATCAGAGCAATATGCACGCTCTGAATTTTCAAGGCAAAAAAACACCTATTGATAAGGAGGCCCTGAAGGCTATCTGTCACGCTTTTTATAAACGCTTTAATGTGACCTTTAGTCATGTACTACAACTGATCGCGATTGAGCAGCCGGGGCTCCGATACCCTAATCTGATATTCCTGGATACGCCGGGCTACAGTAAGTCGGAGGGCATGGGTGCATCTGATAACAATACCGATGCAACGATTTCAAGAATGCACCTGCGCAGCGCAGATTACCTGATTTGGCTGGTAGACCAGCAAAATGGAACAATTCCACAACCTGATATTGAATTCATACAGGGGCTGGAGCTTGATCAGCCCATTCTGGTGATCATCAGTAAGGCGGACAAAAAGCCAGAAGCGCAAATTGCGGAACTAATTGCTTCAACCCGAAAAACACTGGATAAGGCCGAGATAGACTACGTTGATGTAGTTGGATATTCCTCCCAGCTGAACCGGGAGTTTTCGAGTAGTGGGACCGTGCTGACACGCTTTTTATCTCAAGTTGATCAACCCAAAGCTGGGTGGTCTGTTCTATGGCAGGTTGAACAGATATTTAAAAGGTACATCGACCAGTACGAGTCTCAACATCTTTCTGCAAAGCTAACCCACGCCACAATCAATGAGCTGATTTTTGATGAGAGCGTTTCAGAGGATAAAAGGGAACAGCTGAGAAATTACCAAGCAAAGACCAAGGCTCAACTGGATGCGTTATTCAAACAGAAGCGTGAAGCCGAGAAAATAGCCTCAGAGCTTGCAGAGCTAATCAGTGCTTTGTGCAATACGCTGGATATCAGAATAAGCGATCAACCTAGCCGTGTTGAGTTAAGCGTAGCAAGGAAAGCGGAGACCAAAGACGATGCGCTTCCAGCATATCATTTCGATGCATTGTTAGATGGAGACTCCAAGCATCTCTCAGCACTTGCTGATCTGAGTGCACTGCCGGGGTGGGTAAGTAAGGTCAGCGCGCTTGGGGTAACGATTAAAGTTGATGTCGACCTCGACATCATTGTTTTGAAACAAAAAATTCTTGAGCAACTGAATCAATCGGAAATTGACTCCCTGTTTTTCGAGGGGATGCCTGTCAGCGTACATATACTGAATAAAAATCGCTGTCAGGTCACCATTAATCATGCTAACTAGGTAGCGATAATCATGGACATACTAGACATTATCAACGAGGCCACGAAAGAGGCCGATGCATTCGAAAACCATGCTGCAAAAGAACTCACTCTGGAAGAGCGCTTGCTCTACCTGCAGGGTTTGGCATTAGTTATGAATGTTGATGGCGATATTCATGAAGAAGAAAAAGAATATATACGCATTCTGATAAAGTCGTTTGACATGGATGAATCGACACTGAACGACTTCGTTGCATTTGCACAATCCCCCGACAAGGATACTGTTCAGGCCTTCTTCAAAACCTATCGGCGTCGACCTATTGCTCAGCTTTTTCTGTTTGACGCGCTTATGATGAGCCGGCGTGATGGAAAGGTTGATGAACGAGAGAATGCGATTATTGACAGCCTTGCCGATAAACTGGAGATATTAAAGGGGATACAGGAGGATATCTTCGATCTATTTTGTTACATAAAAAACAGAAACTGGCGGGAGAGTGCACTCTACTTTAATTCCCACTTGTTGAATCCTGACCATTTTAAGCACCTGCTCGCCTACCATGAGCTGGATTATGATCAATTAATGAAGGAAACCGCCTCCCTGCGCGGCCAGCGCATATTGCAAGCGATTAAAAAAAAGATGCCTCCGCTGACGCCCGGGGAGAAAGTAAAACCTGAGCTGAACCATGAGATCGTTATTCCTATGCTTCAGGCAGAACTTGATCGAGGGAATGCTTCGGTAAATGGTGGTGTATTTCTGGTAGATGACGATCTTGGGAAGGTGGAAATTAAACTGAAGAACTATGGGCTCGAGTACAGCAAAGAATATAATTTTATTTTTAAGCAGCCAGGTGCAGATTTTGGAAAAGTAGGTCAGGAAGTAGTGAATAGGTTGATCAATACTATTGGCATAAATACGGCTGAAGAAGTTATTGACATTCTATACGATTCTAAAGTTAAGGTATTTAAAGCTAAACTGAGTGACGAAGACCCTCGTTTAATAAAAACAACTAGCAGTGTTGAAAAATCACTTCCTTATTTAAAGCTCGAAGGGAGGTTTTTTACAGTTGAAGCAAATCTGGATACCGGAATATTAAGTAGTTTTAGTAATAGTAATTTTTATCTTTCAGATGCGTACTCTAGTAAAAAAAGTGTCTTGTATTTGCAACAATCAGTAGATAATAGGAGTCAACGGGGGTGCCTCCGGGAGTTGGATATAGATTCACTCTTGAAGCGTGTGTTCTTTAAGGGGCTTCCTGTCCCCGGCCATCACGCACCGAAGTAAATTAGTCCAATTATCTTACAAGAGTTTTTTTTAGATGAATGATATGTGCTCTGATTTCGCCACTGAAAACCAATTGCGAGACTTTTTGGAGTTGAGCAGCCGGTACCAATCATTCTCCGAAGAAATTCACCAAGATTTCCTCGGAGACCTCAAAGTACTTGTAAATAGCTTTGAGCAAGACGCCGTAAATGCTCAAAATGAGTCACGGCTACTTCGCGTTGGCATCGTCGGGCAGATAAAGCGTGGCAAGTCCTCGTTTCTGAATAGTTTGTTATTTGAAGGTCGCGACCTTCTTCCCAAGGCCGCGACACCAATGACAGCTGCATTGACCCGCATAAGTTACGCGGAGAAACCCTCCGCGAAAATCGAGTTCTATAGCAAAAATGAATGGCAAAACATTAAGGCTAGCGCTGAATCAATTGCGCGCAAAGAGGCAAAGTATCAAGAAGAATTGTCTGCTTATCAGGCTGCTCGGCGAAACAGAGTTTCAAGGGATTTTTTGCCGCCAACCCCTCAGTCACCTCGTGTAAGCGATGAAGACAAAGCCAGCCTTGAGCTTTTCCAGATGGTAGAGAGTAGCGGCTTGCAGGTAGATGATTATCTTGGGCAGGTTGCAATGCTGGAAGGTATTGAGTCAACGGATCAGTTGGTCAGCAAACTTAACGACTACGTAGGGGCCGATGGCCACTATACGCCGATCGTCAAAAGCACTGAGTTGCAGTTGGATATTGAGAGTCTCAAGGATATCGAAGTTGTTGACACACCAGGCATGAATGATCCGATCATCTCTCGCTCTCGGCGAACACAGGAGTTTATCGGCCAGTGCGATGTTGTTTTCTTTCTGAGTTATTGTGGCCAGTTCCTGGACCAGCACGACATGGCGCTTTTAGCACAGAACATCCCCAATAAAGGCATTGAGGAGATTGTGCTTATCGGCTCGCTATTCGACAGTGCTTTGTTGGATGAATACCACGAGTACGAGTCGATCCAAGACGCGCTACCAGCCCTCACCAGGAAATTGAACCAGGAAGCTTCAAGCAACGTTGAGCAGGTGTGCGCCCTGGACAAAGAGCAGTCTGGCCAGTCTCATCTGATGACTACGTTGCAGAACGCACTGCCTCCACTTTTTTTGTCAGCCCGGTGCCATGACCTGAGCCTTAAAGGGCCACATTTGTCCGAAGAAGAGCAGCACTCACTTAACCAGCTAAATAGGATGTATGAGGGGTTCGAGTTTGGTCCGGATGCGTTGCGTGCTATCGGTAATTTCGGGCCTGTCGAGGCGCGATTGGCGAGTATCCGCAACAAAAAAGAACAGATTCTCTCGGAGCGTTTCAACAATTTGCTGACTGGTTCTCAACGTGGAGTCTTGCAGATTTTAGAGCGGATGCGAGCGGATATCGCCGATAAACGTAAGTTGCTTAGCGAAGGCGATTTGGACTCATTGACTGAGCAACAGCAGGCCATCATCAAACGCATTGAAGCAGGGCAGGAAAAAGTTGGCGCGGTGTTCGAGAAATATCGGATTCTGGCGGAGAAAGAAATGGGGCAGACCCGGAATTCAATACAGCAGAGTGCTGTTCAAGCCAAGCAAGTGCGTTCAGAAACCGGTTCCCGCGAAGAGAGTTATACAACATCCAGAGAGGTTTATGATCCTGGTTGGGACCCACGTACTTGGTTCAGTACACGAACTGTCACGGAACACCACACTCGCACGGTGAACTATACATATGCCAACGTACAAGAGTCGGTTGCAATGCTGGAACAGTTTGTTGTCGAAGTCCAACAGCAATTGTTTGACGCCGCTTCACAAGCCATCCCTGTAGAAGCGTTTCGTCAGGACATTAAGTCCGCGGTAAAGGGGATGTTCGATTTCTCTGATGAGAGCTTTGACCCCGAACGGGTTCTTCTGCCGTTGAGTAATGCCGTTGATCGCATAACGATACCGGCTATTCATCTGAACCTGGATCACCATATCAAAAGCGTGCGGGAGCAATTTGTCAGCCCGGAAGTTGAAGGGGATGAAGTTCAGCAACTTCGTAATGAACAAGCCCGTGTCGTCGCTATTCTATTAGGAGATATTGCAAAGGAACTGGATAGCAATATCCAAGCCATTGCCGAGAAGCTTACTCAACAGGAGCAGGTGTTCATCCCCAGCCTGACTCGGGATTTGACCGATACGGTGGAGCGCCTTAAGCATGAGTTGAAAAATAAAGAAGCCACATTGGAACGTTATGGCCAGATATATGACTTGCTGGTTGCTGATATTGCCGAGCTAAAAGCTCTCTGATCGTAAGCTAGCGCTCCCGATGGGAGCTGTTAATTTTATTTGTGAATTTTATTTGGTGCGGCTGCTAAAAGTGGTCTCACAATAGCCCCCAGATTGACGTGAAAGGAGAGTTAAGGTGCGATACGAGCAACTGAAAGTCCGACATAGATCAGAGCGAGAGAGCTACCACGCCAACCTCAGCCTCCGCGTTCATCGCTCGCTAAGCTGGCTGAAGCGTGCCGAACAAGCAGAAGACCTGGACGGCCGGTTCATCTTTCTCTGGATAGCCTTCAACGCGGCCTACGCTACAGAAATCGCCGACGAGTACCGCACATCAGAAAAGCTGTCTTTTGGTAGCTTCCTCGAAAAGCTATCGGGCTTGGACAGCAATCGCTACCTTGAACAATTGACCTGGACAGAGTTCCCGAAAAGCATCCGCGTGTTATTGAACAACCGCTATGTTTTTCAGGGCTTCTGGGATTTCCATAACGGTAAAATTACGCAAGAAGATTGGGAAAGCCAGTTCGAGAGAGCGAAGGTTGCCGCCCAGACAGCGTTGGGGAGGCAGGATACGCCGACAATATTGGGCATCGCCTTGCACCGAATCTATACGCTTCGCAACCAGCTGGTTCATGGGGGGGCTACCTGGAACAGTTCTGTAAACCGGGATCAGGTCCGCGATTGTGTGGCGCTTATGGAAAAGCTGGTGCCTGCTATTCTCACGATCATGATGGATAACTACGGAACGCTTTGGGGTGACGCCTGTTATCCGGTTGTTGAAGGGTAATTTGTTCCATAAAACGCTCATGAGTTCGCCGTGGGAGTATGGAACTGGTGAGCCCGCAGCAAACGACAGCAAAGGCTGTGGTGGTATTCGCTCTGGCTGATGGAGGATATTGATCACGCCAAGGCACTATTGACGTCGCTCCGTGGGCATGAAGAAACCCAGCTTGCCCTCGACCTGAGTATTAACTTCTAGCTCCTGAATCCTGGCTTGCACCTGGAAGGGAGATAATCCCCCGCCGGTAGTTTATCCTAGTCAAAACAACATGCCTGGCCTCGACCGGGCGCGTGCCAACCCCCAAGGAATTTCCTGATGAGTAATCTTCCGAATCTTACCGATGCCCTGCTGACCCTCGAAGACCGGGTTGCTGTGCTTACCCTCAATCGACACGACCTGCGTAATGCCCTGACCGGTTCCCATCTGATTGATGACATTATCACCACCGCCGACTGGGTAAATAACTGCGATGACGTGTCTGTGCTGGTTATTACCGGGGCCGGTTCTGCTTTCAGTGCAGGAGGTAATGTTCGCGATATGGCTGAGCGTGGTGGTGACTTTGCTGGCGACGTGGCTGAGTGTGCGGACCGGTATCGCAAGGGCATACAGAAGATACCGCTGGCGTTGCTGGCTGTGGAGGTTCCCATTATTGCTGCGGTGAACGGGCCTGCCATAGGTGCCGGCTTTGATCTGGCTAACATGGCGGATATTCGTATCGCATCGGAGAAGGCGAAATTTGGCGAGACTTTCCTTAATCTGGGCATTATCCCCGGTGATGGTGGTGCCTGGCTCATGCAGCGCCTGATTGGCTATCAGCGAGCGTTTGAACTTACGCTTACCGGCCGTGTTGTAGAGGCCAGTGAGGCCAAAGAGCTTGGGATTGTCCTGGAGGTGGTGCCTGCGGATGATCTGATGCCAACGGCGATGACGATGGCAAAGCGCATCGCCAGCCAGCCCCCGAAAGCTACCCGTCTGACCAAGCGCCTGATGAAGATGGCTCAGCGTATGGAAATGAAAGACTTTCTGGATCTTTGTGCTGTGTTTCAGGGTATGTGTCACAACGAGCCGGAGCACCTGGATGCGGTAAACCGGATGCTGGAATCCATGGCGAAAAGGTGAGGGCATTTCATGATTGAAGCACTCTTTCAGCGTGAGGGCGAAATCTATACACCAACGTCTGCATGCTGCAGTCCCTGGAGTCCTCAGCATCTGCATGGCGGGCCGGTAGTGGGGTTGATGGCCCATGCAGTGGAGCAGGCGTCGGATAGCGTGAATTTGAACCTGACGAGGCTCACTGTGGATTTGTTGCGGCCCGCTCCCTATGCGCCCTTGGCGGTTTCCACCCGGCTGGTGCGTGGCGGTAAGCGACTTCAGATTCTGGAGGCGTCATTGTTGGCGGGGGACACGGAAGTGGCCCGGGCAAGTGCGCTTTTCCTTGAGAACAACCCGGTATCGGTTCCGGAATACGGCCGCTTTCCGGGGCCGGAGTTTGATCCTCCCTCCGGGCCTGTAGAGACAAATATTTCGGAGGCCGCTGGCTGGCAGAATCAGTTCAGTCCGGTGGGCTTACACAGTACGGCCAAAGCCGTTGTTATTGACGGGGTCAATTCCAGGGGCCAGGGGATTGCCTGGATGAAACTGCCACTGCCGCTGGTAAAGGGTGTCACAACCAGTCCCACCGTTATGGCTGCCACGCTCTGCGATTTTGGGAACGGTGTTGGTCAGCTCGGCCTGAGCAGTGGCGTAGGCTGTATAAACGCGGACGTTACTCTGTACCTTCACCGCCTGCCGGTTGGCGAGTGGCTGGGGCTGGATGCCCGCAGCCGAATGCAGGAGACAGGTGTTGGCCTGGTAGAAACGACACTGTTCGACAGCCAGGGCCCGGTAGGGAAGATTCTGCAGGCAATCATCACTATGACGAGACCCCAGGCCGAAGGGTGAGCTCAGCGACGCACAGGGGCCGCACCCAGGTGCGCGCCTCCGTCTATTAGGATGGTCTCGCCAGTGGTCAGATCACCACCTATGATCAGGCCCAGACAGACATCTGCCACGGTTTCCGGCGACGCGGTATCGTTCAGGGGTGCAGCGGCTTTGGTTTTTTCCAGTAATACATTGTAGTTGTCTTCACCAAGGCCTTTTTTCAGCCATTCGCCCTGCACAAAGCCCGGGCAGACAGCATTTACCCGCACTTCCGGGCCCATCACGCGGGCAAGAGAGCGGGTCATGGTGATCAGCGCTCCCTTGGAGGCAGCATAGGCAATGGAACTGCCGATGCCCGCCAGGCCGGCAATGGAAGCCATATTTATGATATGGCCGGAGCCGTTGGCTCGCAGGGCATTTTCGGCCGCCCGGGTCATCTGGTAGGGGCCGATAGTATTAACCTCATACAGGTCAAGGAAGTCCTGCTTGCTGAGGCCATCAAGATTGTTGTGGTTGCAGAACCGGGTAGTGCCGGCATTATTTACCAGAATATCGACACGGCCAAACTGTTCCAGCGTAGCATCCACCATGGCGCGGCACTCGGAATCCTCAGCCACGTTAGCCCGGTATACCAGTGTTTTTACCCCATGCTTTTCGCACTCAGAGGCTACCGTGCGTGCGCCTTCCTCGTTGTTACTGAAGTTGATCACCACATGGCAGCCATGTTCCGCAAACAGGCGGGCAATGGCTGCGCCTATGCCTGAGGATGAGCCGGTCACAATGGCAACAGAGTCTTTGAGTTTCATGGCATGTCCGTTTTATGTTTGTTGGTTTGTAATCACGCTTTTCGCGATAGCGTTAACGTATCGTATTCCCGTAACAGGAACAATGCGGCGCATGCGGCCAGCATTGGCCAGGCGGCGAAGAACAGAAGGTTATCGAAGGGTTGGAGGTATTTGCCGAATGCCGAAAGGGTAGAAGCTCCATGAAAAATCAGGATTGCTCCATAGGTCCATGTTTTAAACAGCCCTGCGAGGAAGGCAAGAATCAGTGCGAGTTGAGCGAGCCCCATGATGTAAAAGATGTTGTCTCCGGGGTTTTCAAGCCCGTAAAACGCGCCAGCTACTTTTGCTGCATGTTCGGGGTAGAGGAGCTTGTCCAGGGTCCAGACAAGGAACACGATAAATATGCCGAGTCTGAGCAGTAGAAGGGCGAGGGGCAACTGTTTGGGCATTTCTCTATCCTTTGGCTTTGGTTTTTGAGTGATCGCTCCGGTTGACCGGGGTGATGCTCAAGAGTTCCAAAAGCCGGAGATATTTCCCACGGCAAATATAGCGGTGCTGTTTCCTGTCGCGTCAGCCAGGGCTCTTGCCAGGCCGGATTATCACCGTCTTCGTTGCTGTTGGAGATACCTCAGGGCATCACTGCGCAAGGGCAGGTTTAATGCAACGAAAAGGTCTCTGCGTTCATAACCCAGGTCGGAAAGAACATCATCCTTCTCTGCCAGAAGGGAGTTGGCCATGCGCCGGAACTGCTGGCGACGGGAGTAATTCTCCATCCAGGACAGGGCGCCCAGTCCTGTGGTTTGTTGATCTATTCTGATGCCCGGCATTGTCGTTACCTTTCTTCAGACGTATTCCGTTTGAATGCATCTGGTCGTTAGAAAAAACCTGCCTGGCCAGAGTGCTGCGTGATAACAGGGTGGCGTCTTCATTGGGTTCAATCAAACGAAAAGAATTTAACTCTGCGTTCAGATATGCTTAGGTCAGAATGCTGAATATGCGCGACTGGGGTGCGATTGAATGGCAATACCATTGCTCGACAACGATGTGCTCAGGACCTTTGTGGCTATTGCCGAGTGTGGCACCTTCACCGGAGCGGCCAGGGTTGTGCACCGGACCCCCTCTGCGCTGAGTATGCAGATCAAGCAGCTTGAACGGACTCTGGGTAAATGCCTGTTTATCCGGGAGCCGAGACAGGTACGGCTCACAGCTGAGGGCGAGGCGCTACTGGGCTACAGCCGCCGTCTGCTTCGGTTAAATGAGGAGGCCGTAGGGTATTTTCTCTCGCCGACACTGGAAGGCAAGGTCGGTATTGGAACCTCCGATGACGTAGGCACGCGAATTCTGCCAGAGGTGCTTGCCCAGTTTGCGCGCTCCTATCCGGCCGTGCTGGTTGATGTTGTTGTTGGTTCAAGCAAGCAGAACCTTACGCGGCTGGACGCCGGCGAGCTGGATATGGCGCTGGTTACTGTTGCAAACGAAGCGCGGGATATCCGGGGCGAGGTTGTGCATGAAGAGCCTCTGGTGTGGGCAGGGCGCGAGGGGGCTTCGGCATTCCTGCGGACGCCCCTGCCGGTTGCGGTAGCTCATGAAGGTTGTTCATGGCGACGAATGACGTTGCGGGCGCTCGACAGTGCCGGTAAGCCCTACCGGATTGCCTATACCTGCGAGCATTGTTCCGGCCAGGAAGCCGCAATGGTTGCGGACCTGGCTGTTGCGCCATTTCCGAAGAGCCTTGTGCGGCCACCTCTGAAAGAAATAGTAAACCAGGATCTGCCCGAGATCGGCTCTTATCAGCTGGCTCTGGTCCGCCGGGGCTCCAGTCAGCTTACGGATGCCCTGGCACTCCACGTGAAGGGGGCATTCAAGAACCTGTAGTCAGCAATTCCCTTGAACTCGAACCGAAATCCTTGGCATGATCAGTAGTCTTTAATGCAGATCCCAAAAACCATGACTGCCATCTGGCGGTTGTACCACCGTCCTTTTAGCCGGGGCATACCAGGCCAGTGATGTTACCTACGCTACTTGTTTTTACTGTGGCCATTGTCCTGGCGACTTTATTGCCTCTTTGGCGAAACCCGCACTGGAGCGTTCGAAGCTTTGATTTTCCGCGGCTGCAGCTGGCGGTTCTGGCAGTGCTGTTGTTAATCGTTCAATTGCTGTTTCTGGACCTGGCTCAGCCCCTGAGCCGGGTTCTGATTCTTGCGGCAGCCTTGTCGCTGGGCGCGCAACTCTGGTGGATTTTGCCCTATACACCAATCTGGCGCGAAGAAGTAAAAGGCGCACCGGCTTCAGGCCCGGAGCGGACTTTGACCATACTTACGTCAAATGTATTAACCCCTAACCGTAACGCACCAGCATTGCTGGCATTGGTGAAAGAGCATAAGCCGGATATTCTGGTAACCCTGGAGTCGGATCAATGGTGGGAGGACCAGCTTTCGGTACTCGAACGCGAAATGCCATACAGTATCAAGTGTCCGCTGGATAACCTTTATGGTATGCACGTGTTCTCCAGGCTGCCTCTGCACGAATCTGAGGTGTGTTTCCTGATTGAGGATCAGGTACCGTCGATGCATGCGTTAGTGGAGTTGCAATCCGGTGAACAGATCAGGATTCACTTTGTGCATCCGGCACCGCCCAGCCCTACGGAAAATGATGAATCAACGGAACGGGATGCGGAACTGGTTATCGTAGGGCGCAGCGTTGCTGATAGCGAAGGGCCTGTGATTGTAACCGGCGATCTGAACGATGTTGCCTGGTCGCCGACAACCCGGCTTTTCCGGAAGGTCAGCGGCTTGCTCGACCCCAGGGTAGGGCGAGGGTTTTACAGTACGTTCCATGCGGATTACTGGTTTTTACGGTGGCCGCTTGATCACCTGTTTCATAGCCATCATTTTACTCTGGCTTCCATCAGCCGTTTGCCCTCGATCGGATCGGATCATTTTCCGTTGCTGACCCGAGTGGTTCTGGCTCCGGCCCGTGGACAAGACCAGGCGCCACTGCGGCCCGATAGTGATGACCGTGCGCGGGCAAATGAGATCGCGCATGAGCAGGCAGCGGATAAGCACGATGTGCCGGCGCCGGGCCGGTAGTCTTCATTGAATTCAAACAGCCTGGAATAGAAGGACTCATGGAATGAAAAAGCACAGCTTGCTTGCGATCGCCATTGCGATCACACCATTGATGGCCCGAGCAGAGATCACAACGGCGACTTTATATCCTTCCCATGCGGAACTTACGTGGGAGGAAAGCGAGCAGGTGGGTTCCGGTGCAGGAGTGCTGGAAGTCGAAGGGTTGCCGCTCAGCCTTCAGGATCAGAGCCTGCAGGTGGTGCTTGAAGGTATTGATGGATCACAAATCCGGCAGGTACAGGTCAGCCGTGTGGAGCAGGCTGAGTTTGTGGCGGGAGAGGCCCGGAGGATTCAGGATGAGCTGGCGGCAGTTTCATTACGGATTCAGGAACAGGAAGATTCTGTCCGGGCCTGGAATCAGCAGGTTACTCTCATGAGCAAAGCGGCGGAGTCTCCACATGAACTTTCAGCTTCTGAACTGAATGACATGGCTGCTGCCTTGAAGGACACAACCCTCGGTGCGCTGGCAGAGATCAGAAGCATTCAGGAGAAAATGACCGGCGATATTGCCTTGAGAGACCGTTTAACCAGGGAACTGGCTCAGGTAAAGCAGAGCGCCAGGGCAACCAAGAAAGTGCTTGTGCGCTACCGGGCACCCAAGAGCGGTGAGCTGAAGGTAAAGGTGAAATTCCAGACCACACAAGCAAACTGGCGGAGCGAATATACTGCCCGGTTGAAAACGGAAGCAGATGGTAAGCCCGGTGGTGAAGTAGCCCTGGAGCATCTTGCCGTTGTACAGCAGTCTACCGGCACCGACTGGGAAGGTGTTGACCTGCATCTTTCAACTGCAAATGCCCGGCGCGGGACGGCTATGCCAGCCCTTGATTCCTGGGTTGTCAGCCCGGAACAGCCCCAGCTGTACCGGTCGAAGGCGTTGGCGCCCATGGCTGATGTACAGGCCGAATCGCTTATGGGTAGTGCTGCGGTTGTTGAGCAACAGAGCACATTCACGCAGAGCTACCGGCTGCCACAACCGGTGGATATTCCCAGTGGTATTTCAGGCCAACGGCTGACGGTTGCAGAGCACCGGGTTCCGGTTGATGTTGCTGTCTGGTCTGCGCCGGTAATGGACACAACAGGGTATGTGAACGCCACCGGCATTTTTCATGCTGATGCCCCCATACCCGCAGGTCGGGTGATTTTGTACCGGGATGGACAGAGTGTGGGTGAGAGTCAGTTGCAGGAGCTGACAGACGGCGAAGAATTAACCCTGGGATTCGGTGTGGATGAAGGTATCCGGATTGCGGTGGTGAATGAGCTTGAGCGAAGCGGGGAAGAGGGAATCTGGAAGAGCGAGAACGTCAAGCGCCGGCAAAACCGGTTTGAGATTACCAATTATCACGCGAAGGCTGTAAAAGTCCGGATTTTTGACCGGCTTCCGGTCTCTCAAAAGGACGTTCTGACAGTGAAGCCGCTGGAAATCAGCGAGCCGGTAGAACGGGATGTTGATGACAAAAAAGGCGTTCTTGCCTGGAACCGCGAAGTACCTGCCGGCCAGACCATCAGCGTGAAATCCGGGTTTGAAGTCAGGGTTCCGGAAGGTACAGCGCTGCCAAGGTTGTAGCTGTTCTGTCCCTGAGTGGTTGTTTGGTTTTATCAGGCAAAACTGCGGACTTATTTCGGATAACCGGTGATGTCCCGGATTTTCCGGTACAGCGGTTGTAGCTGCGAATACATGCGCAGATACACCTCAGTGTAGAGTTGTTCATACAGATCCCGGGCTTCCGGATCAGGCTGAAAGACATCACCAACCCTGGTCATTGCTGCTACCGCAGTTTCGAAATCCGGGTGCAGGCCAAGGCCAACGGCGGCATCAATTGCGGCACCCAGCCCGGAGGTTTCGTAAGTGTGGGGCCGTTCGGCGGGTAAGCCGAATACATCCGCGGTCAGCTGCATGGCTGCATCACTCTGGGAACCTCCGCCGGCTACCCGGAGTTTGCGGATTCTGACACCACTGCGCTTCTCGATCTTTTCTTTGCCTTCCCGGAGTGCGTAGGCAAGGCCCTCGAGAATGGCCCTGTAGATATGCGCGCGGGTGTGGACATCACCAAAGCCGATGATGGCACCCTTGGCTTCCGGCCCTGGCTGGCGTACCCCTGGTGACCAGTAGGGTTGGAGCATCAGGCCCATTGAACCAGCCGGTACGGCTTTAACCAGTTCGTCGAACAGGACTTCCGGTTCTATGCCCCTTTCTTCGGCAATTGCCTGCTCCCGCAGACCGAACTCACGTTTGAACCAGCTCACCATCCAGAATCCCCGGTATATCATGACCTCTGTAGAGTAGTGGCCCGGCAGTGCAGAAGGATAGGGCGGCATCAGCCGTACCGGCTCAACGTAGCGTTTGCTGGTGGTGTTTATGGTAGCGGTGGTGCCGTAGCTCATACAGCCTGTATCTGGCGTTAATCCACCCGAACCCAGAATCTCGCAGGCTTTGTCGGAGGCCGCGGCGATCACCGGCAAGCCTGCCGGAAGATTCAGATGACTGGCGGCTTCAGGCGTAAGCTGCCCCAGTGCAGAGCCCGGGCTCACAAGCTCCGGCAGCATGGATTTTTCCACTGGCATGGCCTGCCATTTGAAGTCTCTGGGGCCTGCCCAGCGCTGTTTTTTGTAGTCAAACGGCAGGTAGCCCACCTGGCTGCCGGTGGAATCCCGGAATTCGCCGGTTAAACGGTAGTTGATATAACCCGAGAGCAAAACAAAGTGCCGGGTTTTTGCCCAGATTTCCGGCTGATTCTGGGCGATCCAGTTGGCCTGGGTTTTCTCACGGAAGCGATCAATGGTGTCTTCAAGCCGGGCCAGTTTGAACAGCCAGCCCCAGGGGCCTTTCACCGGGCCATCGACCCGTGCATGGCGTTGATCCAGCCAGATAATAGCCGGGCGCAGCGGTTTGCCGTATTCGTCGAGGTTGATAACTGTGCCGCGCTGGGTTGTTACGGTAACGCCTGCAATCCTTCCAGGGTCAACATCGGTTGTTGCCCACAGCTTTTTGCAGGCTTTCCCAAGGTTATCCCAGAAATACTCCGGGTGCTGTTCGGCCCAGCCGGGCTTCGTTGAAAAGTAGGGCTGGATCTCCTGTTTGCCTTTGGCGATCAGATTGCCTCGGGTATCGAAGAGCAGGGCGCGAATACTCTGGGTGCCATTATCAATGGCAAGAATCAACGGATCAGTTGGCATACTCTGGCTCCGGGCCTGCAGGCAGCGAATAGGCCTTGAGCCAGAGTTGCTGATACCGGGCTACCTCCGCAAACCACTGTTCATCATCCCATTCAAGAAGGCTCTGGCAGAGTTGTTTCAGTCCAGGAAGGAGTGCTTTTCCGCCTTGTGGAAGGATCAGGCCAAGCCGGGTCCGCCGGAGCATCAGGTCATCCAGGTGCAATACGTCTTCATGGGTGCAGGCCCACGCGATTTCAGCCCACAACAGATCCCCGGGGATGGCGCCAGAATCTGTATCATCACTGACAGATACAGCAGGTCCGGCCTGCAGGACTGCGCTCAGGTCCGAACCATAAAAGCCCCTGAGTCTCTGCCAGTTCTGGTGGCTGATGTTTGCGGGGCGACGTGAAGGACTGGCTGGGCGGAAAACCGGTTCACTCTCAGGCCGCAGCTGGTCTTCGCCGGCAAGCCCTCGTACAAGTGCTTCACGTGCTATGAGACGGAATGTGGTGAGTTTGCCTCCGGCAATGCTGATCAACCCACTGTCTTCGCGAAATTCATGTTCGCGGTTTTCTCTGGACGGGGCTTTAGCACCGCCAGTTTCCTGTCTGCTGGTTACAACCGGGCGGACGCCCGCCCAGGTAGAAAGAATATCGCTTCTGGACAGGGCGGCACCTGGAAACAGGTTGCTGGATATTCTCAACAGGTAGTCGACCTCCTCTTCGGCAATACGGGGCTCATTGTCGAGGCTTTCTTTATGGTCGAGATCTGTTGTTCCGAGTACCGTCGTGCCCGCCCAGGGAAGCGCGAAAACCGGGCGTTTGTCATCGGGATGAAGCAGGGAAACGGAGCAGGAGAGCGGTAGCTTCTGCCAGGGAATAACAAGATGGCTGCCGCGCAAAGGACGGATGGTCATTGCATCATCGCCATTGCCGGATTGCTGAAGCCGGTTGGCCCAAACGCCGGTCGCATTAATAACCAGGGGGGTGTTAACCGTAAATGTCCCGCTTTCGCCCTCTGCTTTGAGCTCAAGCCCGCTGACATGGCCGTCTGTGCGGAGAACCTTCATAGCTTTAACGTAGTTGAGGCAGCGGGCCCCATCCTGCCGGGCTTCCATGATAACGCGCTGCACCAGTCGGGCGTCGTCGGTTACCGCATCGGTAAAGCCGCTGGCGCCGGTCAGCTTGTTGGTGTTCAGGCCTGGAACCCATTGCTGCGCCTCACCCGGCGTCAGGAAGTGGCGCGAATGGGAGCCGGATATCCGGTCGTAGATTCTTAACAAAAACTGAAACAGCCGCGGGCCGGGAAACTGCCGCTGAAAATGCGGCATGATAAAGCGTAAGGGGTCGATAAGCCCCGGGGCTTCCGCCATCAGGCGCTGGCGTTCGGTGACCGCGTTGCGGGTTAGCCGGTACTGGCCGCTACCAAGGTAGCGCAAGCCTCCATGCACCATTTTTGACGAACGGCTGGAGGTTCCCCAGGCAAAATCCTTTTGTTCAACGAGTAGTGTACTAAGACCACTTCCAGCGGCTTCCCGGGCTACACCAGCTCCTGTGATACCACCACCAACTACAACAACATCAAACGTATGTGTGCTGCCGTGAAGCTCCTTGAGCAATGAGTCTCGACGCTTCATCACACACTCACTCTATAAGGGTTTTCGGGTTGAGGATGCCTTCCGGGTCAAAAGTACTGCACAGGGAGCGGATGGCCAGCATGCCCAGCTCGCCTTTTTCAACTGCCAGAAAGGGCGCGTGGTCTTTGCCGACGCCATGCTGATGGCTGATCGTGCCGCGGTTGCGGACGATCAGGTCTGACGTTGTGTTTTTCAGGTGTTTCCAGCGCGCCAGAGTTTCGTCGTAGCTGTCTGCAACGCGGAATACGTAGGTGGTGTATAAGCTGCAACCCTGGCCGTAAACATGGGACAGATGAGTAAATACATGTGTGTGCTCGCTCTTGCTTTGCTCCCGGGACTTCAGTCCTTCACGAAGGTTGGTTTCCATCAGGCCAAGAAGGTTGTCGACGTTGTCCCAGTCGGTTGCTGTTTCCAGGGTGTCCACCGCGTAGCCCAGCTGCCACAAAGCTTCCCGAAGATAGGGCATGGTGAAGCGTTTTTCCGCCCATTTTTTTCCAAGCCGGGTGCCGGTATAAACTCCTTTGTACTCAGCACAGATACGCCTGGCTTCCTTTCTGGCGCTGGCGCACTGGCGCGGGGTGCCGGTCAGTCCGAAGGTCATCATGCATTTACCCTCCCCAACGCCGCGCAGGGAAAACAGTTTTTCCATGGCCCCGATAAGGTGTGGGTGTCCGGCGAGAGCGAGTTGGGTTTCTGTCTCAATGGCGTTACTGAGGCGCAGCATGGAAAGCTGAGTCCGGTTCTGTACCAGCTTCCGGCAGGCGGTCCTGGCCTTGTGCCAGTCCGGAAAGAATACAACGTGGAAGCTTTCCTTTTCCGGCAAAGGGCTGACTCTTACTTTCACTTCAGTAATAAGGCCTATCCGGCCCTCTGAGCCCAGAACCATTTCACGAATGTCCGGGCCGGCACTTGAAGCCGGTATGGTTGGCAGGTTGAGCGTACCCTTGAGGGTTTCGATCCGGCCTCCGGCAAATAACTGCTCGATCCGGCCGTAGCGCAGCGACTGCTGCCCGCTTGAGCGCGAAGCAACCCAGCCACCGATGGTTGAGAGCTCAAATGACTGGGGAAAGTGGCCGAGAGTGTAGCCCTGGGCCCGTAACTGCGATTCCACGAGAGGTCCTGGGGTACCTGCGCCAAAGGTGGCTATCTGGCTTTCCCTGTCGAGGTCCCTGAGGCGGTTCATCCGGCCCATATCCACGGTGAGTACCGGGTTGTCGCCTGCAACCGGGTTTATATGGCCTGCAACGCTGGTGCCGCCGCCGTAGGGAATCAGATCAACCTTGCTGGATTGTGCATATTGCAGCAGTTTCTGCACGTCGAGGCTGTTTTCGGGACTGGCTACTCCGTCCGGGAATATCCCGAATTCACCGCTGCGCATAGCCAGCCAGTCAGGCAGGCTCTGGCCACGGGCATGGCGCACCCGTGCTTCGGGGCTGGTGTCGATCAGTGCATCTACGTTTATGTCTGCCGGCAGGCGTGTTTCAGGAACTCTTGAGAGGACAGATTCGAGACGGGCATCGCTCAGAGGTCTGCCGGGGCCAAGGCGGTCTGCGAGAAAGCTCTGCCCCTGTGCCGGAAGTTCCAGATTGAACTGCTCATCGCCCCAGCCATTCCAGCGTCGCATCACTGTACCCTCTCTTTTTTATTTGGATCAGGCAGCATTCTAGCGGTTTATATGGCGCTTACACTGTTCTGAAATGACATTAACAGTGTCATATACCAACATGGCTGTGCCAGCGGAGAAGGTTGCCCGCTAGCCGTTGGTTCGCAGACGTTCACGAAGCTTTTCCAGGCGCTTGCGTATTTCTTCCCTGCGCTCCTCTTCGTTTACTGCCCGGGGCGTAGACCGAGTGGGGCGGTTGGAAATTTCCGGAACCTGGATTTGTTGTCTGGATTCTTCCCGGGTGTTGTCGGCACCGGCTGAGAAGGTTATACCTGAACGGTCATCAGATTCCGGAAAATAGAGGTTCTCCAGCTTGCCAGCCCGATCGAGAATGATACGGTCGGGGTGAACAGAGTGGAGCCTGGCGTTGCCCGGCAGTTCATCGCCAATAAGAAAAACGTCGGTTTTGCTTTTGTCATCTTCTATCACCGCGCTGCCCGGAAAGTCGCCGTCCGCTGCGAGAACGCCCCGAAGAAAAATCCGGAGATTGGTTTCGGGTAAATCTTCGGTATCTTCTGGCTCAGCTGTCCCTGAAGACTGAGCTGTACCGAAAAATGCCAGAGAGGCCAGCGGTACAGCGGGAACACCGGGTTTCTGTGCGGCTTGTTTTACAGCCAGCGGGCTGTTCCGGGCAGCTTGCTGGTATTCGGCCCGCCAGAAGCTGTAGCCCTGCCAGGAAGTGAGTGCCACCATGGCAAGTCCTGCAAGCACAGCCAGAATAAGGGGGACCCTTTGATTTGTAGAAAACATTGATCGTCCTGAATACGTGTTCGCCAGCCGCCTCTGCTGTCAAAGCGCTGCCGATCGAAAGGCCACAGGTTATCAGATTGAAACCTTTTATTGGCAGTATAGTGTACAGAGTTATTCAGCAGGCCTATGTCCTGTGATAGCCTTCCCAAGATTGCCAGACCAGAATGGGGACAACCTTGACCACAGAAACCGAACTTCAGCCGCAGGATGCTCCGCTGGGTCGTCTTCCTTTTACCTTTGCGAAGCGTAATGGGGTTATTCTGACCCGCTCTCAAGAGGGCAACCCCGTTATCCTGATCCGGCCCGGCGCACCTCATTCAGCGCTGGCAGAAGCCAACCGTATAAGCGGTGGGCGCGCACGCTTTACAACCATTGATCCTGATCACTTTGATCAGGCGCTGAATGCGGCCTACCAGAACGATTCTGCTGAAGCCATGCAGATGGTCGAGGGTATTGGCGATGATATGGATCTGGCCTCGCTTGCTGATTCGGTTCCTGAAACAGAGGATCTGCTTGAGCAGGAAGACGATGCTCCGATTATTCGTCTGATTAATGCGATTCTGACGGAGGCTGTAAAAAGCAGTGCCTCTGATGTGCATATTGAAACCTATGAAAAGCGCCTGGTGGTGCGATTCCGGGTTGATGGTGTATTGCGGGAAGTGGTGCAGCCGAAACGAGCACTTGCGCCATTGCTGGTTTCGCGGATCAAGGTTATGGCGAAACTGGATATTGCCGAAAAACGGGTGCCTCAGGATGGCCGGATAGCTTTGAGAGTGGCGGGGCGTGAGGTGGATATCCGGGTTTCAACCATGCCTTCATCCGGTGGCGAACGGGTAGTGCTGCGTTTACTGGACAAACAGGCGGGTGCAATACGCCTTGAGTCACTGGGTATGGCCCCGGACGACCTGCGGATTCTGCGCAGGCTCATTCACCGGCCCTATGGCATATTGCTGGTCACCGGGCCTACGGGTTCGGGTAAGTCCACAACTCTGTATGCCTCACTGCAGGAGATCAACGACCGCAGCCGCAATATACTTACCGTTGAGGATCCTATTGAGTACAACCTGCCGGGCATTGGCCAGACTCAGGTAAATCCCAAGGTTGAAATGACATTTGCCCGGGGGCTGCGAGCTATTTTGCGGCAGGATCCCGATGTGGTGATGATTGGTGAAATCCGCGACCTGGAAACCGCTGAGATTGCCGTCCAGGCCAGTCTTACCGGTCACCTTGTGCTGTCAACGCTGCATACAAATACTGCAGTAGGTGCGATCACCCGGCTCATGGATATGGGGATCGAGCCATTCCTGATCTCATCAAGTCTGGTGGGAATCGTGGCCCAGCGGCTTGTCCGGGTGCTATGCAAGGAGTGCCGTGAGCCTTATGTGCCTACAGAAGAGCATTGCGAATTTCTGCAGCAGGATTTTGCCAACCCGCCCACCATATACAGAGCCAAAGGATGTGAGCACTGTAACCAGCTTGGTTACCGGGGGCGTATTGGTATCTATGAAGTGGTTGAAGTGACTGAGGATATCAGCGCATTGATTCATAAACGGGCAGGGGAACTGGATCTGGAGCACGAAGCCAGGCTTAAGGGCCCAAGTATTCATGCGGATGGCGTTCGCAAGATACTCGATGGCGTGACGACTGTGGAAGAGGTGCTCCGTGTAACGCACCGGGGTCAGTAAGCTATGCCTGCCTATGAATATAAAGCCCTGGACACAAGGGGCAAGCAGAAACAGGGTGTTGTTGAGGCTGATTCGCCTCGAGCGGTGCGTCAACAACTCCGGGAAAAAGGCCTTGCACCTCTTGAAGTAGAGCCGGCTGTCCAGAAGACCAGTCGCAGCAATCCGCTCAGCAGTCGGGGGTCTCTTTCAGCCTCAGATCTTGCGCTGGTTACGCGGCAACTGGCGACCTTGATCCAGTCTGGCATTCCCATAGAGCAGTCGCTTTCAGCAACAGCCCAGCAGACTACCAAGCCCCGCACCCGGAGTATGTTGATTGCTATCCGGGCCAAGGTGATGGAAGGCTACACGCTGGCGGACAGCCTTGGTGAGTTTCCCAAAGCCTTTCCCCGGCTCTACCGCTCAACGGTTGCCGCAGGGGAGCATGCGGGGCACCTGGATCTGGTTCTGAACCGTCTGGCCGACTACACCGAAAGCCGGCAGGAATCTCGTCAGAAAATCCAGCTGGCAGCGATATATCCCATTATTCTGAGTTTTGTCGCGATCGCTATTGTGGTGTTTCTGTTGACTTACGTTGTACCCGATATCATTGATGTCTTCGTGAAACAGGGGCAGGAATTGCCGGGGCTTACGGTAGCCATGCTGACTATGTCGGAATTTCTTACCAGTTACGGTGTCTATCTCTTTATTCTGTTGCTGGCTTGTCTGTTTGCATTCCGTTTTGCACTTACCAAGCCGGCTATCAGGATGCGTTTCCACAAACGTCTGCTGCATTTGCCGTTGTTTGCGGGGATGGTGCGGGGTGTTAACACGGCCCGTTATGCCAGCACACTGAGCATACTGACAACCAGTGGTGTACCGCTGGTTGATGCCATGAGAATTGCCGGAGAGGTGCTTTCCAATGACTATTTGCGCCAGGAACTGAGGGAAGCGGCGCGTAAAGTCAGCGAGGGCGGCTCTTTGCACCGGGCGCTGGACCAGTCCGGGTACTTTCCACCGATGATGCTGCATATGATCGCAAGTGGGGAGGCCAGCGGAGAACTGGACAGCATGCTGGAGCGTACGGCAAAGATGCAGGAAAATACCCTGCAATCGAAAATAGCCGCCATTGTCGGGCTTTTCGAACCCATGATGCTGCTGATAATGGGTGTGGTCGTACTGATTATTGTAATGGCCATCATGCTACCCATACTGAACATGAGTAATCTGGTCGGTTAGTAGCTGCTGAAAATAGTATTTGTTACAACTGCCTTTCAAGCCAATAACGAGTGACATAATGACGATGAAAAACCTGAATACGCCGCAATCCAGCCGGGGCTTTACCCTTATCGAAATCATGGTCGTGATGGTGATTCTCGGCCTGCTGGTGGCCATTGTGGCCCCGAATATTATGGGCCGGAGTGATCAGGCAAAGGTAACCGTAGCTGAAACCCAGCTCACTAATATTTCCAAGGCGCTGGATATCTATCGGCTGGATAACAGTCATTACCCCTCCACGCAGCAGGGCCTGGAAGCTTTAAAATCCCGGCCGAGCGGTAGCCCGGAACCCAAAAACTGGAACCCGGATGGTTACATGAAGAGCATCCCGCAGGATCCCTGGGGCAATGATTTTCAGTATGTCAGCCCAGGTTCTGAAGGCCCCTACGATTTATATTCTTACGGCTCTGATGGCCAGGAAGGTGGCGATGGAGACGCTTCGGATATCAGTATCTGGGCTATCGGTAGCTGATTTGTGAGGCGCGCAGGACCAGGGGGTAACAACAACGGCTTTACGCTGATTGAAATACTGGTTGTTCTGGTTCTGATCGGGCTTCTTGCGGCTCTGGCGGTGTTTACCATGGGTGGTAACTCGCAACAGCGTGAGTTGCAGAACGAGGTTCGGGAGCTGTATCTGCTGATGCAGACAGCTTCGGACCAGGCAGTACTGAACAACCTGGAGCTCGGGCTGTTATTTGAAGAGACCGGGTATCGGTTTGTAGCCTTTCAGGACGAAACAGGTGAGTGGAAGGGATCAGGTGAGCATATATTCCGGGCCAGAGAGTTTCCGGAATGGCTGGTAGCTACCCGGTTTATCGAAAGTGATGCTCCCCGTCTCGCGTCGGCTGAAGACAAGCTCCGGCCGGATGTAGTGTTCTTCTCAAGCGGAGAAACTACGCCTTTTGAGCTGGAATTTACTGTCGGCAAAGAAACGGATTACACACAGATTCTTGAATCGGATGGAATCTCTCCTATCCAGTGGCTCCAGCCGGGTGAAGAGAGGGACGATTGGTGAGGCCGAAGATTCTCCTGAGACCAGCTGGCCCGGCAAAACCCATGGGGTCTGCAAAGGGCTTTACGCTTATTGAAGTGATGGTTGCCCTGCTGGTGTTCGGGCTGATCGCCACCGCTGCTGCAGAGGTGGGTAGCCAGTATATTTCCAGCTATGAACGAATCCGTGACAAAACCCTCGCGAGCTGGCTGGCCGACAATCGTATAAATGAAATCCGGCTGGATGAAAACCTGCCCGCTATTTCCGAGAATTCCAAAGACACTGACTATGGGCCGTATCGTTGGGAGGTGACGACAAAGGTGCTGGCCACAGCCGAGTCAAAAATGCGGCGTGTGGAGGTCAGCGTTGGTCGTTACCGTGATGGCTCGTCCAAATCCTACCCGGTGCATACGCTTTCCGCCTTTGTGGGTGAGAAATGAGCGGAATAAGGGATGGAAGGGGGTTTACGCTTCTTGAGGTGCTGGTTGCCATCACCATCACTGCTGTTATCGGTATTGGCGTGTGGCAGGTATTAAACGGTGTGATTCTGTCCCGGGACCGGGTGGATGAGCTGGCCGAAGAATTTGATGGCCTGCAGCGGGCAATGCTCCTTCTGGAACGGGATATGACCCAGATAGTGAACCGGCCGGGCCGGAACATCTATGGGGATTTTGAGCCGGCATTGACCAGCCGTGAGGATGATTTTGCCCTGATGCTGACGCGACAGGGATGGCGCAATCCTCTGGGTATACGCCGAAGCAGTTTGCAGAGGGTCGGTTGGGAATACACTGGCAGTGAACTCCGGCGCCGTTATTGGCCAACTCTCGATCAGGGGCAGGAAGACAACAGCCGGGATCTGTTGCTGCTTGAAAACGTCACCTCTTTTGACCTCCGCTTTCTCAACGAACAGGACAGCTGGGAGACAGACTGGCCTTCGGATGAGGCTATGTCAGGGCTGAGCCCTGGAAGCCGGCCGGACATACCTCTTCCCCGGGGTATAGAGGTAACGCTGAATCACGAACTCTTTGGTGAGATTGTAAGGACGTTTGTTCTGCCGGATTTCAGTTCCTCGGGTGCTCAGGGCCTGGTGAATCAACTGAACGAAGCCAGTAGTACGGATGAAGACGAAGATGACAGCACAGCCGATCCGGAAACTGGTGAAGAAACAACAGGGGAGGAAGGCTAAAGCGTTATGACTCTCTCCGCCTTTGATTCATGCCCAAAGAAACAGCAGGGTGTTGCGCTGATAATGGTACTGCTCGCAATGGCTCTTGTGGTTATGCTGGCCGCAGGAATGACCCAGCAGCAGAATATCCGGGTGTTCAAAGCAGGGCACTACCTTGCACAGCAACAGGGCCAGAGCATTGCTGTGGGGGCAGAAGCCTTCGCCCGTCAGATTCTGGTACGGGATTTTGAAGAGGATAAAGAAGACAACCAGCTGGTCGACAGTCTTGATGAATTCTGGGCGGTGAATGCGGCTATTTTACCTCTGGATGATAACGGTGTTGCTGAAGTACAGATCGATGATCTTGGAGGGCGGATCAACCTCAACGATCTTGTCGCTACCAACGGTCAGGTTGATCCGTTAACCAAAGATCGTGTTTCCCGCCTGTTGATTGCCTTGGGAATTACCGGTATTTCCGTGGATGCTCTGGTGGACTGGATTGATCCGGACGATGAGACAATCAGCGCCTATGGCGCTGAAGACGGCCAGTACCTGATGGCCGACCCCGGGTTTCGTGCGGCAAACCAGCCTTTTGTCAGTGTGTCGGAGCTCCGGCTGATTGAAGGTATGACCGAAGAAATCTATGTGGCACTCCGGCCCCATGTGGCAACATTGCCGGTCACCGGTGTTGGTATTAATGTGAACACAGCAACAGCCGAAGTGTTGATGTCTCTGCACGAAGAGCTGACGACAGCTCAGGTGGAGTCTATTCTTGAAGGGCGTGAGGAAGAACGGTTCGAGAGTCTTCAGGATTTTCTTGCGCTTCCGGAGTTCGCAGGACTGGGGCTGAAGTCCGCCGGGTTAGGTCTGCAAACCCGTTTTTTTGAAGTTGTTTCACGGATTACCTATGACAACCGTGTAGTAAATATGGTGAGCACGGTTTTCCGCGATCAGGAAGGTAATGTCCGGACGGTTCACAGGGATACCGGACAGAAGAATCGCATTACCAAAGAGCCCTATACCATTTCGGAAGGATAATCATGTCTTATCGCCTTTATGTGCGACCACTGCCACCCAATGCGGGGAACGGAGAAGACTCCGACGCCTGTTTGTTCAATTGGGTGCTTTACGACGCCAGCGGTGACGCCCAGGCACAGGGTACCGGCGATCTTCGCAGTACGATAGAACAGACACTAAGCCAGAACGGTCTGGAAGACGTTCTGCTGGTTGGCCTCATCCCGGGCGACGAGGCCTTGTTCTGTGTGGCCGATATCCCTGCGAAACAAAGCCGTTTCGTCAATCAGGCATTGCCCTATGCGGTTGAAGAACAAATCGCACAGGATATAGAGAGTGTTCATCTGGCACTCGGCCTGCACACTCAGGAAGGCTACCGTGTGGCTGCGATTGACCGTGACAGAATGGCTCAATGGCTCGAACTGTTTAACGGCTGGTCACATAGCAGGCTGGAAGCTATCTATCCCGATGCAGCCTTGCTTCCGGTAACGGAAGGTGGATGGTCTGTCTGTCTGGCCGGTGAATCCGCGATGATGGCAAGCGATCGCGGTGAATGGCTGAGCATGCAATCTGCCAATCTGGGAATGTTTGCTCACACACTTGCGGCGCCTTCGCCTGAAGATGTTGTGACTGAAGTGCCTGTTGTGGTTTACGGTACGGAATCGGAATTTGATGAGCAACAGGCTCTGCTTGGGGAGCTGATGGCGCCAGGGCTGCTTTCTGTCCGGCGAGAGGGGTTGGAGTTAATGCCACTGGAGCTACTGGCTCACGCTCATCACAATCATCTTTGTCGCCCGATCAACCTGTGTCAGCGTGAATTCTCGGTTAAAGACGGCAAGGCAAGCCCTCTGAAGCCCTGGAAGCCACTGATTGCAGTTGCCGCGGTATGGTTCGTGGTGCAGGTTGCAGTAGAGGCCGGAATGGGCTTTTATTATCAGCAGCAGGCAGACGACCTGAGGCAGCAGGCAATGGCTGTTTACCGCGAGTCATTCCCGGGCGACCGCAGAACCCATGCCGGCAACGTAAGGCGTGTGGTTGAAGGGCAGTTGCGTACCGCCGGTTCTGGTGGCCCCGACATGGATTTTGTTACGCTCATGAAATACACCGGCCAGCAATACTCAAAGGTAGCGAGTACCGGTTCAGTGACGTTCAACTCCATTAATTACAGCCAGTCTCGCGGAGAGCTGGTTGTGGATGTGCGTGCCGAAACATACGATCGCCTGAGCGCTTTGCGCAACGGTCTGACCGGTCAGGGTCTGGATGCCAAAATCGGCTCTGTGGTAAATGAATCCAGCGGTGCCCGTGGCCGCCTGACGGTATCCGGAGGCTAAGGCAATGTTGACGAAACTGAAAGAACAGCCATCAATTGGCAAACTGATTGCGCAGTATGACCAGCTCCCCAGGCGCGATCAGCAGGCACTTACGGTGCTGGTTATTGCCGTGTTTCTCGGGGTTCTCTATTTTGCGGTCTGGAGTCCGGTCACTCGTTTTCACGATGAAGCCGTGGCGAGTAAAGAAAATGCCTCGGAACTTTTAGCCTGGATGCAATCCAATGAGCCGGTTATCCGGAGCCTGGGTGGCAATGGAGCAGGGGCTGCAGCATCATCTGCTGATGTCCCGGCGGATGGCAGGGCACTGATGGGCCTTGTAACCAGGTCTGCAAGGGAGGCCGGCCTTACCCTGCAGCGCTTCGAGCCAAGTGGTGAGGACGCAATCCGGGTCTGGCTGGAAGCTGTTCCTTATCCGGAGGTTGCAGCCTGGCTGGAAATGCTTAATGGTAAGCATGGTGTGGTTATTGATCAGGCAGCTCTGGATGGTACGGGAGAACCTGGTCAGGTTTCTGTTCGCCTGACCTTGGCGATCTGATTCCGAATATCTGGGTTCCGGGGTAGCCGCCCTGGACAGAGGCAGGGGAAAAGCATGAATAACGACAATAAGAACAAACCTGAATCGGTTATTGTACGGTTGGATATCAGTGCTTTGAATGAAGCCAGATCGATCCTGTACGATGCCTACCGCAACGAGCCAACGTTTCAGTACCTGTTCAACCATCGCAAGCCTGGTTACAACCAGCGTGTCCGGGCCACGTTGCGGGAGTTGGTGGACCTCTATTTTGAACTTGAACAAGAAGCAATCGGCGTCATGGCTGGCGACACACTGGTTGCTGTCGCATTCATCGGCGATCCGGACCTGCGCCTGAACCTGGCAGACCAGCTCAGCTGGAGAATCCGTATGGTGCTGACGGCCGGTTTTGCTTCTACCCGCCGCTATCTGGATTACCACGAGAAATTACGCGCTATGTTGCCCCAGCCACTCACGCACCAGTTGCCACTGATGGGGGTTAATCCGAAATACCAGAATCGTGGCTATGGCCGGTTGATGCTCAATGCTGTTCAGCGGCTGTGTGCAGACAATCCCCGCGGAATTGGGCTGGTTCTGGATACTGGTAACAGCCGCTATCTGCCTTTTTACGAATCGGAAGGCTTTCGCAGCCTTGGGAAGATCCGGCTCGGTGGTTTCGAAGACCATGTATTGTTTCGTGAAATCCACCCGGAAGCCAAGGCTACGGCTAATCAAAACTAACGTTGTTACAAGCAACAGGAGAGACTGTGTCTGAGAGCCAGGATTATGATCTGATTGTTATTGGTGCCGGTTCCGGTGGTGTGCGTCTGGCCCGTATGTCGGCTGGGCGCGGTGCTCGCGTAGCTGTGGTTGAATCCCGCTACCTCGGCGGAACCTGTGTGAATGTTGGCTGTGTGCCCAAAAAACTTTTTGTCTATGGGGCTCATGTCAGGGACGATCTTGAAGATGCAGCGGGTTATGGCTGGAATGTACCCATGGATGGTGTCAGCTTTGACTGGCCGACGCTGGTAGCCAATAAAAATACCGAGATAGAAAGGCTGAATGGCATATATGGGAATATGCTTGAGAGTGCCGGTGTTACGGTTATAGAGGGCACTGCGTCTATAAAGGACCCCAATACGGTTGTCGTTGGTGGTCAGGAATACACAACAGCTCATATCACCGTAGCCACGGGGAGCTGGCCTGTTGTTCCAGATGTTCCCGGGAAGGAATGCATTCTCACATCGAACGAAATGTTTTATCTGCCTCAGCTGCCCAAAACGGCAGTCGTCTGGGGTGGCGGGTATATCGCCGTGGAGTTCGCTGGAATTCTGTCTGGCCTGGGCGTAGAGACCACGCTACTTTACCGGGGCGACCTGTTTCTCCGTGGTTTCGACCATGATGTCCGGCGGTTTCTTGAGCAGGAAATGCGCAAAAAAGGTATCCGGCTTGAGTTTGGCGTGACTATTGAGTCGGTAGAAGCTGAAAATACCCACTTCCGGATCAGCCTCAGTAATGGAGAGACCAGGGAAACCGGGCTCGTAATGGCTGCAACGGGCAGAAGGGCGCTGGTAGACGGGTTGGGGCTGACTGAACTTGGCATTGAACTTAATGCTTCCGGGCATGTGGTTGTGGATGACCATTTCCAGACGTCAGTGCCCTCGGTAACTGCTTTGGGCGATGTAATCGGAACGCCACAGCTGACACCAGTGGCAATCGCGCAGGCGATGGTGCTTTCCCGCAGGCTGTTCGGGGACGGAGAGGGTGAGATGGATTACACGGCTATTCCAACTGCTGTTTTCTGCCAGCCCAATATCGGTACAGTGGGTCTTACGGAAGAGCAGGCGCGTGAGAAAGGGCACTCTGTGAAAATCTACCGCTCTGAGTTCCGGCCCATGAAGTATGTACTCAGTGGCCGTGACGAACGCTGCCTGATGAAGCTTGTGGTTGATGGTGCAACAGATCGTGTGCTCGGAGCGCATATGGTAGGGCCAGATGCCGGCGAAATCACTCAGGGGCTGGCCGTGGCCATAAAAGCAGGAGCAACCAAAGCTCAGTTCGACTCTACCATGGGCATTCACCCGACATCTGCGGAAGAGTTTGTCACCATGCGTGAGCCTGTCGCCTGATTGAAGCTGGAGCCCAGGGACGGGCTCAGCTCTCCTCCAGTTTTACCCAGCGAGCTATTACCTCCCGCAGGTTATCTTTTCGAACAGGCTTGGACAGGTAGTCGTCCATGCCACACTCAAGGCAATTGTTCTGAGTCCCGGGTAATACGTCCGCAGTGAGGGCTATGACCGGGGTTCTGCCCTGGCCGTTGCTGCCTTCCCAATCACGGATAAGGCGCGTTGTTTCATAGCCGTCCATTACCGGCATCTGACAATCCATCAGGATTACGTCATAACCTTGATGGTTGGTACGGACTTTATCCAGAGCTTCCTTGCCGTTGGTAACGGCTTCGGTTTGAAACCCGAGACGGTTTAGCAATGCCACAGCAACTCGCTGATTTACCGGGTTGTCTTCCACAACCAGAGCTTGAACAGAGAGAGATGATCCAGCTTCGCCTGGTGTTTCAGGCTTCTCCGTGGCTTCTGTTGGAGCTGCAATATCTAAGGGCAATTCGAAACGAAACGACGAGCCTTTGCCCGGATCTGTGTCAACCTGTATGTGTCCGCCCAGAAGTTCAACCAGCCGCTGTACCAGAGACAGACCCATGCCTGCGCCACCAAAACTCCTGGTGTCGCCGGCATCCAGTTGCTCAAACGAACTGAAGATATCCGGCAGGCTGTCATGGGCTATACCTCGCCCTGAATCATTAACGGAGCAGTTGAAGATGATACATTCGTCTTCCACGCTGAAAAAACCTGCCTTGACGTTCACAAAACCCTCGGCTGTGAATTTGATGGCGTTGTCGAGCAGGTAGGCAAGAATCTGCCGGAGCCTGGGGGCGTCCCCTTTTGCAAGAGCTTCTTCCGGCCAGTCACCATAGAAATCAAGCGTCAAGACCAGTCCCTGTAATTCAGCGATATGGCGGAATGATGCAACACAGTTGGTGACCAGGGCCCGTAAATCGAAAGCTCTCTGCTCCAGGACGACGGTGTCTTTGCCCATGCGGGAGTAGTCAAGAATATCGCTTATGACTGTCAGCAGATCTTCAGTGGATTGGCGGGCAGTTTGTAAATAGTCTTTCTGCCTGGGGCTGAGCGTTTCCTCCTGAGCCAGATCGATCATCCCGAGCACGCCATTGAGTGGTGTTCGCAGCTCATGACTCATGGTGGCCAGGAACTTGGATTTTGTATTGTTTGCGCTCTCGGCCTTTTCCCGGGCATGTTCTGAGGCGGCCAGTGTCTGCACCTGCGATGTCTGCAGGGCACTGAGATGTTCTGCCAGTTCGTTGAGCTGCTGCTCAATGGCGATAACATCCCGGGAGTTGCCTCGTATGTTTACTGTCGCGACCCGGTAGTCCCGCTCAATCAGACGACTGACACGTCCAGAGACTTTATGGATAGGCGAAAGAATTGCGTTCAGCGAGTACTTTATAACCAGAATGGTAAACAGCAGTACGGAAAGCCCGACAGCAGCTGATGTCCAGAGTATGTCCTGGCGCCGAGCTTCCAGGAGCCGGTTGCTCACTCCTACCTGTACAGTGCCGACGCGCAGCGCGCCTGACCCGAATCCGTGTTCAGGTTCGAACCACTGTGTGTCCTTATTGGTTTCAAATGCCAATGGCTTCTGAAGAATCTCAGCGGTGTAAACCTTGAGCTCTCCCGGCACTTCAAGAGCGCTGGTATCGCTTTGTGCCGCCAGTCCGATCTGCTCCCCGGTGACGTCGGTTACGCGAATCCAGTCGGCTTTGCTGTACTTGATTGACTGGGTGAGTATTTCTTCCAGTGCCAGGGTATTGCCTGATACAACTGCGTATTCGAGAGATGGCGCCAGGCTGTCCGCGAGTAGCTGATTGCTGTCTGCCAGATCGCGACGCGCATCATCAAAGCGCGCAGATGTAAAAAAGCCGATAAGAGCTACAAACATTACAGTGGCTGGCAGTGCTCCCAAAAACAGTAGCTTGCGGGAAAGTGGAGTGCCGGCAATATTGTGTTTATTCATCGCCTTGCCCTCCTTTGTTTTCTATCAGAGATTGAACGGATTTAACGATCTGCTCCTTTGATCCAAGCGGAATATTGAGGGATCGGGCGACTTGCTGGTTAATCTCAACCTTGAAGTCGGCGGGATAATCCGGTCCTGGAAACTGTCCGGTCTCAAAGAACTCGTGCAAATAATCAGCGGCCATCTCAGTCATGGCGGGGAAGGGGGCATAGCCTGATGCAAGGGCTCCGGCCTTGACATAAGCCTGACTTGGGCCGATGACGATACGGTTTCTGCGATATGCGGTCAGAAGGATGTGTTTTATCGTTCTGGGGTTGTATATAGCGCTGTCTGGGGCAGCCAGCAGGAAATCGCCATAACTCAGTGCACGGATGAGCGTCGGGATGAGTTGTTTGTCATCTTTCACAATGAAGAGCCGGGCCTCGAGTCCGTATTGCGGAAGCTGATCAATGAGGAGGTCGTATAGCTCGGCAGAACTTGTGGTTGCCAGCAGTGCGATCCGGGTAGCCTGGGGAAGAATGGCTTTGCCGATTAATGCTTGCCGGAGCAACGGAACGTCGTAATAAACTCCGGAAATCCGTCCTGATGACCGGTTTGCAAAACCGTTCAGAAAATCCTGTCCTGTCAGCATGGCAAGCACAGCGGCTTTTCGGTTTACCTGACGAATACGGGAAAAGGCACCGGGGCCTATAGTTACAATGGGCTCATTTTTAATGGTGGCAGCTTGTTTGTCTGAAACAAGAATCAGGTCCCGCTGGCTGCCCAGATTTTGTTTAAGAAGGTTCTGTATGTGCTTGTCTAGAGTGACATTTCCTGAGCCGGCAAGGTATACAGGCAAATGATCAGTATCCCGCGCTTGCGCAGGCGATGTACCGACAAGTATTGCCGCTACTATCAGCATGTGCAGAGCTTGATGGATTCTGGCAGTAGCCAGTTTCCAAAACAAAACGGTGTTTTCTGTCATACCATCCCGGGCCAGACGAATTCCCTGATTAAAGGTCAGAAGCGGATACCTGCTTCCAGAAAGAGCTGATTCTGATCCTCGATATTATGATCCGGACTCATATCCGGATCTGTATTCATGTAGTGCTGCATAGTTACCGACAACTCCGCAGTGTACCTGGGCAGAATAATCGATTTTGTCAGACGTAGGTCGAGGCGTTCAAACTGTGATTCCTTGAGCTGATCGGCCCAGTAATAAGCGGCGGAACCTTTCAGGCTGTACGGCAGGTTCTGGATCAGGACCAGACTCCCGGAGTGTCTTGCCGATAAACGGCTCAGAAGGCCAACCTTGTATTCTTTTTCAGCGCTGTTGACCTCTGGATCGCTGGAGATTTCATCGCCGCTATACCAGTCGTCCTGATCAAGGTAGCCGTAACTGACCCTTACGGTCGTTCCGGGATATTCAAGCGCGGCTTCCACTTCAAAGCCTTTCTGGTCGAGATCCACATTGTTGTCAATTGTCCAGTTATCAAATCCGATGACGCCGCTTATCATATCCTGCATTTTGTCCCGGAATACTCTCACTTCCAGCGAGAATTGCCCGTAGTCCATGGGGAACAGTCCGAAATAGCTGATTTCCCGGGAGATGATTTGTTCTTCTGAAATATCCTTACCCGCGGTGACAAGGGTTTCGTCTTGCCAGGCTGCTGCACTCTCTACCCGGTAGCCTTCGAAGGCGGAGTATTGTGATGGACTGACATTCTTCAGTGTAAAACCGAAGTCGGGATTTTGCTCAAAACTGTCCGGGGTGCGCACAGCCTTTGAATAGACGAATCTGAGCGCGTGGTTGTTACCCAGAATGAAGTTTGCCGCAACGCGTGGCGAGAAATAGCCTTCATTTGTGGTTGTTGTCCGCTCCCAGTTACCACCGCCGTTCAGAGTGAGCCAACGGATTGGCGTGTACTCCAGGTTACCGAATACACGGGACTGGTAGCTGTTTCCGCGACCATTGAAGAGCGTCTCGGAACGGTATGTGTCTTTTCGGTAGCCCAGCCCGGTCACAAGCTTCAGGTCATCATTGAATAACAGCGTATCCTGAAGCTCGAATTCCAGCCTCGAGTCTTCCGAATCGTAGTTCAGAGTACCGGTCAGAGGGGTTCCTCCTGGCTGGAAACACGCATCAGATAAGGGGGAACCACTGGCCAGGCAGCCGATAACCGATTCGGGGATCGCTATGGGCCAGCGTTGTCTGCGGTTGTAGTTCTCAAAGCTGACCTGAGCGTGAAAAAAATGGGTTTCTGAAGCAGTAAAGTTAAGTTGTGTCTGAAGGTAGTAATCCCGGACCTGGATATCCGGATGATCGGTGGCGAAGAGTTCTCCATCCTTCAGGATATCCTCTTCATTGAGGCCATCGACTACCCCGGCACGAATGTCGGCGCTGAGCCCGGAGTTTACTTTCAGCCGGGAGTCATAGTTAATAATGTTGATATCATGGCCGTCATGGATAGGCGCAGGTGTAACCTTGTCCAGCTGGTAGTCAAAACCGTCAAACTTTCGCTTTTCATAACTCAGCCGCCAGTCATAGTTTTCGCTGATATCTCCAGCGGAAGCAAAAGCACGCATGTAGTTTCGGGAGCCACGAACAATGCGCACCTCCTTGCCAGACGTGTCGGCGGGACTACGGGTGATGATGTTGATGGTTCCCAGGAAGGCATTGATGCCATAGGCTGCGGAGTTCGGCCCCCGGCTTACTTCTATTCGCTCAATGAGCTCCATAGGTACCGGCATGGTTTGCCAGTCCATGTCTGAGAGTGTGGTTCTGTGGGCTGTACGCCCATCAACCAGAACCTGCATTCGCCGTTGTTCGTAGTGCACGGTGCCATGATAGGTGACGACCGGTGTACTGCTGCCGACATTGCCTACAACCATGCCCGGAACGAGCCGGAATATTTCCGCCAGGCTCATAATGCCCAGATCCCGGATCATCTCGCCAGTGATAACCGTTGTTGTTCCTGGAACTCTTGTTTTAGGCTGGCGCAACCGGGTGGTTGTCAGCACTTCTGGAATTTCGTCATTAAAACCGTAGAACCCGATATCTTCAGGCTCGTCTGAGCCTGCCGGAGTATCGGCCGAAGCGGGGGTTGACAGCGATACGCCCACAAGGCCTGTCGCTATGAAACTGAAGGCGCAGATAGCGGAACGCCTCAGGCTGTGATCTGTCAAATTCGTAACGGACATGGGTGTCGTTCTATAATCCCAGGGAAATCAGCGAATTTATATTTTTATGATTTTGCTATCGTATTTGAGTACGCGCCATTTGTCTCTCAAAAATGTAATGAACCAAAAAGGGTGGGAGTAAACCGGATATGAATTGCTGGGAAATTCTTGGAATTGAGCCTACTCGTGATCGCCAAAGAGTTCAGGATGCCTACGAAAACCAGCTTCGTTTTGCATCGGATGATGAAGCTGTCCAGCTCAAAGAAGCATTCCGGGAAGCTGTTGGCGAGGCGCCGACAGAAACTTCTCCTGTCGTATCAGAGCCAGGTTCAGAAGAGCGAGAGCTTGATGCCTCGGAGAGACAGGTCGCCCGCGAGGTAACAATCCAGGTAAAGGCGCTTCTGAACGATTCCGGCAGAAGTCAGGATGCTGGCATATGGAAAGCTATTCTGTGCGAGCCTCCAGCCGACCAACTCCCCCTGCGACGGGAAATTGGCCGGCAGCTGGAGCCGCAGCTTCGGCCAATGGCCGAAAATGGAACCTTTCCGGGACCGGTTGTGCGTTTTCTGGGAGAGTGGTTTGAGTGGTATGACTTTCAGGGTGAAGCGGCTCAGGAAGATGAACGCCGCTACCCGGAGCCGGATATGGAAGGGGAGGGGACAGATACCGAGTCCCCGCAGATGGTTAACTTCTGGCCAGCTGTTGTTGGGTGGATTATCGGGCTTGTGATACTCGCTACTATTTTTGGCGGTATGGGCGGGGGCGGCTGACGCCCCGAACTCACTCTGTTTCAGTTTGTCTTGATTTGGATTCAGCGATCTTGTCACGATATTTCTGCGCCAGAATGGCGCCGAGAATGACCTGAACCTGGTTGTAACACATGATCGGTAAAACGATCATGCCAAAACCTGGGTGTCCGGAAAAAAGCACTTTAGCCATAGGGAGCCCGGAAGCCAGGCTTTTTTTGGAACCGCAGAAAACAACAGCTGCTTCATCTTCCAGGCTGAACCCGAATCGCCGCACCAGAAATCTCGCGAAGAACATAAACAGAGCCAGAAGTCCGATGCAGATCAGTATCGTGAGAATAACTGCTTTTACAGGCAGGTTCTGCCAGAGACCACTTTCTACAGAATGTGAGAAGGCGGAATACACGATCAGCCAGATAACGCACTTATCATATCGGGCCATCAGGCTTTCGTTGCGTGCCAGGTAGCCTCCCAGAACGGGGCGCATTGCATGGCCGACTGCAAACGGTAACAACAATTGTAAAACGATATCTTTCAGCGCTTCGCCTACTGCAAAATCTCCGCTACCAGCTGAACTCACGAGCAATAACAGCAGGAAAGGTGTCAGCATCATGCCGAACACATTGGATGCAGCAGCACTGCAGATAGCTGCGGGTACATTGCCCCGGGCCATGGCTGTATAGGCAATTGATGAAGAGACGGCAGATGGCAATACCCCCAGGTACAGAAACCCAAGCCCCAGGTCTGCCGGCATCCACGTTGGTGCGAAACTACTCATGCCGTTGATGGGGAGTACGGCCAGCGGGAAAAAGACAAATGTGAGCGTCGTGATCAGTATGTGCAATCGCCAGTGTGATGCACCTGCAACAATCTGCTCCCGTGATAGCGCGGCACCATGAAAGAAGAAGAGCAGGGCAACGGCTATAGTACCTGCGGATGCCAGCAGGCTTCCGGCAGAGCCTGTAGCCGGTAGAAATGACGCCAGAACTATTGCCCCAATCAATAGAACGGTAAACGTATCTGGTCTGAACTTCATGGTCAGGAGCCTCTCTTCCGAAGGGCCTTGAGGCTGGGTGCGAGGAGTTCACGGGCAAGCTTTTCAGCCTTCACCGAATCCTGACGACGGACAGCGGCCAAAAGGAGTTCATGATCTTCCTGCGATGGCTCCGGCAAGTCCGCATCCTGTTCGGTTCGCTCAATCGTCTGTGTGATGGCGTGGGAAAAATAATCGTAAAGCTCCGCCAGTGCAGAATTGTGGGATGCAGCCACAAGTGCATGGTGAAATGCTTCGTCGTGATGAATGCGGGCTGCAAGGTCGGCATCGGCTTTGCCTCTTGCATCCAGGGCCAGAGTCATATGGCGGAGATCCTGTTCAGTGCGTCGTTGCGCTGCCAGCTTTGCGGCTTCCGTTTCAAGCATGATCCGGACTTCCAGCTGATCTGTGAGCTGGGTCCGGGCGATGCGTTTTAGAGTTTCTCCTGCGTCGCGCATTGCTCTTACATAAGTGCCGTCTCCCTGTCGGGTTTCCAGCATTCCAACATGGGCCAGCACTCGCACCGCTTCTCGTACAGTGTTCCTGCTCACGCCGAGGGCATCGGAGAGCTCCGATTCAATGGGTAGTTTGTCGCCCACCGACCATTGCTCTGTTTCTATGGCGTGCCTCAGGCTTTCTATTGCAGTTTCTACCAGCGAGCCTTTCTGGATTCTTTTGAGCATTGACCTATCATCCGTTTATCTGATCATCCAATCATCCTATGAATGTCGGGAGGATGCAAATGGGTGTTACTCCCTGGGATAGAGAAACTGATAGTCTGCCGTATCCACACTGCGGGTTGAAAACCGGTAGGAAAACGTAAACCCGGGCCAGTTCAGTGTGTTTTTTCCATTGGCATCGAGGTACCAGGAGGAACAGCCAGAACTCCATACACTACCTTCAAGCCCGTTCTGAATAACACTTGAGTAGCGTTCAAGCCGGTCTTTGCGCACATCCATGGCCGAACCCGGATACTTCTGCAGGGCTGTCAGGCAGCTGAGCACATACCGGAATTGGGATTCCAGCATATAGAGGATCGAGTTGTGAGCCAGGTTGGTATTTGGTCCATACAGCATAAACAGGTTCGGGAAACCCGATACCGTAATGCCCTTGAACGCAACCGCTCCATCCTTCCAGGCTTCGTTCAGCGTTAATCCACTACGCCCGGTTACGCGGATGGGTGACAGAAACTCCGAGGCACGAAATCCGGTGCCAAAAATGATGGCATCAACTGGGTAATGTTTACCAGAGCGCGTTTGAACACCTGTACTGACAATCTTCTCTATAGGGCTGGTAACCAGATCAACGTTTGAGCGGTTAATGGCCGGGTACCAGTCATTGGAAATCAGAATCCGCTTACAGCCAATCTGATAGTCCGGGATTATGTGTTTGATTTTCTCCGGATCAGTAACATGTCTGCGGGCTTCTGATCTGGCCTGTCTGGCGAAGATACTGAGCAGGCCGCTGAAACGGGTAAAAGCGAGCCCCCGGCTTTCATTTTTCCAGTAGATCAGATTTCGGTAAAGCCGGTCCCAGGCGGGAATGGCCTTGAAAAGGGACTGCTCCCATTTTTTGAAGGGCCTGTCTGGTTTTGGAAGAACCCAGGCAGCTGAGCGTTGAAACAGAGCGAGGGACTCTGCCTTGCCCGCAATTTCAGGCACAAACTGGATAGCGCTTGCTCCGGTTCCAATAACCGCAACCCGCTTGTCCTTCAGATCGTATTCATGGTTCCAGCGGGCAGAATGAAAACAGGTTCCCTTGAAGTCGTCCATTCCTTCGATATCAGGCATGGCCGGTTGGTTCAATTGCCCGGTTGCTGTAATGACAACCTGTGCTTCCAGAGTTTCACTGGTGGTTAATGTCAGTGCCCAGTTGTTGTGCCTGGAATCAAACACAGCTTCGGCGACTTCGCAGTTGAAGCGGATCTGTTCAGCCAGATCGTATTTTTCAACACAGTGCTCCATATAGCCGAGGAGTTCGTGTTGCAGCCCGAATTTTCGGGACCAGTTGTGTTTTGGTTCGAAAGAATAGGAGTAAAAATGTGATTGCACGTCACAGGCTGCGCCGGGGTATGTATTGTCCCGCCAGGTACCACCAACGCGGCCGGCTTTTTCCAGTAAGGTGACATCCATGAAACCAGCTTTTTTTAGCTGGATTGCCATGCCCAAACCACCAAATCCTGTTCCGATAATGATGATCGAAGGCCGCGCAGTGATATTATGCCGTGCCATATCTGATAGTCCGGTCGTTGTTATTTTTATGACGACTTGTTCAGTATACGTATCCGGTGGCACCGGAGGCATGGCCATTTATACCAGAGTTACTGGCCTGAATGGTTAACTGGAGTGGTTTGACAGCAGCGTATGGAAAACTGCCCGGGTTATTCCTGGGCAGTGTTCAGAAGTTCCGGCTTTTTCATGGCCCTCTGAAAGAGGTCTTTGTCTTCGGCGATGGCCATAGCGCATTTTTCGGCCATATCATCGCCCAGACCTTCCACCTTCCTGGTCAGGAAAACCTGAATTTCTTCCGCCAGCTCCAGTATTTTGTCTCTGGCATCGGCGTCTGCTTTTGATGTGAAAAGCATGGTCTCAGGATTTTTTAATGCCATATCCAGGCCGTCCCTATCGGAAAAATAGACTGCTTGTACCGCCATGGTCATTCCTCGCAGTGAATGTCTGCTTTACTGTATAAAAACACAGTGTAGCTGACTGTCATGGAGAAATACACCCAACAGCGGTAAAAGCAATCAGTCCGCAGGGTAGCGGAAGGACCTTCGATGTCAGTAGCGCAGCAGTGCAGAACCCCAGGTGAAGCCGCCACCAAAGGCTTCCAGCATCACCACATCATTCCTCTTGATTCGCCCGTCCCGCACAGCTACATCGAGCGCCAGAGGAATCGACGCAGCAGAAGTGTTGCCATGTTTGTTCACAGTAACGACCACCTGGTTCATCGACATGCTCAGTTTTTTCGCAGTGGCCGAGATAATACGAAGGTTTGCCTGGTGGGGTACCAGCCAGTCGATATCAGACTTTTGCATCTGGTTGGCTGCCAGGGTCTCGTCCACAATCTTGCCAAGCGTATTGACGGCAACCTTGAAGACTTCATTACCTTTCATTTCCACAAATGCGCGCCCGGCCTTTAACTGGTCGTATCCGTCGGCAATACCGCAGGGAACATGCAGGAGTTCTTCATACTGGCCATCCGCATGGATATGCGTCGAGAGAATTCCTGTTTCCTCATGAGCTTCTAGGATTACTGCACCTGCACCATCACCAAAAAGTACGCAGGTGCCACGGTCTTCCCAGTTGATGATGCGGGAAAACACTTCAGCGCCTATCACCAGTGCCTTTTTACTGGCACCGGTCTTTATGAACTTGTCCGCTACCGAGAGTGCATAGACAAAGCCGCTGCAGACGGCCTGTATATCGAAAGCCGGGCATCCGTGGATGCCCAGTCGTGCCTGCAGAATGCATGCGGAGCTCGGAAAAATCTTGTCCGGGGTAGAGGTGGCGAAAATGATCAGATCTATATCGTTGGCATCGATGCCAGCCGCCTCTATGGCCTTGAGAGCGGCCTGTTCCGCAAGGTCTACGGTTGTCTGGCCTTCAATGGCAATATGCCGTTGCTCGATACCCGTACGCTCACGAATCCAGTTGTCCGTGGTATCAACCATCTTTTCGAGGTCTTTGTTTGTAACAACATTCTCTGGCAGGTAAGAGCCAGTACCGGCAATGCGTGCAAAGGTCATTCGCAAAATCCTAGGTGTTTCCGATTGGGGAGCGCAGCGCACTGAATGCGTTTAACGCGCTCCTTGGCTTTCGGCCATGCTATACCTCTGAACCTTTGTCTGTAATTAGCTGTTTGTCAAAGACCCCTATGAAAATTATGAGGCGGCTTATCTTTCAGGGCGCTAGTCGACAAAGCTCGACTGGCTGGAAATCAATGATGAAAGTGATATGTTCCAGTGCTTCATGCCGCTTCTGCTATAGACGTAGTGGCCGCTAAGAGATTTGACCTGTGGTACACGGTCGGGCTTTATGCCGTTGAGGACTAAAGATGCAAGGCGGGCCCCCGTAAGGCCTTCCTGGTAAGCCGAAACCGTAAACCCGCCCACACCCTGCTGAGGCCCGATAGAAATATCCCAGAATGAAAATATCGGAATCCGTGAACTGTGGTAGGCCTGATTGATCAGCTGGTCTGGTAATACATAGTTACTCTCGCTGTCCCGAATAGTATGGTGAGTACCTACGATGATGGCGTCATATTGCGTGTGCGCATTCTCAACGGCGCTGAGCCAGGTGTCTTTGTCATTTGTCAGCAGGATATCGAGTTCGGAACCATGAAGCTTTGCCTGGCGGGCGTCTCCGAAGTAATCGTTTACGGCATTGCGCATGGTAATTGAATCATCCATCAGAATCAGAAAGCGTTCATTACTCGGGAGAACTTTCCGTAGATGGCGGACGCTTTGTGCAAAAAACGGACGCTCAAGAACGCCTGTAACCAACGGGTGTTCAAGGGCAGGGTGTTGAACCGGGGTGCCATTCACGCCGAAAAACACAACCGGAATTTCCTGGTCGACCAGGTGCTGTGCCATCAATGAAAATGCATTGTCATCGCCTAAAATGGCAATGTCCGGCTTGATTTCTGCTACTGATTTCTTGATGAGGGCGACTTGCTGTGGCCACTCTGATTGGGTTAAGCGCTTTGTGTCCAGTTCAAGGAATGTGACGTCGTGTTTGTCTCCCAATACAGATTTAATGGCAACAATATAATCACTATCCCACTTGTATTCAGCGTGATAGCTCTGGATGACGACTACGGTCTTGCTGAAACACAACGGACTTACGAGTAGTAAGGCTAGAATGAGCAGACGCATGTACTGACCCTTATTTATTTTTTGTTTGAATGCTGATCGGGCTGATAGCCTGGAAATGTGTATGCAAAAAGTACACCGCTTTGTTAGCATGTTGTTTTATATGATTTTATTGTATTCTTTCTGCTTGATGTGTCTGGATTTGCATACACTGTTGTTTGGTTTTCCGGACACTGCATAGTTGTTACTCATTGATGAGCAGGAAATATCCATGAATCCGCGTGAAAAATTTCTGAATCGGCTAGGTATCCGGCATCCAATTGTTCAGGCACCGATGGCCGGTGTAGCCACGCCTCAACTGGCTGCAGCCGTTACTGATTCTGGCGGGCTTGGATCATTGGGGATTGGTGCGAGCTCAACCGTTCAGGCACGGGAAATGATTGAGCAGACCCAGGCTCTTACTTCCGGGCCGATTAATGTAAATGTGTTCTGTCATCAGCCGGCCCATCGTGATGTGGACATAGAAACTGCCTGGCTGGAACATCTGGCCCCCTTGTTTGCCGAAGCGGGTACAGAGTTGCCGGATTCGCTGAGCGAAATCTATACCTCATTTACTGAAGACGGCCATACCCTGAAAATGCTGCTCGAATTGAAGCCGGCAGTTGTCAGCTTTCACTTTGGTCTCCCGTCGGCTGAATACCTGGAGGCATTCAAAAAAGCCGGTATCTGCACTATGGCAACGGCTACGAGCCCTTCTGAAGCAGCGAAAATTGAAAAGGCCGGAATTGATGTCATCGTCGCCCAGGGTATCGAAGCAGGCGGCCATAGAGGCATGTTCAACCCCGATGCAACCGATGAGTGCCTGAGTACCTCGGTGCTGGTGCGGCTGCTTGCCAGTCAGACATCTCTGCCTATTGTTGCCGCCGGTGGGATTATGGATGGTTACGCAATGAATGCCGCACTGAAAGCGGGTGCTACTGCTGTTCAGCTGGGAACTGCTTTTATATTGTGCCCGGAGTCATCCGCGAATCAGGCATACCGCGAGGCTCTCAAAAGCGATAGAGCTGCAGAAACACGGTTAACAAAAGTGCTTTCGGGACGCCCGGCCCGAGGGATGGTCAACCGGCTGATCTCGTTCGGTGAGGCGGAAAACAGCCCGCGGCCAGCCGACTATCCTGTTGCCTATGATGCGACCAAGCGTCTCAATGCTGCCGCTTCAAAGCGCGGCAACCACGAATTTGCTGCACAGTGGGCCGGGCAGGGTGCCCCTCTGGCACGGGAGCTGCCGGCGTCAGAGCTGATGGCGCTGATTCTGAAGGAAAGTCAGGACTAAAAGCTGGTGTTCAGGACAGCCACTCCAGTATCTGATCGTGCACCACTTTGTTGTCGAGCAGGTCGAGATGATTGAGTTTGTTGAACACGCGGCAGTCTCCCGGGCTTATGGGCAGACTTCGTGATACATCAGAATGATGCCCTTTGGCGCTATCCAGCCGGACCAGAAGGTCTCCCAGCATGGTGCTGGGAAAATCCGACACACTATTGCCGATAACCGCGGCCAGGAAATAGTGCCGGGTCCCATCCAGTAATGGAACCGGGATACGGTGGTCCGGGTGGAAGTCGTCCTGATCTATGCCTTTCCAGTCGTCATCCAGCAGGTTTCCATGCCGCAGATCCTTGATGCCTGCGCTGGTGTGCTGCCCCAGTGCAAAAGGGCTGGCGTAGCGGAATTTGTTCATAATAAATGTCACCAGATTTCCGGCTTTGGCGAGCGCTGCGCCGTGGTGGGGTGAGCCAAGATACAGGGCGCTTTTCAATAGCCCGGTCCAGGGCAGACTGAGCTCAGTGGCATGCCAGCAGGCACTGCGGATAACCAGCCCGCCCATGCTATGCCCAATCAGGACCAACTCTTCAACCTGCACCGGCCAGGCATCAACCAGATCCTGAAGTTGTTGCGCTAACTCTTTGCCATTGTTAGAAATATGTCTTCCGCTATTGTAGTAGAGATACAAAGGAGTAAAACCACGTGCGCGCTGAAGCTCCTCGCCCAGGTTCTCCTTGCTGCCGCCTTTCCAGTACTCATGTGAGAGACATAGCCCGTGAATCAATACAACAATGCGTGGACTGATATCTGGAATCCTGGTGCCCGTATTTTCCTGGTTCAGCTGTAGTTTCTCGCCGTGACTGTTCCGGAAATGCATTTGGATGGCCAGAGGGTTGTTACTGGCTTCAAGGTGATCCCCACACACACCGTTCAATGCAGCTATGATTTTCACGCTTTGTGTGGAACTTGAGGGTTCTTCCTGCGCTGAGAATTCATCAAGTGACCGGTGCAGTCCATGCTGCAGCAGGGATGTGGTCGACTGAATGATCTGGTAGGTGCGACGACCCTGGCGTTCCTCGGAAGGTATACCTGCGATGTCGCGCAGTCGGTTGAGCGGGTTTACCTCTCTTGCAATAGTGTGATGCATCCTTTCGACAATCTGGGTAACCCCGCTGGTAACATCAAGGAGTAGTTGAGCTGAGCCTTGTAACAATCTGATAGATAACATTTTGGTAGTCCAGAAAGTCGTCAGGAATTTTCTCGTCAAGAGATGCAGTCTTTATCCAGTATACAGCGAACACGTTGAATATTGACGAGAACAGGGCGCCTGCTTTCAGGATCCTGGATCAGGTCGCAGGTAACCCCGTAAAGCTCTGAAATCAGGGCGGGAGTGATAACGTCGGATGGTGCACACCGGGGCTCTGGGCCAGTAAACTGGCCTCCCAAAAGAGTGTAGGTTTTTACAAAAGATGATATATTGTAAATATGTGAACAATATAGCGTCGAGGGGGTACCATGACAGCAATCGTTGAACGTAGAACCGAACATGGTGACCATGAAGCTGAGAAAGGGCGCGTGGCATTAAAGGGGTTCTTCCGGGTTACAGAAGAGTGGGGGTGCAGTACAGAAGAGCGGAGCAAACTTCTTGGCGGTCCTTCCAGAACTACGCTTTATAATTATGCGAAGCTCAACCCGGTCAAGCTTTCCAATGACACCATGGAGCGCATCAGTTACATCCTTGGTATCTACAAGGCTTTGCAGTTGTTGTACCCGACCCATGAACGGGCCAACCGCAGAATCCGGTTAAAAACATCTGAAGTTCCGTTTTGCGGCAAGTCGGCCATGGAATTCATGACTCAAGGCTCAATGATGAATCTGATGCTGGCCCGCCAGTATTTCGATGCCAAGCGGGGTTGGTGATGTTTTCCACCCCTCCGCTGTTCCTTCCTGAGTGGGAAACCTACCGGATTATACCCAGTCACTATCCGCCAATAGACCTTTTTGAGCGCATCTACGAACCAGAAGAATTTGAGCTGGCATTCGAGATTGAGGGAATGACCAACCCCCGCCTGCTTGATGAAGCCGGGGATATCGCTCTGGTACCTCCTGGTGACCGGGTCAGCGGCCCCGGAAGCACGCCTGTGATGGCATCGTTCACGCACCTTGGATTCGGAAGCCGTTTTGCTGACAGACATTTTGGAGTCTATTACGCCGCAAACACTCTTGAGGCAGCAATTCGGGAGACTGTATTTCACAAAGAGCGGGAATTGGCAGCAGCCAATGAAGACTCTATAGAACTCACCATGAGAGCCTATATTGGCAGCGTGACATCACAGATGCATGATATCCGTGGGCCGGAATTTACAGATCTGCATAATCCCGACGTTAATGACTATGTCCTGAGCCAGAAATTTGCGCGTCGATGGCGCAACAAAGGGTCAAACGGGTTGTTATACAACAGCGTCCGGCACCCGGGGAGTGAGTGTATAGCGGCATTCAAACCTAACGCTGTATCTATCCCGGTACAGGGGCCACATCTGAAATATTTCTGGGACGGCGACAAGCAACGTATTACGCACTGGGCTGAAATAGGAGAGGCGCATTCCCTTATTTCTGTGAGGGCCTGTACCTAGGCAATGGAAGAGTTACTTGAGGAGTCCTGAAGTCCAAGGAGCTCATTTGCAGGTACGGGTTTACTGAAATAATATCCCTGAACTAAATCGCATCCTAAACTATCCAGAATGATAAGTTGTTCGTGTAACTCCACACCTTCAGCAACAACCTGCAATCCCAGACTGTGTGCCATTGCAATGGTTGCTTTTACAAGATCGCAATCTTCTTTTTTTAAGGAAATTCCACTTATAAAGCTTCGGTCAATTTTCAATATGTCAAATGGGTACTCTCTTAAATAACTTAGTGACGAATACCCTGTTCCGAAGTCATCCATTGACAATTTAACGCCCAGTTTATGTAGCTCTTTTAATGTATCGTCAATGTATGAGCTTCTGGCCATCAGCAAGCCTTCTGTAATTTCAAACTCCAGGCTTTCAGGCTTGATTTCAGAATTCTCAAGGGAGCTTTTGATAAAACCAATTAAATCCGTATCCCGAAACTGGCGGGGAGACAGGTTAACTGCAATTGTATAGTCTTTTCTATGTGCTCGTCTCCATGCACTCAAAAATGCAAGAGATTCTTTGATCACGAAGCTACCTATGGGCGATATCAAGCCGGTATGCTCTGCAATCGGGATGAATTCGTCTGGTGTTATATTTCCGAGGGAGGGGCTGTGCCACCGAATCAGCGCTTCTGCGCCAACAATGCTTCGGTCCTTTACACTGTATTTTGGTTGGTAATATACTTCAAGTTCATTGTTTTCCAGAGCGTTATTTAATTGCTCTTCTATTTCGAAGCGGCGCAGCATAATGTCATTCATTTCTTTCGTGAAAAATGAATATGTATTGCGCCCTGAAGTTTTTGCCTGGTACATTGCGGTATCAGCATTGCGTAATAATTCAGACGCACTGTTTCCATTTTCAGGATATGTTGCAATTCCAATACTTAATGTCAGAACAAGCTCTCTTCCGTCAATATTAAAAGGTTTTCTGAAAACGTTCAGTAAGCTTTCAGAAATTTCTATTACATTGATCTCGTCTGATAATGTCCGAAGTAATATAATGAATTCGTCGCCACCCAGGCGACCGACCGTATCCGATTTCCTTACTGCCTGTGTCAGCCTGTTAGCGGCTTCAACAAGTATCTTGTCGCCAACTTCATGACCAAGAGAATCGTTTACTTTTTTGAAGTCGTCGAGGTCAAGAAAAAGAACGGCGGTTTTTTCGTTACTTCTTTTCGCATCCTTGAGCATTTCTGATAAACGGTCAAGCGACAAGAATCGGTTTGGAAGCAAGGTTAATGAGTCGAAATAGGCATGTCTTTTTATTGTTTCTGCTGATTTGTGTTGATCGGTTATATCCCGGACAATTATAACTACCTGCTGGTATGTTTTCAGGTAATTGAATCTTGCTTCAAAATAAATGGTGCCGTGGGGCATGTCTAAATAATATTCAAAAATCGACATGCTTTGTTCATTTATTGTTTTTTCAATGTGTATTATAAAGCTATCTGCAATTTTTCCAGGGAGTAACTTTGAGATATTTTTTCCGATAAATGCCTTGGGGGGGACGTAGAGATGTTTGTGGTCGCCGGCATGATAGTCAATAACAGTTCCATCTTTTTCCATCAGGAAAAATAAATCGGGAGTCGCCTCAAATACGGCTTCGAGCATATTTTCCTTGAAAACTGCTTCGTCTTTGGCTTTTTTTACCTCAGACAAGTCAATGTCAATGCAGAACATTTCATGCTTTCTTTTATTGTTAATAAAAAAGGCATGACTTGAAAATACGTTCACATCTTCGCCGGTTTTATTTCTAAGGGTAAGCTCAGCTGCGGGAATCTCTATGCCTTCATTGATCCAGTTTTTATGCGCTGTAATAACAGCATCGCGCATTTCTTCAGGAATGATCAGGTCCTCCAGACGCCTTCCCAGGGCCTCTTCCTCGGTGTAGCCATATAAAAATTCACTACCTCTGTTCCAATAGGTGACTTTCCGTTCCTCGTCATAACCCTGAACAGAAATCGCGTCTACCGCATCGAGCAATAGATGAACAGAATCCTTGGTAGATGTGCGGTTTTTTATCATATTGCTTGTTCAATTTCCTGTTGGTTTGGGGCCGCTTCCTCAAGCACAGCATTAATTTCAAGATAGAGCAATCACAGACTTACATCAAGAACGCCAGGTTATTATCAGTGTAGTCATTCAATGACTGCCCCGGAGGCAGGTGAATCCCACACAACTTTTAATACGGCCATCGAACGGTAGATGCAAAATCGACAAATTGATTGATTTCCTGTTCATTGTCACTTGCTCCCCATTCAAAACCAACTGACCTGACTGCCGACAACCCTGAAAGCGGACGTTTTATGATATTCGGTGAGTCGTAGTGCTCGGGAACGATTGCAATTCCAACCCCCTGTTCGACCAGTGACAAAGCACGGTCGTCCTGGTTGGTAACGTATGCGACATTCAGCCGCACTCCGGACGATCTCAGCAGGTCTTTCAGCATGAACCGGTATTCACAATGAGAGCGGGAGATAAAGGGCTCTTTTCCCAGATCCTCAAAACTTAAAGATGGCACCTCGCACAGGTGGTGATGGACTGACATGGCTACTTTGTAAGACTCGGAAAACAAGGGTTTCGTATGAGTAAAGTGGTGGTGTCCTGGGCGGTCACCAAGCAGGGTTAACGCCATATCAATCCGGCCGCTTCCGGCAAATTCCTCCATTTCTTCCATGGTTGCGTCAAATACCTGCAACTTGAGCCCGGGATTCTCACGGCGGTAGGGCTCAATGAGGCGGGCAACATGGGTAATGGATAAGGTGTTGATAACGCCAAGTCTTACCCTGCGCTGCTGGCCATGATGCTTCAGTTCATCGCGGGCTTTATTGCATTCCCCGACTATGCGCGTGGCACGTTCGAAAAGCGTTCTGCCGGCTGGCGTTAACACGACGTTGCGCTTGTTTCGTGTAAATAACTTTACGCCAAGTTCGGCTTCCAGTTTTGCGATTGAAGCAGAGAGAGCCGGTTGGGAAACGAAAGCCCGTTTGGCTCCCCGGGTAAAACTTTCGGATTCCGCGGCCGCAAGAAACAATCTCAGTTGCTGTAGCTCCATGTCATAACCAATGGTTGTGGTAGGTATATAAATAATCGATTTTATCTATGGTATTTGCTGGGATACGCTTTTACCAGTACCACCACTGGTTGAAGAAGGGGCACGACTATAAACAACCCCGTCCGGCCTGACATTCAAGAAGCACTGAGGCATGTATGGCTGATCCTGTACAACGTTACAAGGTACTGACCGCAGGGGTGCTAAACCTGATTCTGGTCATGGGTATATCCCGCTTTTCTTACACCCCTTTGCTGCCTGTTATGCAGGAAAGTGCCGGGTTGGGGCCAGCAGAAGGGGGATGGCTGGCATCAATAAATTACCTGGGGTATCTCGTCGGGGCGATAGTTGCTTCCATGATCAGTGATCTGGCTCTGAAGGATCGCCTGTATCGCATTGGCCTGGTGGCGGCGCTTGTTACCACTGCGGGAATGGGGCTGACTGAGAATATCTGGCTCTGGGCAATCTTTCGTTTTCTGGCAGGACTTAGCTGTGCAGCCGGCATGTTGATTGGTTCGGGACTGGTTCTTAACTGGCTGATCCGGAACAACCATCGTAGTGAGCTCGGCATTCAGTTCAGCGGCGTTGGACTCGGAATGATTCTGTGCGCCGTTGCGGTTGAACTGATGAGTTCCGTATTTGACTGGCGCCAGCAATGGCTGGTGCTGACTGCCATTGGCGCTGTGATTCTTGTCCCGGCATGGGGGTGGTTGCCACGGCCAGAACCTGTGCCTGCAAACCATCAGGCAATGAAAGATTCCCCGCCGGACCCTGTTTTTCTGAAGCTTTTCACCATTGCCTATTTCTGTGCTGGAATTGGTTATGTCGTGAGTGCCACTTTTATTGTGGCCCTTGTTGATGAGCTTCCCGGGTTGGAAGGGAAGGGGGTATGGGCCTTTTTAGTCATGGGGCTGGCGGCAGCTCCGAGTGCCATTCTCTGGGACCTGATAGCCCGGCGATTTGGTACCCTGAATGCGCTGATCGCTGCGAGCCTGCTCCAAACGGCAGGTATTCTTTTACCGGTGATTGAGCCCAGTATTCTGTTAACCATGTTGGGAGCGATTCTTTTTGGCGGGACTTTTGTTGGCATTGTTTGCCTTGTACTGACTATGGCAGGGCGATTTTATCCTTCGCGACCCGCAAAATTCATGGGAAAAATGACCATATCGTTTGGATCTGCCCAGATCATTGCTCCGGCAATTACTGGCCTGCTCCGTGAATACAATGGTGATTATGCCGCCGGGCTTTATGCCGCAGCAGCTGCGATGTTGGCAGGAAGTGTGTTGCTGCTTATGGCCAGGAGCCGGAAACCTGGTGTAAAACCCTTGGTTGCCACCGACGTCAAGCTGTAAATCCTTTCGTCTGCTTGTTGACCAATAGCGCATGGACGCGGATTGATTGGAAAACGCACCGTCCCTGGTGCCTCGCAAAGAAACTGTTTCTATCTAGCCGTGGCTTGCTGGCTGGACTTGTCCACGAATAACAACCTGGCCGCTGTATGGTGCTGGTTGCGCAGATTTGTAAGTGCCTTCATCCGACTGAATCTCTCCGCGAATAACGACTTGGCCTGAATACGGCGCTGGATGCGCCGGCGCTTCAATAACTACGTCTGATTTACGGTCGGCAAGGCTTGCCTGTGCAGGCAGGGCAACGACGGCGGCGAGAGAGGCGATGGTGATCAGTGCAATGTTGCGCATAACAAATTCCCCAGTACAGTTTTGATTTGATACTCGTATTGAAGTCGTCAACCTGTGCGACCTCAGTTGCAGCGAATTATGCAGATCGGATTCACTGGTGAATAATTTTCAAACGGTATGGGAAATATCACTCAGTATGATGTTTCGTTGCTCATCTCTATATTTGCAATTTTGTTGGCTGGTAGCTTTCACACTCAAAATAAAAACATATAAATACTTTTAATACATCAAGTTACGTTGTTAAGATGATGTAGGTTATAAATAATTATGGGAGCCTCGACAGGGCAGCGATGGTCGTAAAAATACCTATCTATCACCAGCCGTGATAATTGAAATTTGTATAACTGATTAGTTTTACCGGTTCGCCACCTCAAGAATAGCGCCAACTTTTTTCCGACCATTGATACCTCGGAGTTGGCCATGCTAAGCCGTTCACTTGCCATTTCATTTGTTTTTGCGATTTTTTCAACGACAGCCTATGCAGAAAACACAGGTTCGGTGCTGGCAATCTCCACCGACAACGACCTTTTCGCCCCAACTCAGACCGACAGAGACTATACCGCCGGAGTTTCAATAACCTATTCCTCGAATTCAGACGGGTTCAGCAATAATGTGTTCTCACGGGCGACCGGCAATATTGACCAGAGGTTACTCGGTGGGTTTTTCCAGCTTCCATTAAAGCCTGTGAGTACGGCGCTGGAGTTTGGCGCTTATGGATTTACGCCGGAAAAAATAGAAGCAAAGACGATCGATAGGGATGATCGACCATACAGCAGCCTTGTGTACATCTCCTCAAGTCGCAGCTACCAGCAGCCGGGATCCGGGGCTGGGTGGACTACGTCATTGACTGTCGGGGCGCTGGGTCTTGATGTATTTAAATCCGGCCAGAATACTATCCATAAGGCGATCGGGAGTGAGCGGGCCGAGGGTTGGGGGCACCAGATTTCAGAGGGAGGAGAGCCGACTCTTCGCTATTCTGCAGCCTATCACCAGTACCTGAATGCAAGTCAGCCTGACCGGAAATTCAAAGTCACATATTTTGGCTCAGTCGGCTATCTGACTGAGTTCGGAGCTGCACTGGTATTTCGCGATGGACTTATCTCATCGCCGGACAATCGTTTTAACCCGGAGTTGATGGCCTATGGAGAGCGTGCCCCATCGGTATCAACGCCGGGAGGCCGGGAAGACTATTTCTGGGGCGGCATGTCAGTCAAAGCCCGCGCCTACAACGCCTTATTGCAAGGCCAGTTCCGTGATTCCGACCATGAGCTTGGCGCAAATGACCTGAATATCCTGCTTGCTGAAGTTTGGGCCGGTTACACCCATAGCTTTTGGGCGGGTACGGAATTGAGCTATGTCCTACGGGTTCAGAGTTCCGAAATCAGGAGTGGCAAAGGCAACCGCACCCTGGCTTGGGGAGGGTTGGTGCTCAGTAAGAGGCTGGGGGCCTCCTGATACACCGGGAGTTATCACTCAGGTAAATACGAACTATACCTGCTCCAAATTAGTTATACCGGTCAATCGGGCGCATCTTTAAGCTGAATCAATAATCGGAGTATAGAAATGACAGACATGGTTCATGTGACTGATGCAAATTTTGAAGATGCAGTAATTGGCAATCAACAGACTGTCCTGGTGGATTTCTGGGCGCCGTGGTGCGGCCCATGCAAAGCAGTGGCGCCGCTTCTTGAAGAAATCGCTGACGAGTTCGGTGACCAGTTGGTCGTAGCCAAGGTAAATGTTGATGACAGTCCGCAAGTTGCAGCGACTATGAAAATCCGGAGCATACCCACGCTGGTTCTTTTCCGGAATGGCGATGTGATTGCACAGCAGACTGGTGCCGGCAGCCTGAGCGAGCTTCGAACCTTTGTTAAAGGGCACTTATAGCAACAGATGAAAAAGCCTCCGTCTCCGGAGGCTTTTTCACTTTAGTTTCCCCGGAATGTGGCTTGCCGGTTCACCGCAGTTGCGACGGCACCTTTTACCGTTCAGACTGGAAAACGGCTCCTCCTGCCCAGGTACTTTAGCGATGAAAACTCAAGAGCTTCAACTGCTCTATATCTTTGATGCGATCATGACTGAACGCTCTGTCACCCGCGCAGCCGAAAGGCTCTCGATGACCCAACCGGCAGTCTCCAACGCAATTTCCAGGATGAGGCATGTCTGGAATGATCCTCTCTTCGTTCGCAAAGGGCGCAATATCGAGCCAACCTCTTACGCAAGAAGCCTCTGGGATCAGGTTGGCGGGCCAATGTTTGCCCTGACCAATGCGGTACACGCGACCCAGTTCGAGCCAGCCGATTCACGACGGAAATTCCGCATCGCCGCGACTGACGTGATCGTTGAACTGATCTGGCGCCAGTTGATTGAGTTGCTTGAACGTGAAGCACCGGGCATCGATCTGCATGCAGTGCCATATACCCCAGAGGGCACCCACGATGCTTTACGTGAAGCCCATGTGGACCTCGCTGTTGGTGTGCTGAATCACCACGATCATAGTCTTCGTAGCAGTTGGTTATTTGATGGGGGTTATGCTTTGGCCATGCGAGCGGATCACCCGCTTGCTGGTAAGCAGATAACCATGGACGAGTTTCTGGAAGCCCGGCATTTACTGGTAAGCATGTCCGGAGATGCGCATGGTTTCGTGGACAGTTATCTGGATCAGAAAGGCAAAAGTCGACGCATTGCTGCCACAGTCAATCATTTTTCCATCGTCCCCGAGATATTGAGAGAAACCAATCTGATTGCCTCGGTTCCGGAAATGATCAGTCAGGATTGTGGTTTTGTGAATGGCCTGTGGATGGGCGATCTGCCATTTGACGTTGACCCTACCAGCCTCTATCTGGTCTGGCATGCCCGCCATGACAGAGATCCCGGAGTGATCTGGATCCGGGATCACATTGAGCGACTCCTTCAGGAGCGCTGGCATGATGTCATGACAAATTCTCCCTGTGGCCGTCAGTCGAGCACCCGCTGACGCTGACATTGCCCGATTAACCGCAGTAATTATCCTGACTCATCATTTCCGGTGATATTGCAAATGCCGGTTCATGATTATTCGTTGATCCCGCCTGAAGGAATAATGCGCCCACGCAAACCTCATGAGAGGAGCTGGGTGGGGCATTTTCGCCAATAGTTCTCTCATGATTTCCTCTTTCAAAATAGTAAAGTCTCAGAGGTTACTCATGAAAATCCCATTACTGGCGCTGATAACTGCAACAACACTATTGCTTGCAGGTTGTGACCTCGCTGAGACCGCCCAGGCCAGCCCGCCCCAAGGTCAGGCACCGTCTATTGAGGTGCTGAAAGCCCGGTCTTTTGATGTGCAGCCCTGGAAAACCTATACCTCCCGTATTGAGGCCCCAGAACAGGTTGCGTTACGTCCGCGCATTTCGGGGGTTGTAGAGGCCATACACTTCGTTGAGGGTCAGGCGGTCAAAAAAGATGACCTGCTTATTACTCTGGATAGCCGTTATCTTGCCGCTCGTGTTGATCAGCTTAGCGCAGAATTGGCCAGTGCTAGCGCAGCCGTGCGCCAGGCTGAAAACGAATACAATCGGGCTAAGCGCCTGATTCAACAGCAAGCCATCTCCAAAGAGCAGGCAGAACTGCGCCAGTCAGTTGCTCAGCAGCGCCGGGCTGATGTGAACTCCATAAAGGCTCGTCTGACGCAGGCTGAACTTGATCTGAGTTACGCGTCTATCCGGGCACCGATCGCCGGTACTATTTCCCGTGCAGAGATCACTGCCGGTAATACTATATCTGCCAATCAAAGTCTGTTGACCAACATCTCGTCCCAGCAGCAGCGCTATGCCTATTTCAACATGGAAGAACGCACCTGGTACCGCCACTACAGTAAACGGGAAAACGCTATTAGCGCACCGGTGGTGGTTCAACTGATCGGTGAAGAGGGATACCCCCATCGTGGTGTTATCGATTTTGTCGACAACGTCATTGACGAAAGCTCCGGCACACTGCGAATTCGCGCGGTGCTACCCGATGAAGAAGGTCAGCTGTTACCTGGAGCTTTTGCCCGCGTCCGCCTAGCTGTGGCTAAAGCCAGTGCAAAGGTGCTGGTGCCTGATCGCGCTATCGCCACGGACCTTGGGAACAAGTTTGTGCTGACAGTGAATGAGGACAATCAGGCGACTTACACACAAGTGTCTCTGGGTGAGCGGTTTGGTGACTATCGTGTGATTGAAAGTGGTCTGGCGGAGGGTGTGAGTGTGGTCATTAATGGGACGGCCAAAGTCGGCCCGGGCATGACCATTAACCCAGTTGAGGTAGATATGGACACCCATGACCTGCAACTCACCCTGAACGCTCAGTTGTTGAATAACACGCAAACCGCTGCGGCGACCCGATAAGAGTACTGACAATGAAATTTGCCCACTTCTTTATCGACCGCCCAATCTTCGCAGCGATGCTTTCCCTGATCATTCTGATTGGAGGCGGCATCTCGCTTTTTCAGCTTCCCATCAGTGAATACCCGGAGGTGGTTCCGCCAACGGTGGTAGTGACCGCCAATTACCCCGGCGCCAATCCCAAGGTGATTGCGGAAACTGTCGCCTCTCAGCTGGAGGATGAAATCAACGGCACGGAAAACATGCTTTATATGTCATCCCAGGCCACATCCGATGGCCGGATGACGCTCACAGCAACCTTTGCCCTGGGAACCGACCTGGACAAGGCGCAGGTACAGGTACAGAACCGGGTAAACAGTGCGTTACCCCGGTTGCCTGAGGAAGTGCAACGCCTGGGTGTGGTGACCGAGAAATCGTCACCGAACCTGTCTATGGTCGTTCACCTGTTCTCGCCAGATGACTCCCGCGATATCACTTATCTGTCGAACTATGCAGAACTGAATGTAAAAGATCATATCGCCCGCTTGGGTGGCGTTGGTGACGTTCGGCTGTTTGGTGGCGGAGAATATGCTGTGCGAGTCTGGCTTCGCCCAGACGACCTTGCCTCTCTCAGCCTGAACGCTTCTGAGGTTGTTGCTGCTATTCGCGCACAGAACCGGCAAGTGGCGGCTGGTTCTCTGGGTGCCCAGCCTTCACCGAACGAAAACCAGTTTCAGGTTTTGTTGAATGTGCGCGGACGTTTGTCGACTCTTGAGGAGTTCCGCGACATTGTTATCAAAGTGAGCGACGAGGGCGCCGTTACCCGCCTGGGAGACGTGGCACGGATTGAACTGGGACAAAACACCTACGCATTGCGGGCTATGCTCGACGGGCAGCCTGCGGTAGCCATGCCAATTTTCCAGCGCCCTGGGTCCAATGCCATTGAGCTGTCCGATGATGTGCGGGCGACCATGGAAAGGCTGTCCGGGAATTTTCCGGAAGGTGTTTCCTATGAGGTAGCTTACGACCCGACGGTGTTTGTTCGCGGCTCGATTGATGCAGTCATTATGACCTTGCTTGAAGCGGTGGCGCTGGTTGTACTCGTGGTCATTCTGTTTCTGCAGACCTGGAGAGCGTCAATCATTCCTTTGGTTGCTGTTCCTGTATCCCTTATCGGCACTTTTGGCGTAATGCAGTGGCTCGGTGTTTCCATCAATACGCTGTCGTTATTCGGGATGGTTCTGGCCATCGGCATTGTGGTAGATGATGCAATTGTCGTGGTGGAAAATGTTGAGCGGAATATTCATAAGGGCTTATCACCAAGGGAAGCCACCAAAGTGGCGATGACCGAGGTCACCGGTCCGATCATTGCCATTGCTTTGGTGCTCTGTGCCGTGTTCATCCCGACGGCATTCATTACCGGTCTTTCCGGCCAGTTCTACAAGCAGTTTGCTCTCACTATCACCATCTCTACCGTGATCTCAGCATTTAATTCACTCACCTTGTCGCCAGCGCTCTCAGCGCTGCTTCTGAAAGGTGAACATGAAAAGCCGGATCGCCTGACCCGTGGCCTGAACTTCGTCTTTGGTCGCTTTCTGTTCAAGCCGTTTAACCGCCTGTTTGATGCCAGCGGCGCGGGCTACGAGAAGCTGGTAAAAAAGCTGATTCGTTACAGCGCGATTGTTGGTGTTGTGTATATCGGCCTGACAGCGTTTTCTGGCCACCTGTTTAACCAGGTGCCCGGCGGATTTATCCCCGCGCAGGATAAACAATATCTGGTGGCTGTTGCGCAACTCCCTGATGCTGCCAGCCTTGACCGGACTACCAGCGTGGTCCGTGAGATGGAGTCCATTGCGTTGGCAACTGCGGGCGTTGCCAACACCGTTGCATTTCCGGGACTTTCGGTTAATGGCTTCACAAATAGCCCAAACAGCGCGGTCATCTTTGTACCTTTGGATGACTTCTCGAAGCGCGGAGAACCAAATCTGTCAGCAGGCGCCATTGCCGGCAAACTGAATGAACAGTTTTCGCGGATTGATGAAGGCTTTGTTGCGGTATTCCCACCACCACCGATTCTGGGCCTTGGCACCACCGGTGGCTTCAAGCTGCAGATTGAGGATCGCGACAATAAGGGCTTTGAGGCGCTGTTTACTACACTGCAGAGCGTTGTAGCCAATGCTCAAAAACATCCCGAGTTGGTTGGTCTGTATTCAAGCTTTCGGGTTCAGGTTCCCCAGCTGGATCTTGAAATTGATCGCGAACAAGCGCTTCTGCAGGGCATTCCACTGGAATCCGTGTTTAGCACTTTGCAGACTTATCTGGGCTCTGTGTATGTGAATGACGTGAATATGTTTGGCAGCACGTATCAGGTAATGGCCCAGGCTGAAGCGGAAAACCGGCTGGACCCTGAGGATATCCTGAGCCTGAAAGTCCGTAATGCCAAGGGCCAGATGGTGCCCCTGGCGGCCGTAATGAACGCAGTGTCCACCACCGGACCGGACCGGGTGATGCGCTACAACGGCTACCCGAGTGCCGAATTGAACGGTAGCCCGGCTCCGGGATTCAGCTCTGAACAGGCCCGCCTGGCCATAGAGCAGGTATTGGCGGACACGCTGCCGGAAGGCATGGACTATGAGTGGACAGAGGTAACCTACCAGCAGGTTCTGGCGGGTAACACGATGGTGTATATCTTCCCGTTGGTGATATTGCTGGTGTTTATCGTTCTGGCTGCTCAGTACGAGAGCCTTAAGCTGCCATTTGCCATCATTCTGATTGTTCCCATGACATTGTTGTCCGCTCTGCTGGGCGTATCCCTTACTGGTGGCGACAACAATATCTTCACCCAGATCGGGTTGATCGTTCTGGTAGCCCTTGCCAGTAAAAATGCCATTCTGATGGTTGAATTCGCCCGCGATCAAAACCTGCAGGGCAAATCACACCTTGAAGCCATTGTTGAAGCTTGCCGTTTACGTCTCAGGCCTATTCTGATGACCTCCATCGCGTTTACGGCCGGGGTTGTGCCATTGATGCTTGCCACCGGAGCTGGCGCTGAAATGCGTCACGCGATGGGCATTGCAGTGTTTTCAGGGATGATTGGTGTTACCGCCTTTGGCCTGCTGTTTACTCCCGTGTTCTATTCCGTAATGACTCGGGCGAAGAAAGAAGGCGCACTCCAGGCCACAGATAGAGAGGAGACAGCATAATGCTGCATATTAAGGGGCTGGCGGTGGTCGCAACTCTGGTGGTTCTGGCTGGGTGTGCCAGTCTTCCGGATCACAGCGGGAAGGTGGATTACACTCAACAATACCTGAACGGGCTGACATTCTCTGTTGATGATGCGCAGACGAACAACCAGCTAAGCCGGTGGTGGGAAGCCCTGAATGATGGGCAACTCAATCATCTTGTGGACCTGGCACACACGGTGAACCTGGACCTTCAGGCGACAGACATGCGCTTACAGGAAGCACTTGCGACCCTGGGCGTTAGTGAATCAGAGCTTTTGCCTCAAGGTGGCGGCATTGCTGAGTACAGTATTTCAGAGCGCGATGGCACTAGACTGGAGTCTTCGGTTTCAGGCGCGCAGGTCAGGTGGGAGCTGGATCTTTTTGGCCGGATACGGTCGGTAATTGATGCAAGAGAGGCTGGTGTTGCCAATGCTCAAGCCCGGAAACGTAACGTTATTAAAGAAGTTACGGTGGGCGTTGTTCAGGCTTACCTGCGTTGGGAATCTGCCCGTCAGCAGGTTGCATTGATTGAATCTGATATGCGGGCACTCGAAGCCAGTCTCGCACTGATAAACAACCGGGTAGACGCAGGGTTGTCTCCCCGGCTTGATCTGGCTCGAGCAGAAACTCTGTATCATCAACAGCGCGCGATGTTACCGGTGGCCATATCTGATCAATATCGCACACGCACCGGATTGGCCCTTCTGCTGGGGCAGGACCCGGAAAGGGTGATTCTGAACGCTGCCCCGGAAACGCTGCTTAAAGCGCAGGCATTACCCATAGGCTCGAATTTCGCCCAGGCGATTCAGGCACGCTCTGACATTTCTGCCGCGCTGGCGGAGTTGGCGCAACAGGCTGCTCTGTCCGAGGCCGCAGTTGCTGAGCTATATCCTCAGGTTTCAGTGGAAGGCTTTGGCGGGGTGAGTAACATCGAATCCGGGGGTGATGGTTTTGCGGGTGTCTGGAGCGCTGTGCCACGTATTTCATGGGCGGTGCTCAGCTATCCAATGCTTTTGAAACAGGTTGACGTTCAGTCTGCCCGTACTGAGGCTCAATATGTGGCCTATCGGAAAACGGTGGTGAATGCGGTTGGGCAGGCGAGGATAGCAGCCGAGCACTTCACCCAAAGTGCCCGTTCCGAAAGTGCCAGTGAGCAGGCGTTGATTGCGTCCAGAACGGCATTCAATACGGCCAAAGCCCTGTATCAGGAAGGGGCGATTGGCTACATTGATTACCTCGATGCAAATAGAGAGTGGATCGCTGCGCAGCGATCACATCTGGAAGCGCAACTCGACGTGGCGGATTCGCGTGTGAGCGTGCTTCGCGAATTCAGTGGGTTGTGGAGCCATCGGCTTTTCAGTGTGGTGGATGTTTCCGCCCAGTGATATCCGCGGACGATTAATTACAGCACTTGAAATGTTGGCGTATTAATTGCTTTTCATTCGATAGTTAACAGATAGTGTTAAGCCCCGGGCTCAGGCCAATACTTCAAGAGTGATCGATCGTTGAGGGAAGCTACAGGAAACCAGATAAAAATAAGTTTATGGCGCAACAGTCTCCTACGGCGCTACCTGGTGCTTGCATTGCTGGTTACTGTGCTGCCTTTGTTGGTGGTTACCTGGCTTTATGACCGTTTTACCGGTGAATTGCTTGAGGACCTGGGGGAGCAGAAAGTTCAGCACTCCATGAATGCTACCCGTGCGGCGTTGTCAGGCTTTCTGAAAGCCCGGCAGTTTGAGCTCGAAACGATTATAGATTTGCCGAACATCGAACGGTTCGTGTCGTGGGATCCATTGTCATCCGAGTTAGAGTCGACTCATGCGCTGATCAGCTTCGAGACTGACAGCTTCGATATCTATGGTGTGCTTTTCTTCGATGATCAATGGCAACTGAAAACGGCACTGCCAGGTGTTGCATCATCCGGATCTCCTTATTGGGGGGAAATGGAGTTGTCGCTGCAAGGATTGCCCAGGAGAAAATTCGCTGATTTCTGGTTAATAGGGCCGCAAGCGCCTCGCCGGGGGCATTCAGGCTGGTTTTTGCTGGCAGCACCATTGCCACTGAGTTCCGGGGACACGTCTTCTCCCGGATTTGTTGCGTTGCATGTTCGTTTGGCCAGCCTGACTGAGTTACTTAGAAACCAGACCCGGATCGACGGCTTCATGCCATTATTAAGTACCTCTGAAGGGCAACGTTTTACCGTAAATGGTCAACCTGCTCTGGACCAGGCGTCCAGTTGGCTCAGTCAGGAATTTGCGCCGGGCTGGTCGGTAGAAGTACTCAAGCAGAATCCCGCTGTCAGCCTCAGTCAGGAGTTCAGGCGCCCTGTTTTCCTTCTGGGAGTAGGTGTATCTGTTGTGCTGGTCAGCGGCTTCCTCATGACGCTTATTGTGCGGATTAAAAGACGTTTTGTGCCCTTGATAGAAGGTGCGGAAGCTGTCTCCAGAGGGGATTGGAATATCCATATCCCCCCGGAAGGAAACGATGAAATTACACTTCTGGCCAAAGCATTCAATCGCATGGGTGGCAGGCTCCAGGCATTGATCGATTCCCGTCTCGACGTTGAAAAGAAAGCGGTTCTTGGTGAATTCTCGGCCAGTATTGCCCATGAGGTTCGTAATCCTCTGGCGACCATCAAGGTTTGTGTCCAGAGTTTTCCCGTGGATGACGATCCGCGGAATGCCGAACTGATCACGCTTGTTCTGGAGGAAATTGATCGCGTCAATGGGGTGGTTGAGAACCTGCTCAGCTTTGCCCGGCCTTTTGATCCCGAGCGTGTATGGGGAAGTGCCGGCGATCTGCTTCGGCGTCTGGCAGCCTTGATTGCCCCCCTGGCTGTCAGAGAAAACATTCATTTAAGTCTCTCCGGCGATCAGGGTGCTCAGTTGTGTGTGGATGAAAATCAGATACAACAGGTGCTGATGAACCTTGCGCTCAACAGCATTCAGGCGATGCCGGAAGGTGGTGAGTTGAATCTGGACGTTCAGACGGTTAAAGAAAATACGGTGATCATCGTTGGTGACACGGGTACTGGTATGGCCCCTGAAGCGCTGGAAAGGGCCACGGAGCCTTTTTACACGACCAGGAGCCAGGGCACTGGCTTGGGTTTGTCTATTTCCAAACGCCTGGTACAGCTTAATGGCGGAAATCTGCAGATTAGCAGTGAGCCGGGAGCCGGGACCCGGGTTTCGCTGATATTCAATGCTTCAAGGGATATTCATGGATAAGGCACTGGTTCTGATTATTGATGATGAGCAGCGCCTGGTGCGCTCGTTGCAACTGGCACTTGGAGCCGACGGCTACGGGATTGCAACTGCCTATACCGGTAATGACGGAATCGAAACAGCTTTGGATTGTCAGCCTGACATGGTGTTGCTGGACCTGCGGCTTCCGGACCTCAGCGGCCTGGAAGTGCTGAAACAGTTGCAGCTGCAATTGCCTGGCTGCCCTGTGGTGATGTTTTCCGCCCACGGGGACATCAAGGTTGCCATTGAAGCGTTGAAAAATGGTGCCCTGGATTTCATTACCAAACCTTTTGATATTCACGAGCTGAAATCGTTGATTGCCCGCACCCTCGAACGCTGCCGGCTGGACAGAGAAGTGCACTTTTTCCGCGAACGGGAGCTCGGGGAGGTGCGTCTGATCGGCCGGAGCGACGCGATGCGGCGGTTGCATGAAGACCTGACCCGCATCGCCCGTAGCGGAGCCAAAACCCTGCTGTTACAGGGCGCTTCAGGTACAGGTAAAACGGTAGTGGCGCGTGAGGTACACCAGCTGTCGAAGGTGGCCTCAGGTCCTTTTGTTGAAGTGAATTGTGCCGCCTTGCCGGAACAATTGCTGGAAGCAGAACTCTTCGGGGCGGAAAAAGGAGCCTATACCGGGGCTCATCAGCGTCGTTCAGGGCTGGTGGAGTTAGCCAACGGTGGCACCTTGTTTCTGGATGAGATCGGAGAGATGCCTCTTGCGCTGCAGGCTAAACTGCTGAGCTTTCTTGAAGACCACACATACAGGCCCATCGGATCCAGCCGGGTCCATCAGGCTGAGGTGCGGATTGTTGCGGCTACAAACCGGGAATTAGGGCAGGCTGCAGAAGAAGGCAGTTTCAGGGCGGACCTTTATTACCGCCTTAATGTGATGCCGATCCGGGTACCTGCACTGGAACAGCGCCGGGAGGATATTCCCCTTCTGATCGAACATTTCAGTCTCAAGATGGCCTCTAGTGAAGGCTGTTCCCCGGTGTTGTTTGATCCGGAAATAATGGCACACCTGACAGATTATGAATGGCCGGGCAATATTCGCGAACTGAAAAACCTGCTGGAACGTCTGACCGTGCTTTATCCCGGTGAAGTGGTAACTCATTCCATGCTGCCACCGGAAATGCAGCCGACTGATCATTCAACGCGCCTTGCCGATAATTCTGATAGCTCTATTGGAGATCGACTGGCGGAAACGGAACGAGACATTATTCTCAGAACCCTGGAGCAGGCAGGTGGGAGAAAGGGAGCCGCGGCAGAAAAGCTCGGCATATCCCGCCATGCGCTCAAACGGCGATTACAGAAACTGGGGATCGCAGAATGAACCCCCGAAGTGTTTTGAATCTACCTCGGTTTTTCCGCAAGGCTTTCGGTGCAACCCTTGTTCTCTGGTCGCTGGTGCCTCTGGCATACGGTCTGGAGCTTCAGGAAGGGGAGGAGTTGGCGGAACCTGATTTAACGATCGGCTGCCTTTATCCTTTGACAGGGCCGATGGGGTTTTTCGGTCGGGACGCTGATGTGGCGATAGGCATGGCACTGGATCAGCTAACGCTTCTGAATCAACAGTACATAAATGCTGGTGAAGCGAGGCTTTATCCGCATCTGAAAGTTCTTCTGGAGGACAGTAAAGGCAAGCGCCACCGAAGCATGACCCTGGCCCGACAGCTGGTAGAGGAACAGGGTGTTGATATTCTTTGCGGCATTGTCTACTCCAGCATCGCACTTGAGATCAGTGCTTATGCCGAAAGGCAGAAGATGCTTTTCATTGGCGCTGGCCACACTTCATCAAGACTGACACAGGCGCCCGTTAACCCATGGTACTTCAGGGTCAACAATGACAGCCGCCAGTCCATGCGGGCGGGTGCTCGCTACCTTAAAGAAATGCAGTCTGAAACACCCTGGACCACGCTGGCCTATGTCGGCCCCGACTACGATTACGGCCACCAGGCACTGGAAGACCTGCTGGAAGGGTTAGAGGCCCTGGATGTTCCCTTTGAGATCAGTGCGGAGTATTACCCAAAGCTCTCGGAACCGGACTATTCGGCCTATATCGAAGCACTTTTGCTTTCGCCTCCGGATATCGTGGTCTGTAATTTTTTTGGCGATGATTTTGCCAATTTTGTGCGGCAGGCGCACCTGCAGGGTTTGTTGGAGGTCAGTCAGTTAGCCAACTTCGATACCGGAGGAGGGTACAGTGTTATGGCGGCGCTGGGGAACGATCTGCCTCCCGGAGTCATCCTTGCAGGGCATCACCATAATAACTGGCCGGACACCCCGGGAAACCGTGAGTTTGTAGGGGAGTTTTACCGGCGCAGCGGCAGATACCCGAATTTCATGGCAGAGAGCAGTTATTCCGTGGTCATGGCGGTTGCAGAGGCCTGGCGGAAAGCGGAGACGATGGATGCTGAAGGGATTCGCCAGTCGTTAGAAGGGCTGAAATTGTCACTGCCGGAAGATCCGCCCGGGTTTCAATCCTGGATCGACCCTGTCAGTCATCAGGTGATGCAGGTTATCGCCATAGGCGAATCGATTCCCAATGACGACTATCCGCCGGCCACGCGTATGTTGGGTAACTGGAAGATCTATAAGCCTGAGCTTGAACCCCCGAATCGTTAACACTGCAGGCCACCCCTCCAGGTCTGTTTTGCCCAATACCATGAGCGGCTCCCGCTCATGGTCAGCCGAATAGTGAGCGGATACCGCTCATTATTCTGATCGGTGATGAGCGGTATCCGCTCATTATTTACCGCTCCTCATACCCGCGTGACAATTACCCCAATAAAAACAGAGCCCTGTTGTATTTTTTTCATAATTGGCACCTGCCTTGCTCTAGCCCCGGTATAGCTCCAATAAAAATACGAGGCGAACTATGAAAACCCCTAAACTGCTCCCCGGCACAGAAAACGCGTATCAATACCCGCTGCTGATCAAAAGTCTGCTTTTATCGGGTGTGCGTTATTTTCCTGACCGTGAAATCGTATACAGCGATATTTCCCGTTATAACTATCTCACCCTGAACGAACGCATTGCACGCCTGGCCAATGCCATGGAAAAGGCCGGCGTTGGTGCTGGTGATACCGTGGCCGTAATGGATTGGGACAGCAATCGCTACCTGGAAGCCTATTTCGCCATACCCATGATCGGTGCAGTGTTGCATCACGTGAATATCCGGCTGAGCCCAGATCAGATTATCTACACCATGAACCACGCTGAAGATGATGTTGTGTTGGTTCACGATGATTTTCTGCCGCTGATAGAGCAAGTGGCTCCTCAGCTCGAGACTGTTCGTGGTTATGTACAGCTGACAGACGGCCAGAACGCCGGACCGACCACCCTGAATGTAATCGGTGAATATGAGTCGATGCTGGCTGCAGCAGATACGGAATACGACTTCCCGGATTTTGATGAAAATTCGATCGCGACCACATTCTATACAACCGGCACTACCGGCAACCCGAAAGGGGTGTACTTCAGTCATCGTCAACTGGTGCTCCACACACTAAGTACTGCGATAACACTGGGTAGCTCGGATGCAAACGCGTTGCTGCGTAGCGACGATGTCTATATGCCCATGACTCCGATGTTCCATGTTCATGCCTGGGGTGTCCCCTATATCGCCACCATGCTGGGGGTCAAACAGGTTTATCCGGGTCGTTATGAACCGAACCGCCTGGTTCAGCTGTTCCGGGAGGAGGGCGTTACCTTTTCTCACGGAGTCCCGACCGTACTGCAGATGGTGCTCAACTGCGAAGAAGCCAAGACCACGGATCTGTCGGGCTGGAATATGCTCACCGGTGGCTCTGCGCCTACCCAGGCTTTGTCCGCCCAGATGGCTGAGCGCGGTATCAACTTTGTGACAGCTTACGGTATGTCCGAAACCTGCCCGGTTATCACAATGGTCAACCTGTCGGATGAAGAGCGCACTTTGCCGATGGCTGAGCAGAGCGCTGCCCGCATCCTGGCCGGTGTCGGAACCCCTCTGGTTGATATCCGTATTGTCGATGCTGAAGGTAACGATGTTCCCCACGATGGCGAGGCTGTCGGTGAAGTGGTCGCCCGCGCACCCTGGCTGACAGGAGGTTACCTGAAGGAACCGGAGAAAAGCGCCGAATTGTGGGAAGGAGGATGGCTGCATACCGGTGATGTGGGGTCGATAAACAGCCGCAACACCCTGCAGATCAAAGACCGGATCAAAGACGTGATCAAGACCGGCGGCGAATGGATCTCAACCATCGAACTGGAAAACCTGATCAGCAAGCATGCTGCCGTATCAGAAGTCGCCGTGGTTGGTGTTCCCGACGAACGCTGGGATGAGCGGCCGGTGGCCACCATCGTTCTCAAAGAGGGCGCAGAAGCTACCCCCGATGTTATCAAGGCCCACCTGAAACAGTTTGTTGATAGCGGCGAAATCGCGAAATGGGCGATCCCGGAACGGATTGAGTTTGTCTACGAGATCCCCAAAACCAGCGTCGGAAAGATCAATAAAAAACTGATTCGTAGCGAACTGGATGCATAAAAAAGCTCTCCGGTACTGCAAATAAAAACAAGGAATACCTATGAGTCAGGATTTGATCCTCGAGACGAGAGGTCTCGTCAAAGAGTTCAAGGGCTTTACTGCTGTTGATGACGTCAACCTGAAAATCGAGCGCGGTACTATCCATGCTTTGATCGGCCCCAACGGCGCAGGGAAAACTACGGTTTTCAATCTGTTGACCAAGTTTTTGACGCCAACCCGGGGAACCTTGCTTTTCAACGGCCAGGACATTACCAGGAAGGACTCTGCTTCAATCGCTCATATGGGGATTGTGCGGTCCTTCCAGATCTCGGCGGTGTTCCCGCATCTGACAGTGCTTGAGAATGTCCGGGTTGCGCTGCAGCAAAAACGGAGAGACACCTTTGTCTTCTGGCGTTCGGAAAAGATCCTCGATGATCTCAATGATCGTGCTCTGGAATTGCTGGATTCAGTGGGACTGCGGGATTTCCCGAACGCAAAGGCTGTTGATTTGCCATACGGTCGTAAACGTTCTCTGGAGATAGCCACTACCCTTGCGCTTGATCCTGAGCTGCTGTTGCTGGACGAACCGACCCAGGGTATGGGGCATGAAGATATCAGTGTCGTTGCCGAACTTATCAAAGAAGTTGGCAAAAACCGAACGATTGTGATGGTTGAGCACAACCTGAACGTGGTGGCAGACCTTTCTGACACCATCACGGTTCTTCAACGTGGCGCGATTCTGACCGAAGGCAATTACGAAACCGTGTCGGCTGATCCCCGTGTGCGCGAAGCCTATATGGGCGTTGAAGAAGGTCTGCCTGAGGATGCTGCAGACAACGGGCCGGTAGTGGAGGCCTCGGTATGAGCACGGTCATGAAGGTCAAATCCAACCGGGAAAAGCTCCGGATAACCGATTTGCACGCATTTTACGGTGAATCGCACATTCTTCACGGCATCGACATGACCGTAAATCAGGGCGAACTGGTAACCCTGCTGGGGCGCAACGGGGCAGGGCGCAGCACTACCCTGAAAGCGGTTATGAATATGGTGGGTAAACGCACGGGGTCGATCGTGATCAACGGTCAGGAAACCCTGAACATGCCACCCCATAAAATCGCTCACCTGGGCATGGGATTCTGCCCTGAAGAGCGTGGAATCTTTTCCAGCCTCAATGTTGAAGAGAACCTGATGCTGCCCCCCAAAGTACGGTCTGAAGGCATGTCGGTTGACGAAATATACGAGATGTTCCCGAACCTGGCCGAGCGTCGGAAAAGCCAGGGTACCCGGCTATCCGGTGGTGAACAGCAGATGCTGGCCATGGCGCGCATTTTGCGAACCGGAGCCAACATCCTGCTACTCGATGAAATAACAGAAGGGCTTGCCCCGGTGATCGTTCAGAAGCTCGCGGGAGTTCTGACCAAACTCAAAGACCGCGGCCTGACAATCATACTGGTAGAGCAGAATTTTCGCTTCGCCGCACCTATCGCCGACCGTCATTACCTGATGGAACATGGCCATATCGTTGACGAAATCAAAGCCCACGAACTAGGAACAAAAACCGACGTTCTGAATACCTATCTGGGTGTCTGAAGCCCGGAAATCTGTATGTCAGTGAAGTAAAACCCGAAACAAAAACAATGAATCTGGAGAAAATCATGAAACTGATGTTTAAAACTGCTGCCGCCACTGCTTTGATTGCTGCGACCGGGCTGGCTCACGGAAGTTTTTCCGATGACAAGGTCAAGATTGGTGTTCTGGGCGATATGGGAGGTGTTTACTCCGATATCACAGGACAGGGCAGTATTGAAGCCGTACAGATGGCTGTCGAAGATTTTGGCGGGAAGGTACTCGGTAAACCTATCGAAGTGGTCAGTGCCGATACACAGCTTAAGCCGGACATAGGATCGACGATCGCGCGCCAGTGGATCGAGAACGAACAGGTAGACGTCATTAATGGTGCTGTTGCCAGTTCGGTTACCGGCGCTGTAACCAAGGTGATGACCGATGCCAAAAAAATCACTCTGATTGCTGCCCCTGCCAGCCACGCTTTTACCACCTCGGCCTGCTCTCCTTACAATGCCCACTGGACCTATGATGTGGTGTCGCTCGCCAACGGTACGGTACAGCCGATGGTTGAAGGCGGGGCGAAAAAGTGGTTCTTCGTTACTGCTGACTATGGATTTGGCCATGCACTGGAATCGGTTGCGACTGGTGTGATTGAAGCCAACGGGGGCGAAGTGGTCGGCGGTGTGCGTGCACCTCTGGGAACCTCGGATTTCTCTTCATACATCCTGCAGGCCCAGTCTTCTGGCGCGGATGTCATCGCACTGGCCAACACTGGCAGCGACATGGTTAACGCCCTTAAAACAGCTGCGGAATTCGGTGTGACCGAGATGGCTGACGTAGCCGGCTTGCTGGTTTTCACCCCTAATGCCCAGGCTCTGGATCCGGCAATTGCCGGCGGCATGAAGCTGACGACTGGATTCTACTGGGATATGGATGATCAGACTCGCGAGTGGTCAAAGCGTTATATGGCTCGTATGGATGGCAAGATTCCCTCCATGGCCCATGCTGGCGCTTATTCTTCGACCATGCATTACCTGAAAGCAGTGGAAGCCGCTGGTACCGACGAGTCTGACGCGGTCATGGCGAAGATGAAAGAGACTCCTGTAGAGGACTTTTTTTCCCGTAACGGTTACCTGCGCAAAGACGGCCGAATGGTACATGACATGTTGCAGGTCAGGATCAAAAACGCAGATGAGCGTAGCAATGAGAACGACATCTTCGCGATAGAAAAAGTTATCAAGGGTGAAGATGCCTTTATGAAAATGGAAGACGGTGGATGCGCATTCGCGCTGAGCCAAGAGTAACCGTTCCGGGGCAGGTAATCCTGCCCCGTACCCCTGGTAAGTAACAAGAAAAGGAAGCTCCTGCTTCTATCTAAAGACTTTTGGGTTTGGTTATGGCGACTTTTTTCGATATTAATCTTTTCGGCCTGTTCGGCCAGCTGCTGATCGGGTTGATCAACGGTTCCTTCTACGCATTGCTTGCCCTGGGTCTGGCGATCATCTTCGGCCTGCTGAAGATCATCAATTTTTCTCAGGGGGCGCTCTACATGCTAGGTGCTTTTGCGGCCTGGATTGGATTGAATTACCTGGGTATCAATTATTGGTGGGCGCTGATACTGGTTCCCCTGGCGGTCGGGGCTTTCGGTATTTTACTTGAGCGCATACTGATTCGTCCCATCGCCAATGAAGATCACCTTTACAGCTTGCTGCTGACTTTCGGTATTGCCCTGATACTGCAGGGCCTCTTCACCCACTGGTTTGGCTCATCCGGGCTTTCCTACGAGATGCCAGAAGAGCTGAAGGGTGGCACCAGGCTGCCATTCATGTATCTGCCCAACTACCGTGCCTGGATTATTGTCTTCTCACTGGCGGTCTGTGCCGGAACCTGGTTCATGATCGAAAAGACCAGGCTGGGTGCGTATCTGCGTGCCGGTACTGAAAATGCTCAGCTGATGCAGGCGTTTGGTATCAATGTCCCGCTACTGGTAACTCTTACCTATGGGTTTGGTGTTGGTCTGGCGGGACTGGCCGGTGTACTGGCGGCTCCGATATATACCGTATCCCCGGATATGGGTTCGAATATCCTGATCGTGGTCTTTGCCATCGTTGTTATCGGCGGCATGGGATCCATTGGAGGTGCCATTCTGACAGGTCTGGCCATGGGCATCATTGAAGGCCTGACCAAATACTTCTATCCCGAGGCCTCCAACACAGTGATCTTCCTGGTGATGGTGCTGGTTCTGCTGATCAAGCCAGCCGGCTTGTTTGGTAAAGAAGCCTAGATGCCTCTGCGTTATCTATTCGCCGCTGTTTCGTTTTAAGGAAACAAACATGTACAACAAAAAACTTAACCTGGTATTGCTGGGTCTGGCGCTGGTTGCTCCGTTCGTGCTCTATCCGGTTTTTCTGATGAAGGTGCTTTGCTTCGCTCTGTTTGCCTGTGCCTTTAACCTGCTGCTGGGGTTCGCCGGCCTGCTTTCATTTGGCCACGCGGTATTTTTGGGAACTGGCGCCTATGTAACCGGGTATGTGATGGTTACCTATGGCGTTACTCCGGAGCTTGGTATTCTTGCAGGTGTTGTTATGTCGGCGCTGGTTGGCCTCGTATACGGCAAACTGGCGGTAAAGCGCGAAGGGATCTATTTTGCCATGGTCACCCTGGCGCTGGCCCAGCTGGCCTTCTTTGTCTTTCTCCAAACACCGCTCACAGGCGGAGAAGATGGTCTTCAGGGAATCCCGCGTGGAAAGCTGTTTGGTCTGATTGACCTGACCGACAACCTGACCATGTATTATTTTGTTCTCGCTATCTTTATTTTCGGTTTTCTGACCATCTACCGCACCATTCACAGCCCCTTTGGCCAGGTTATGAAGGCGATCCGTGAGAACGAGCCCCGCGCAATTTCTCTGGGATACAGGGTTAACCAGTACAAGCTGATGGCCTTCGTGATTTCGGCCACACTGGCAGGTCTTGCGGGTTCCACCAAAGCACTGGTGTTTCAGCTTGCGTCCCTTACCGACGTTCACTGGTTCATGTCGGGTGAGGTGGTTCTTATGACGCTGCTGGGCGGTATGGGTACTATCTGGGGCCCGGTTCTGGGTGCAGCGACCATTATTTCAATGCAGAACTTTCTCGCCTCTGGCCCACTGGCGAACTACATCCATGTGTTGATGGGCGTAGTCTTTGTTATTTGTGTGCTGGCGTTCCGGAATGGTTTGGTTGGCGAGTTACAGAAGGTGATTCGAAAAAATTCGGGATGAATGCTCAGGGTATTCGCGGGAGTAAGCTGGTGCGGATATTCCTGTCAATGGGCGAAGAGACTCTCCGCCCATTGACTCTGGTACTGACTGATCAATAACCGGTTTCAGAAACAGTTACAGAAGAAGGGTTGTTTCCACGATCTATATCTTCCTGGCTGACGCCTCCTGCCTGAGCTACTACAGAGAAGGTAAGAACTGAAAAAACGAAAAGGAACTTGTTGATAGCTTTCATGTGATGATTCCACTATTGAAAAGAAGTTAGAAAAACAATTTCACCCGTTTGGCTTGGAAGTGATTGTCGGGGTTTGCAGTGCAGAGAAAAAGTTTCCATGCGGTATACATCACATCAGTTTGAGTGATACGACTTGACGATCAACAAAATGCTATTGCTATTAGGGGGCGTTATTGTTTTTCTTTCGACAAAGGCCGGTAAGAAGGGGACGCAGATTCCACACAAAGTGTTACTGAAACATAAGGTAGGTTCTGCCATAGTCTGTGGACCAAAACAAGTCTTGGGCCTATAGAAATGTTACTCTTCAGTGCGTACGAAGGGGCTGAATCCCGGCTCATAAAGCGCAACCGCTTTTCATGACTGGCTTGAGAATGGTTATTGGTAACTCCAGCGGTGCTTCCTGACACATTGTATTACAGACAGTACTGAGACACGGAGTTAATAGGAAGGATGGCTGAGGGCTACTTTTGTTATTTTCGAGATTCCTTGTTGCATTGGTTCTATGCGTTGGTCTGACAACTTCGCATGCTTCCGTGCGTTCGGAATACGAGATAAAAGCCGCATATTTTTATAATTTTACCCAGTTTGTCAGCTGGACCCCGACCCCGGACAGTGAGTTACCATTAAGAGTCTGTGTACTTGGAGAGAACCCTTTCGGGGATTTGCTGCAACCTCTCGCGGGGCGAAAGTCGCAAGGACGAACCCTTGAACTTGTAAATCCTGAAGACCTCTCCACTGCCGCCGGGTGCCACGTGCTTTTCGTCAGTTCATCAAACCTCCGCAATTTACCCGCAGTTATTTCCATGGCTGAAAAAGGGCAGATGCTCACTATCAGTGAACTACCGGGCTTTGTTGATGCGGGCGGAATAATCGGATACGTGAAGCAAGGCAATATCATTCGCTTCGAGATTAACCTCCAGGCTGCTGACGCGGCTGGCGTAAGCATTAATTCACGGCTGCTGGAACTGGCTTCGAGGGTGATTCAGTGATGAAGCGTTGGCACTGGCGTTATTGGCCGCTGAAAGCCAAATTGCTGTTCCTGACCTTGTTTACAAGTACCTTGGGTATCGTTTTGGTCTGTGCGAGCCTGATTGCTGTTGAGAACCAGAATTACCGGGAGCAGCTGGAATCAGAGTTGCACGTCATTGCCGGAATTCTGGCCGAACAATCAGCCGCAGCTTTGTTATTTGAGGACCATGAGCAACTCTCCAGTATTCTTTCGAGTCTGCGCAAAATAGAGACTATCAAGCAGGCTTGTGTTTTCAGTGCTTCCGGCACGCTTATGAATTCCCTGTACAGCTCTGGCGACACCGATTGCCCGAGCCTCAGTGAGCAGCCCCCGGTGGGGTTTGTTGGAAACTATTACCGGCTGTCGCAACCAGTCACGCTTTATGAGGATACCGTAGGTTATATCTATCTCATTTCCCATCTGGAAGTGCTTAAAGCACACATACAGACCTTCATTTTTCTGGCCATGGGAATTGGAGGGCTAATCCAGCTGATTCTTGTGTTCGTCGCCTTCAGGTTGCAGCGGCTCGTCTCCCAACCCATTCTTGAGCTCTCCAGGGCTGCTGAACGGATTTCACTGGCACACGACTACACAATCCGGGCTCCGGTGTACGGCAAAGATGAGCTTGGCCGCCTCGGCAGAACCTTTAACGATATGATCGGTACTATTGAACAACAGAACCTGCGGATTCTGGAAAGTCGGGATAGCCTCGAACGCACTGTGGAAGAACGCACCTCCCAGCTCAGTCTGGCAAACAAGGAACTGGAAGCGTTCAGCTATTCAGTATCTCATGATCTTCGTCAACCTCTCAGGGCCATAGAAGGATTTGGCCGGGCTCTGGAAGAGGACTGCGAAGATGTGCTTGACGATACAGGAAAGGATCATCTGCGGCGGATCAGAGCGGCGAGTGTACGAATGGCCGGGCTGATTGACGGCTTGCTTGTACTTTCCCGTGTGAGCCGCCAGCCAATGGAAAGCGAGCGCCTGAACCTCAGTGAAATGTTAGAGGAAATAGCGGAGGAATTAAGCGATCTCAGCGAACCCCTGCCAACCGAATTACGTATCCAGCCAGATATCTGGGTAGCAGGCGACGGCCGGATGTTACGTATTGCCTTTCAGAATCTGCTGGAAAACGCATGGAAGTACAGCGCTAAAGAGTCATCACGTGTGATTGAAGTGTCGGCGACGTCAGACGCTGGTTATATTACAATTGCCATACAGGACAATGGCGTCGGTTTCGATATGAGGTATGTCGATAAGCTGTTTGTGGCGTTCAATCGGCTTCATACACCATCGGAGTTTGGTGGTACCGGAATAGGGCTTGCCACAGTCAACCGGGTAATTCTGCGACATCATGGCAGCATTTCTGCGAGTTCTGAGGTGGGGAAGGGTGCCCGATTTGCTGTCTGTTTGCCTGTTCCTGCTGCGGATCGACTACACTCTGTTGAGAGCAACTCCTGAAACTCACCATTTTCAGCTCAATACAATGGACCAATGATTAGCATGGATGATTATTCGATCCTGGTGGTAGACGACAACCCAGATGATCAGGTGCTGACAGTTCGTGCTTTAAAAAATGCGAGCAAAAACAGCCCGGTTATAGTTCTGGAGGATGGGCAGGAAGCCCTGGATTTTCTGTTCGGGGACGAAAAAACGGCGTCTCGCAGAAACCTGGACACTCTGGGTGTGATATTACTCGATGTTAAGTTACCGCGAGTAAACGGGCTTGAAGTACTGAAACACATCCGTTCTTCGCCACTGACTAACTGGATGCCCGTTATAATGATCTCGTCCTCTGATGAACCATCGGAACTGGTTGAGGCCTACCGTCTGGGGGCCAATAGTTACATTACCAAAGCAATTGATTACCATGAGTTTACGGAACAGATGACCTTACTCGCCCGCTACTGGTTGACGGTGAACAAGGTTCCGGAATCCGGCTCAGTCCGTAAACTTTAATAAGGTACTGCCAGTGATTGACACAGATAGCCAGTTAAGGCTGTTGATCGTCGAAGATTCCGAGGATGACGCGATTCTTCTTCTGCGGGCGTTAAAAAAAGGCGGCATCGAACCATTTTATCAAGTAGTCGATACAGAAGACGGACTGAGAAAAGCCCTCGAGAATGAACTCTGGGATATTGTCATCACTGACCACAATATGCCGGGTTTTACCTCGTTTCAGGTTCTGGAACTCACACGGCAATACGGGACAGACTTACCGGTCCTTATTGTTTCAGGACTTATTGGCGAAGATGTAGCTGTCAGCGCCATGAAGGCCGGAGCCCATGACTACATCATGAAGAATAACCTCTCCCGGCTGATTCCTGCCATCCGGCGTGAGGTTAGTGACAGCTCTGTCCGTAAGGCCAAACGGGTGGCGGAATCTACGCTTGAACATATGGCTTTTCATGACAGCCTCACGGATCTTGCCAATCGCCGTGAGTTTGAACGACGCCTGACCCATGCACTTCAGGATGCCCAGGAAACAGGGCGCCACCATGTACTGCTTTATCTGGATCTGGATCAGTTCAAAATTGTCAACGATACTTCCGGGCACGTCGCGGGTGATGAACTGCTTAAGCAGATATCCAAAATTCTGAGTCGCCACATCCGGTCTGATGACACACTGGCCCGGCTGGGCGGTGATGAATTCGGGGTTCTGCTCAGGGGGTGTGACGCCAGCCACGCAAAAAGAGTGGCAGAGACCTTGTGCGAAGAAGTCCGGGAATACCGGTTCGTATGGCATAACAAGCCGTTTTCGGTGTCTCTGAGCGTAGGCATGGTAGTCATCAGCAACGCTTACAACTCCACCAGCGAATTGCTCAGTCACGCTGATCTTGCCTGCTACGCAGCAAAGGACCGGGGCCGTAATAACGTACAGCTCTATCAGAGCGACGACTCGGAAATGCAGCAGCGGCAAGCTGATATGCAATGGACGAGTCGTATTCAGGATGCGCTGCAAACAGACAGTTTTATACTGTATCAACAGGAAATGGTGCCATTGCAGGCCCACAATGCGGACGGTTTCCGCACCGAATTTCTGGTACGTCTGCAGCAGGGTAAGACTATCGTGCCACCCGGAGCCTTCATTCCCGCTGCAGAACGTTTTGGGCTGATGCCGAGAATTGACCGACGGGTTATTGATTTGGCATTCAGCTATCTCGACCGCACTGCCTTGGGCCGACAGTCAACCGGTACTTTCTTTATCAATCTTTCCGGTTCCTCGCTGAGTGATGCTGAGCTGTATGGCTACATCCGGAACCTTGTTGAGAAATATTCCATTCTGCCTGAGCGGGTCTGTTTTGAGATTACGGAAACATCGGCCATTGCCAACCTGAACCAGACCATCAGCTTTATCGAACAATCACGGAAAGACGGTTTTGAGTTTGCGCTCGACGACTTTGGCTCGGGTATGAGTTCATTCTCATACCTGAGAGCTCTCCCAGTGGATTATCTGAAAGTGGACGGCGGGTTTGTCCGTAATCTGCTGGATGATCCTATTGATCTGAGCATTGTCGATGCCTGCAACCGTATAGGGCATGCCGCCGGACTTAAAACCATCGCTGAATTTGTCGAAAATGACGCTATTAGAGCGCGTGTCACTGAACTGGGCCTCGACTACGCTCAGGGTTTTGGTATCGCAAAACCCAAACCGCTCGATTAATTGCCAGATTGCATAAGGCATATATCCGTATGCCATCACCTCAAGGCGAAGCGAAAAGAATGTTCCATGTTTGAGAACGGTGACCTGATTTTGCGTTATCTGGAGGCCTTGGGGGTAGAGTATGTATTCGGGGTACCTGGCGGTAGTATCGAGCCCTTCTATAACGCACTGGCCCGCAGTGAGCGCCGGGGAGGTATCCGGGCGGTGGTGGCCCGGCATGAATCCGGAGCCGCATTTATGGCCGAGGGGTATTCGCGGGAAACTGGCAAACTTGGAGTCTGCTGTTCAACGGCCGGGCCAGGGGCTACAAATCTGATCACTGGCGTGGCGTCTGCCTATGCTGACAGTATTCCGATGCTGGTGATTTCTGCGCAAACATCTTTGAACAGGTTTGGGCAAGGCTCCCTGCAAGAATCCTCCTGCACAAGCATCAATACAGTAGAGATGTTTTCGCGCTGCACCCGGTTTAACACACTGGTGTCACATCCGGACCAACTGGAACCGAAACTGCTTCAGGCAATCAGCTACGCAATGAGCAACCAGCCTGGCCCGGTGCACCTGGGCATCCCTCTGGATATCATGCGGCACCCAGTTTCTGAGCCCCCTGGCGCTCCCAGTCTATGTGCATTTGTGGATCATGAGGTGGCTCCGGCCCCCGCGATCCTCCAGCGGCTCACACAGGAACTCGCCAGTATTTCCAGGGCCACAGTTGTGCTCGGGGAAGGTGCTGCCGGTGCGGTTGATATACTGATTACTCTGGCCGAATCGAAAGGTTGGAAAATCGTCACGACTCCTCGTGGTAAGGGGTTGATTGATAGTTGTCACCCCCTTTACTGCGGTGTATTCGGGTTTGCCGGGCATGACAGTGCTGTCGAAGCCCTCAAGCCGGAAAATGCCGAAATAGTTCTGGTTGTAGGAACGGCGCTTGATGAAGTATCAACCGCCGCCTGGGATCCAGGTGCGATCTTATCAGAGCGTCTGATTCACCTGTCTCATAACCCTGAACACCTCAGCCGTTCGACTATGGCTCGTCTGGTCGTATTAGGGTCGCCGAGGCTTGCGCTCAAGCCTGTCGTAGAGTACCTGACAAGCGATCGTCCATCCCACTTCTCCGGGCCGGAACCAGCAACGGATGACCTTCCTCTGCCTGCACATACATTGCTCAGTGATCGCTCAAAGTGCTTCCCTCAGGCTGGGAAGATTAAACCGCAAGCACTTATGACGTACCTGAGTCAGACCTGCCCGCCGACCACACGGGTTCTCATGGACAGCGGCAACAGTTTTTTATGGGGCATACATTACTGGAATATTCGCCTGCCAGAAGGTCCTGGTTCCCACCAGAAGCTGTTTCATATCGGGATTGGTTTTGCCTCAATGGGATGGGCAATTGGAGCCTCTGTTGGTATGGCTGCGGGTGCTAAAGGTGCTCCGGTGATATGCGTTACCGGTGACGGAAGCTATCTTATGGCGGGCCAGGAAATAACCACTGCTCTGCAAGAAAATCTCAATTTACTGATGGTGGTACTGAACGATTCTTCCTTGGGAATGGTTCAACATGGGCAGGCTCTTGGTGGTGCCGAGGCCACTGCCAGTAAACTCCCGAACATCAATTATGCGATGCTGGCCGAGTCCATGGGTATCGAATCCTATACAGCTGAAACCCTGGAGGATCTGGAGGCACTGGATATCGCAGCCATCCTCGCCCGACCAGGGCCTTGTCTGCTCAATATTCTTATTGACGGTGATGAAGTTCCTCCCATGGGCTCCAGAATGAAAGTATTAACGGGTGCCGTTTAGGCACGGTACCAGGGCCTGTGACAAGTCCGGTTACGGAAAACAGAACAAGCGCAAGGGTATAACATGGCTTCTGATTATCACTATCACTCCAACATCTGGCTGGAAGAGCCAGAGGAATCCAATCCTTTCGCAGCCAGGGCGAGTTATTGCCATGGTTACGATGTCTCCGGGCAGATCATTCCTCAAGCGAGCTGGTCTGAGTACCTGTTGCTCATGTTCAAAGGTGACCGTCCGCAAGCGGAAGAGTCCAGGCTGTTTGAAAAGCTGGCCATGGTGCTGGCCAATCCGGGGCCTCGTGAGGCCAGTGTTCGTGCAGCGATGAATGCCGGTGTTGCCGGCACCAATCACAGCTCAGCACTTATGGCAGCATTGGCCGTGGGGGCCGGGCAATACGGCGGGGCCCAGGAAGTCTCCATCTGTATTCGGCTCTGGCAGGAATGCGGTCAAAACCTCGATCTCTGGAGTACCCGGCTTTTTAATCCTGAAGAAGATGAACGGGCGGATATCTGGCTCCCGATGGAGCACGCGCCTGGCTTTGATCCCAACGGCGATGTGACACCCACTCCGGTTATGCAATCACTGGAATTTCTCGCAAGCCTTGCACCCTCAAACGGCTCTCTCGCCTGGCTGAAACAGAACCGGGCAACTCTGGAGAGCAGGGTTGGATACCCTTTGGCAATCAGCGGTATTGCTGCAGCTGCGCTGGTTGACCTTGGGCTGGACCAGGATCAGGGCAGCATGCTGTATCTGATGCTCAGGCTCCCTGGCGCGGCTGTCCATGCGCTGGAGCAAAAACAAATGGGGTGGAAGAAATTTCCATACTACGGCCCTGCGATAGAGCTGGCTGATGACCCTGGCCCGTTTCAGCCTTCTGCACCGGAGCATGAACCACGATGAGCTACAAGAATCTACTGGATACCGAAAACCATTGGGTGACCCGGAAAGGCAAGGCCTATCTGTCGGATCGTGTAGTGATGCACAACAAGGACCTGCACCAGGAGCTTGGCGATTACGAGTGGCTCCGTCTCTACCTGTATAGCATTCTCGGCCGAAACATAGGAGAGAATGAGGCAAAGCTTCTGAACTTTTACTGGGTTGCTACCAGCTATCCGGATGCCTCAATCTGGCCAAACCATGTTACCGCCCTGGCGGGGAGTGTTCGTTCAACTGCCTCTCTGGCATTGATGGCCGGCATGAGCGTATCCGAGGCATCCATGTACGGTCGGCGGCCCGAGGTCAGGGCTCTGGATTTTTTCTACCGGGCAGGGCGTTGGTGTGATGACGGAGGTGAGCTGACAGAGTTTGTGGAACGAGAGAAATCCGAAGGCAGAATACTCTATGGTTATGGTCGCCCGCTGGCGAAAACTGATGAGCGAATACCCTACACTCTCAAAAAAGCCGGGGAATGTGGGCTGGGGGAAGGGCGTTATCTAAAAATGGCTTTAGACGTTCACGCGCACCTGGAAGCGACCTATGGCTACTCTATGAATGTCGCTGCTATTGATGCCGCTTTGGCTGCTGATATGGGGCTGACATGTCAGGAGTACCAGCTTTTTATGACTCCCTGCTTCATTGCCGGCATGGTGCCTTGCTATCAGGATGCCAGAGACCAGCCCGAGGGGAGTTTTTTCCCGGTAAGGTGCTCCAGCATTGTTTATGAGGGTAAGGCTAAACGGGATTGGAACGGCGCCGAATAAAATACGGCACTAAACGCGGTGTCCGGTCAGAAGCGATACTGGACTTCGGCGACCAGATTACGCCCTGCCATTGGAAAATCATAGGGGATGAGAGGCATTGGATCTGAGTAGGGGCTCGGATCCCGGATATCATCATCGAACAGGTTTCGCACAGATACGGACAGGTCCAGCCCCCGCCAAAGCCCTTCAGTGCGCAGGGTAAGATCAATAGTGGTGTAATCAGAGACGGGTTCCCGGGTATCAGCCGCAACCCGTTTTTGCTTACCTACCCAGTTAACCTGGGTGTTGAGATACCACCCTGATAGAGCCCGCCACTCTGCGCGACCATATACCTGATGATTGGGGGCCTCGCCAACAGCCTCGTCTGTTTTGTCATCCTTGGCGTTCTGATAGGCATAATTGGCAATAATTTTCAGGTCGTCTGATACCTGGTAGGTGGCTTCGAATTCCGCCCCATGACCTATGCGCTGGCCGCTATTTTGGTAAATGGTGGCCACAGGGCCGGAAGTGGGTTCTGCAGTGATCAGGTCATCAATTTCGTAGTAGAAGGCGTTGACGCCGTACAGGAACCTGGAGGTTACCTGATGTGCCAGAGCAATCTCGAAACTATCAATGGTTTCAGCATCAAGGTCGACGTTCCCCCCGGCTACCGGGTTGTTAGCGGCATAAAGCTCATTCAGCGATGGGGCCCTGAATGCTCTGCCATACAGGAACTTGGTGGTAATGGTATCGGTGGTTGCCCAGATCAATGCGGCCCGTGGATTTATAGTGTTGCCAAAATCCGAGTAGTAGTCGTAACGAATGCCGCTAACCAGTTGCCAGTTCTGAGCAAACTGCCATTCATCCTGTATAAACGCATAATAATTAGTCCTGGCTTCCTCCGGCATCCAGACCTGCCTGCGATCATCGGAAACATCTTCAACACTGCCTTTTGGACTGAAATCCGGATTGAAGTTTTTGCTCTCGGTAACTTCGTACAAATCTGCCCAAAACACGCCAATTCCGGTTAATACACGGTGATCATCCAGATCGCTATATATTGAACTCAGATCAAAACGAACCTGGTTCTCCTTATAGCCCGGACTACCGATGAAGCCGTCGGGGAAGGTGCCCCCAAATGCACCAGAAGGGTAGAGCACAATGTTGTTTTCCGGCTTCTGGGTAATATTGAAGTAGCTTATTCTGGCTTCAACATCGAGCCCATCTGCGACTTCCTGCCAGCGATAACTGTAGTCTGTGTTGAATCGCCGGGAACTGTAAAGACCTTCAGGGTCCAGCGCCTGAGCAATACCGGGACCAGTGCCTACACTAGAGCGATCCTGTATCCCGGCTCGAAGTTGCCAGTTGTCAGCACTCATATCGACTCTCGCATCCAGCTGGTCTACTGAAGTATTTACCGGGCCGGGAGCCATAGATGCGGATGTTCCGAAAGTCGTATCAAAATTTGTCTGGCTGTCATGGCGGATGGTTTCCCGCCAGCCATCAGTTTCCTGATATTCAAGTATGAAACTTATACCCACGCCATCCAGCTGTTTCCCGGCTTCAATCCAGCCTCCACGGGTGTCGAAGCTCCCTGTTCTCGCCCCGACAACTGTGTCCTGTACGTCCTGCGCAGTCTTGGTGATAATGTTGATAACGCCTGCGTAGGCATCGGCGCCATACAAAGCGGAACCCGGGCCCCGAATAACCTCGATACGCTTGATTGCTTTAACCGGCATACCACCCCAGACATTACCCCGGTTGCCGTACATCATGGTGGTGACAGGGATACCGTTTACCAGGAGCAGTGCCTGTGGGTTAAAGCTGGAGGTAATACCCCTGAAAATGTATTTGGATGAAAAGGTCTGGTCTGAATGGTTAACGTGGAGACCCGGCACGGTTTCCAGTACCTGATCAAGATCCGTTGCGCCCATGGCCGAAATGTCACTGGCACTGATAACGGAGGTAATTGCTGCAGCCTTGTCGAGCGGGGTTTCCGTGCCAGATGCTATGGATACCACCCTGATCTGCCCCAACTCCTCCAGCGAGGTATCCCAAAGGCTGTCTTCGCTCCCGGCAGCAATGGCAACCCCTGGCAACAAGAGGAACACCAGACCGGAGCTCCACAAACGGGAACAGGGAAAGGGAAGGAAGTGAATAAAGTTTACTCCGGGTAGCATCAGCGTTCTGATTATAATTGGTCATTCAGATGGTGCAATAGTAATCCTAGCCCCTTTCTGTGGTTAAGCAAACAGTCTGACCGGGTTGCCGGGATATGCTGAATACGCAAAATGACAAACCCCCTGTTAAATAGGAATTTAGAGGCACTTGATTCTGTAAGCAATAACCTGGACAACCAGGCAAAGTTTTAAACCCGCCTGCCGAAGAATCAATTAAATGGCACTCGGCGTAAAGCAAAGGTATTTTATCGCCCGATGTTCCATCTGTTGAGCTGACACCATGAATAGTTCCCTCCCGAAATACCAGCTACTGGAAAATCAGATAGAACAGAGCATCATGGCTGGCCGGTGGCGGTGTGGCGAGAGACTGCCCTCTATCAGAACACTGTGCCAGCTCCATGGTTGTGCAAAAATAACCATTCAGCATGCACTACAACGCCTCGAAGCCAAGGGTGTGATCGAATCACGTGAGCGGGCTGGTTTCTTTGTAACTTACAGGAACGAAGAATTTGACAGGCCTGGCGAGGTGGAACGTATTGAGTCTCCAAAACCTGTATCCGTAAGCGAGCTGTTTCGGGACATCATGACGAGAAGTGCGGCGTTTGATCTGACGCCCAGTATTCAATCGGGAGAAATGCCCCAGGGGATAGTGCAACTCAATCGTTCAATTGGCCGGGCCCTGAGGCGTCAGAAAGGCGACTACCAATACTATGATGAACCCGCGGGCGACCATGGCCTGAGAACTCAACTTGCCGGGTTATTTTCAAAAAGAGGCTGGAATACGGATGCATCGGAACTGTGTGTTACATCCGGATGCCAGCAGTCTCTGTTTCTGGCGTTGCTTACGGTTTGTTCCGAAGGAGATATAGTCGCAGTTGAATCGCCAGGGTTCTATGGCGTTCTGCAACTGTTGGAACAATTGAAATTAAAGGTCATTGAGGTACCAACTTCTTTACAGGCGGGGATGGATATTGCCGCGCTTGCAGACGTTCTCAAGTGTTGGGACGTCCGTGCCTGCGTGGTATCACCAGCGTTCGCAACGCCAAGCGGTGCAACCATGCCAACAGAGGCCCGCAAGCGGTTACTTGAGCTGGCCGAGGAGCACGACCTTGCCATTATCGAGGATGATATATACGCCGATACTGGCTGGCTTGGCGTACCAGATACCCTCAAATCCCTGGATCAGACAGGCCGGGTGATTCATTGCAGTTCGCTGTCGAAAGTCCTTTCCCGGGATCTCAGGCTCGGTTGGGTGAGTGGAGGCCGGTGGCACTCCAGAATCCTTCAAATGAAACTCACGTCCCAGCTAGCCAGTAGTCGCTTTGTTCAGCAGGGTGTCGAGAGCTATATCAGGGACGGCGATTACGCCGCGTTTGTTCGCAAGTTACGTCTTCGGTTGCGGGATCAGCGGGACCAGTTACTGGAATATCTGGCAGCATGGCCGTTGTCTGTGCGTACAACGGCACCCCAGGGGGGCTTAACGGTTTGGGTGGAACTACCGGAAAAGGTAAACACTATCGATATCTATTCCAGAGCACTGGATGAGGGAATAGTCATCACTCCTGGTAGTCTTTTTTCTGTGTCTGAGCGGTTCGGGAACTGTCTGAGGATGAGCTTTGCACACCCCTGGGACAATCACCGGAGGCAAGCATTGAAGCGAATCCTGGAGCTGATTCAGGACCAGTAATCGCAATCTGTACCTATAAAGATTAAAAAAATTGGGCCTGTCTCTATTTTCAGGCGACCGACATACTTTGCCAATCACGTCCATATAACGTTTGGGAAGGTAAACGGTCAATGAATCGACTCATCCCGGTAACACAGGTTGTAACGAATTCCCCGCCAAATCACGTATCCGACAAGATCTATCCGCGAAGCTTTTCGGGAATCTATCGTCAGATCCGCATTGCAGCCGGCTCTATGCTGTTCGCTCTGTATTTCGGAACAGTCTGGCTGAACTGGGGTGGCCGGCAGGCAGTTCTCTGGGATCTCGCCGATAAAAAGTTTCACATATTCGGCGCAACATACTGGCCGGAGGATCTTTTCCTGTTGTCAGGCATCCTGATCATCTGCGCGTTCGGCCTTTTTTTCATTACCGTTCTTGCCGGCAGGGTCTGGTGCGGATATGCCTGCCCACAAAGTGTCTGGATGTGGGTTTTTCTATGGGCCGAAAAGCTGGCAGAGGGCGACCGTCGCCAACGCATGAAGCTGGATGACGCAGCGTTCAGCCAGGAAAAAGCCGTTCGGCGTTTGCTGAAGCATTGTCTCTGGCTGTTAATCAGTGCTGCGACTGCAGTGACCTTCGTTGGGTATTTCACCCCGATCCGGGATTTGGTTCCGGATCTGCTGTCGCTAGAACTTTCAGGGGGAGTATTTTTCTGGGTGTTTTTCTTCACCGCGGCTACCTACGTGAATGCCGGCTGGTTCCGTGAAAAAGTCTGTTTCCACATGTGCCCTTATGGTCGTTTTCAATCCTCCATGGTCGATAATGACTCATTGGTGGTGGCGTATGATGCTGGCCGTGGCGATCCTCGTGGCAGCAGGCGCAAGGACGCAGATCCTGCTGCTATGGGGCTGGGTGATTGCATAGACTGTGAAATGTGTGTCCAGGTATGTCCGACAGGCATCGATATCCGGGATGGCCTGCAAATGGAGTGTATTGGCTGTGCCGCATGTATCGACGCGTGTGACTCGATTATGGACAAAATGGGATACCAAAAGGGTCTTGTTCGCTACGCCAGTGATAATGAACTGAATAATGGTATGAAGAATCTTATCAGGCCTCGCCTTGTTGCCTACTTCTTCATTCTTGTAACCATGATTGGCCTGTTTTCCTGGGTTTTGATGACGCGACCTTTAATGTCGCTGGAGATCGAAAGAGACAGGGGGCTTTTCCGGTATAACGGCTCGGGAAATATTGAAAACAGTTACCTGCTCAGTCTAACCAATAAGGCAACTGAAATGAGATCTGCCTTTATCAGGGTCTCTGGTGCCGGGGGCATCAACATGTCCGGGCTGGATGAAGTGAAGCTAAGAGCCGGAGAGAAACGGGAAATCCCGATCATTCTTGAAAAGGCTCCGGCAAGCCTCCAGGGTGAGGTTACCAATATTACCTTTGAAGTAAGCACATCAGCGGAACCAGAGAAGCGGGTCGCCGCACCTACCACGTTTTTAGGGCCGGTCTTTCGGTGAAGGAGACGTCGTTCGCGGCCAAAGGATACTTTTCGTTTCCACGGACAGCTTGATAGGTTCAGGCCCCGGCCGCTGCTCGATCATGAGATGGACGCGCGGCGGCCAGTATGCACTCCTGGAGAGGTTCATGAAAACCGGGGTTCAATGTGCCTGCGTTGATGATATTCATGGTCAATTGCCGCTGCCCCGGCAACTGATCAAGCTGAACCGGGCGCACTTTGGAGGATATCACTGAGGACTCTGGCAGCAGCGCAATGGCCATCCCTGATTCCACCGCCGAGTAGAGATTCGCCACGTCAGAGCTTGTCAAAACCGGGTCATAGTCCAGGCCGGACTGTTTCAAATCGGATGCTGCCAGGTCCCGGAGTGCACAGTCGCTCTCCAGAAAGGCAACGGGCAACCTGGCTTCTGCATTGATTTGAAGGCCAACCGAGGCATACCAGCACAAGGCTTCAGACCACAGACTTTTTTCCGGAGTGAATTGTGGCTCACCCGTGACGATCGCAATGTCCAGTTCGCCGGTGGTTATCATCTCCCGGAGCTTACGACTGCGACCGCAGGTAATTCGTGGCACCAGCTCAGGGAAGGCGTCCCGAATCCGCGGAATAAACTGTTTCAGAAACGTCTGGGCGTAATCTGTGGGTATTCCAAAATGTACCGGCCCTCTAAGAGGCTCCAGACTAAGTGCACTGAGGGTCTCGTTGTTCAGGCGCAGCAGTCTCTCGATGTAACCCAGCAGAATCTTTCCAGGCTCGGTGAGCCGGATGCCCTGGTTACTGCGTTCCAGGAGCCTGTGGCCCAGATGCTCTTCCAGACGTTTGATCTGCATGCTGACAGCAGCCTGGGATCGATAAAGACGACTTGAGGCTTCTTTGAAGCCGCCTGCTTCCACAACCACAGCGAAGGTATTTAGCAGTTCCAGGTCCAATAAGGGTTTCATTGGGGGCAACCTCAGCTGGTGATTCACAAAACCTGAACAACGCTATCATTAATATTCGTTTGATTGAACCACTTCCGGATTCTATGATTCATGGCAGTCGTTGGTACTGGCTATTAATTGATCAGGCCAATGGGTTCTGAATGAGCGAGGAGATGACACCATGAACAACACCGATATTCCGGAGTTTATGTCAGCAGTGGTTCTGAGCGGCCACGGCGGCTTCGATAAACTTGAGTACCGGGAAGACATTGAGGTGCCCAAGGCCGGGGCCGGTGAGGTGCTGATCAGGGTCGGTGCGAGCGCGATTAACAATACGGACATCAACACTCGTACAGGCTGGTATTCCAAGGGTGTTACAGCAGGAACGGAGGAGGGCGCTGCCAGCGGGTTCGCGTCAGCCAGTCAGGACGATGGCAGTTGGTCTGGCAAGGCCCTGAATTTTCCTCTTATTCAGGGCGCTGATGTATGTGGAACCATAGTTGCGGTAGGTGAGGGTGTTGATGTTGGCCGGACTGGCGAACGGGTGCTCGTACGCCCCATGCAGCAGGCGCCTGACACTCCATCCTCCTACAATCTGATTACCTTTGGTTCCGAATGCAATGGCGGCTACGCCGAATATGCTGTTGCACGGTCCAGTGAAGTTTTTGCGGTAAACAGCATACTCAGCGATGCAGAACTCGCATCTTTCCCCTGCGCTTATTCTACCGCTGAAGGCATGCTGGAAAAATCTGGCCTGAAATCCGGGGAACGGATATTGATCACCGGCGCATCCGGAGGCGTCGGGTCAGCGGCTATTCAACTGGCCAGGCGTCGGGGCGCTGAAGTGATCGCCGTATGTGGTGAATCAAAATTCTTCGAGGTCCGGCAGTTCGGCGCGGATCAGGTTATTGCGCGGGGCCAGTCACTGCTGGATGTTCTGGAAAAAGAAAGCGTACAGGTGGTGGCAGATCTGGTTGCAGGCCCGCAGTGGCCTGACTTGCTGGAGATACTTGCCAGAGGCGGCCGCTATGTGGCTTCCGGGGCAATCGCCGGACCGATTGTAGAGCTGGATGTGCGTACCTTATACCTGAAAGACCTGAGCCTGTTCGGTTCCACCTGGCAGCCCAGGAGCGTGTTCGAAAACCTCATTGGCTACATCGAGCGAAACGAAATCCGGCCAGTTGTGGCAAAAACTTATGGTCTGCGTGATGTGGTGCAGGCCCAGAAAGATTTCATGGCCAAGCGGTTTTCCGGCAAGCTGGCGATCGAAATCAGTAAAAGAAACTGTTAACTACCATAAGGACATTGGTATGAAGCCAATAATTTCAATCTGCGCTCCACTTGTTGTTTCAGCTTTTGGCTTGTCTGGGTGCCAAGCTGGAAATGTTAATGTCGATGAAGAAATACAGGAATCACGTTGGTTTAATGTGAGCGTATTTGAAAAAATAGATTCTATTGGTGATAGTTATCATGACCTGGTTTTCGATATATCGTATTCAGATGTTGATGGTAATAGGATTGAAGTTAATGACTGTTTGGAAGTGGCGTCATTAGGGGATGGTAAAATATCTGAAAGAGAGTTTTCTCGTTGGGATTTGCTTAAAACTGACTGCGAAGCAGCAATGCGATTTTATAATTCACCAGAAACCGCTATCAGTTTCTGGCCTTCGAAGTTAGATTTTTCGCTACTAAAAAAATTCCCCTCCACATCTATTCCATATATGGGAGGGCAAAGCTTGGATGGCCTTACAGGTGATTTGGCTTCGTATGAATCAGGTTTGACGCTGATAGAATCAGGGGGGCACAGCGTTAAAGTTTCGTATGATGAAATGCTAGTAAATTATGTAGAGGTCGCACGAGGGGACTTCAATCGAGATGGGTATCAGGACTTATTTGTGCGTATGGATTGGTATATTGAGGGTGCCCTTGGTAGTGGTAACGACTGGATAGTATTAACCAAGCTCTCGCCCAATGCCGAACCGATGATGTTATGGCGAAAATAGGGCGAGCAGGAGATTAACCCGATTATGGAACCGACTGTCTCAGTCGGTTCTGTTTTTGCCAAACCAGCCCTGAAAACGGATTGATGCGGAGATTCGGGATATAGCTCAAGGTAACCGCATGAGAAGGCTCGTTGTGGGGCCAAAAATCTGGACGACCACAGAAAGTGCTAAATTTCCGTAGCCACGAATCAATAGGTTACAGTACGAATTCAACAAAAAGTGCTAAACGAATTGAAAGTGAATTCTAGAATAGGGCATTCATTCAGGTTTCCACACAAAGTGCTAAATTCCTCGTTCCCCTGTATACCTGAAGAAATGGGGAAGTCCGCAGCACCCGGACGACCTGCATGCCCACCAGCTGATTGCCTTCAAATCCCAGACCTCTGTGGCACTGCTCGGCCCGAAGGGGGAAAAAGCCCAGGTGGAGCACCGCAGTTCCCAGAACCGGCTGATCATCGACGATGGCCTGAGCTACAAGATTGCCACCATGGAGGGGGCGGGGATTGGTTTGCATGGCCTGTGGAGTGTTCACCGGGAACTGGCAGCGGGGACTCTGGTTCAGGTGCTACCAGACTATCGGATGGAAGCTGAGCCGGCGTTGTGGCTGGTGTACCCCAAATCCAATGTACTGACCGCAAAGGTGCGGGCGTTTATTGATTTTCTGGTGGAGAGGATAGGCCGGCGGCCTCCATGGCTTCGATAATCGGTGTTGATCATGCGGTTCTCTTTATACCCCCCCCCTTTTGTCAAAAGTTCCCTCGCCTTGGTCTGGAGAGGACGCTTTATGTATGGCGTGGGAGACAGGGCAGTGATTTGGTGGGAACTGCGAAGGAACGAAATATCACACTGGATGATGGACACTATACGGTAAAGGAATTATTAAACCTCTCGACAGCGCACAATAATACCCCGAAAACCACCTCTTGAGAGGTAAAACAGAGAAGCTGTAGGAGGGTGAAAGGGTGAGTGAGAGCGATTGCACGACATTGGGTAGTTTTGATCTGCAATCCGGTCAGGCGGTGAGTGTTTCCGGGAGGAAGTGGTACAAGCCGGTCATCTGTATCGATACAAATGCCAGCGGCGAGAAGCGGTCAATCAAAACCTATCGTTACCAGCAGGGCCCCTTGGGTCAATATTTTCGACTGCTCGCCTCACACGAATATCGAATGCTTACGCAGGTACAGGGGGTGGCGTTCACGCCTCAGCGGGTTAAACGTGAAGCTGCGTGTTCAAATACCATAAGTTATGGATATGTGGACGGGGTCCCTATTAAAGAACAATTCCGGAAGGGTGATATTCCGGATGGATTTTTCTTTCGGCTCTACCAAGCTGTAAGCGAGCTGCATGATAAAGGGATTGCTCATATGGACGTGGGAAACTCCGGCAATATTCTGGTGTCGCCAGACGGCAAACCTATGCTGATTGATTTTGGTTCTTCGGTGGCGCTGAAGTGGCTCCCCTCTATTACCCGAGCCTGGGCGCGGAAAAGAGATCTTCTGGGGGTCCTGAAGCTTTGGCGCCGATACGATGACGAGACCATGCCTGAAGTACTACGGCAATATTACGAGCGCTATTACAGGAAAAATATTTACACGCCAAAGCGCTTCTTTAAGGCTTGTAAGCGTTACTGGTTGAGTGATGGCGAAGAAATGAGCGAGCTTGGAGCCATTGTGGGGGTATTTTTTGTGCTTTGGTTTTTGACTACCATTGTCTAACCACAGAATTAATCTTGGTAAATGACCATAGCCCAGCTGAAATTTGCCCGGCTGTGGCCGTCGGTTGTTCCGAGAGCAAGTTAACATACAAATACATTTTAATAGTTGTTACACGCCAGAATTAAAAATATTCTTTCCGCTCTGACTACTGACGCCATGGAGTCGGCGAAACTTTAAGGAAATGATATGCCTGTCTCCATCCGCAGCAGACTGCTTCTCCTGGCGCTGCTTCCAGTTCTTACGCTTGCGACTATTCTCTTTTTCTCTTTTACCCAGCAAACCCGAAACCTGGTAGATCAGCAGATGGGATCTGTGGGGGAAGACGTCACTGAGCTAAAACGTGTCGAGCTTCAGCGGCTGATGGATATGTCCTACAGTTCGATTGCTCATATATACGAGAACGGTGGTTCGCTTGAGGAGGCCATACCGATTCTGAAGAATCTCAAGTATGGCGATAGTGGCTATGTTTTCGGCTATACCGAGACAGGAGACAGGGTTGTTCTCGGTCAGTCTGATAAAGGTCTTGGCGAGAACTTCTGGGATTTGCAGGACAAAAAAGGCAACTACCTGGTCCGTGAGATTGTCCAAAGCGCTAAAAGTGGTGATGGATATTTCATCTATTGGTTCCCTAAACCTGGCGAAACTGAATCAGCTCCAAAGGCATCCTATAGCATCCATCTGGATCGCTGGAATCTTGTTATTGGTACCGGCTTCTATTTCGATGATGTTGATGCGGTTCTGGCTGAAATTGAGAAAGAAGGAGAGTCCGCCCTTGAGAGTGCTCAGTTTGTGTTCGTATCCATCGCCTTGTTCGCAGTGATCGGTGCTGCAATCATTGGGCTGATAATAAGTCGAACCATCAGCTCTCCGATCGCGAAAATTTCCAGTTCTGTAGCAGACCTGTCCAAAGGGGATGCAGACCTTACTGCTCGTATAAGCGTTAACGATAGATTTGAGATTGGTGCTCTGGCAGGACACTTCAACCGATTCCTTGAACTCCTTGAAGATTTGATCAGAGACGTAAAGACGAACGCTGAACTTACCCGTGAGAATGCAGAATCTATCGCCACCCACTCGAAAACTATGGGATTGCTGGTACATGACCAGGACGCAGAAACCGAACAGGTGGCTACAGCTGTTACTGAAATGACCTCTGCTGCTAATGAAATCTCATCCAATGCTTCTTCTGCGGCGATGGCGGCATCGGATGCTGACAAACAGGCAATGACGTCCAAGCAAACCGTTTCCGATGGCGCCGCAGAAATGAACGCTCTGGCAAATGACATTGCTTCCGCTGCATATGAAGTAGAAGAGTTAGGTGCAGGTGTCGGCAACATCAACTCTGTGGTTGAGGTAATCAAAGGTGTTGCCGAGCAAACTAATTTGTTGGCCCTGAATGCTGCTATTGAGGCTGCCCGTGCAGGAGATCATGGCCGTGGTTTTGCGGTGGTCGCAGACGAAGTGCGGGGGCTCGCTCAAAAAACCCAGAAGAGTACTGAAGAAATTGCCGACATGATCAGTCAACTGGATACGAAAGCGAAAGCAGCCGTTGAATCTATCCGGAAATCGAACGAACGAAGTGGTAAAGCGCTATCAAAGAATACGGAAGTAGTTGATGCCATTGATCGTATTGTTTCTGCCATCGGTGAAATTACGCAAATGAATGAGCAGATTGCCGCTGCCTCGGAAGAGCAGTCGAGTGTCTGCGAGGATATCACCGAGCGCTTGGTGACTATCTCTGACAAATCCAAGGAAACCAGTGAAAAAGGGCGTGAGACCTCGGTGTCAGCTGATACGCTTCTCGACAATGCCAATGGCCTGTCCAGTATGGTGAGCCGATTCAGGATCTCCTGAATCGGCCAGTTCCTGTGGACGATCAAACAATCAACCGGGTTCAGGCCGTAGCCGGTTCGCGGTTATCCAGTGTTGAAGAAATCCGGGTCAGGAGCAGGGCGCTCAGTACAATAACCCCACCAATCCAGGGCGTGTTCATCAGCCCCATATCTTCGACCACGTGTCCACCGAGCCAGGCGCCGCCGGCAATGCCGATGTTGAAGGCCGCGATGTTTAATCCGGATGCAACGTCAACGGAATGGGGCGTAAACCGTTCGGCGAGCTGGACGACATATACCTGAAGGCCAGGTACGTTGCCGAAGGCAAAGGCGCCCCAAACAAGCAGGGTGATGACTGCGGCAATTGGATTGTAGGCCGTGAAGGTGAGCACAAAGAGGATGGCGGCCAGGCCACCGAAAATGATGTAGAGCGCCCTGGTCGGCCCTAAGCGGTCAGCGAGCCGGCCGCCCCAGATATTGCCGGTGGCCACAGAGATGCCGTAAACAAGCAGCAGCAGGCCTACCATGCCAGACGCAAATCCGCTGACATCCTCCAGAATCGGCGTCAGGTAGGTAAACGCTGAAGGTACCGCCGTAGCCGACGGCGGTCATGGCGTACACCAGAAGCAGTCGCTCGGCATCGGGGCTTTGATCTCCAGCGCTTGGCACATCGGAAACGGGTTTATGAAAGCGCAAAGCTCCGGAATCCACAGCGTTGGCCTGGAAATACCCGGAACGGGGAAGTCACCGGTTCGGTATCGCTCAACCCTGGCAAATTGCAGGAAGTTGAGCTTAATAAATTAGCTGCTTAGGTGCAGCTATTTGGACAACTGGGTTGAAAATCGCCGAAATCATCAAGGGTATTTTTTCGTTTCCGGGTGGTCGCCGCTTTCATTTCAGTGATCCAAATGGCAATGAATATGCCGTTTGGTCAGAACTAAATGTATAACCGTCGCAGGTAGGGCGATGTATTTTCCATTGCGGCTTCGCCTTCACCCTGCAAAGCCCAGTGGGAGGGTACGTTAGGGGGTTAACCCCTGGATGACGTATGCCATAGATTAAAATGTTACACAATTGCGTGGAAAGCAGGTGTTTTCTTGGGTAAGCTTCTGTTTCTATACAGTTATATTGGATTGTCCAGGGTGGTTGCGGCGTCAAAACGAAACAACCACAGCTCTGCAGTCACAGGGATAGAAGCCTTTTCTTACTATCTTCTTGGAACTCCTCGTTGCGATAGTTCTCGTAGTTCGGAAATTAGTAAGTTAGGCGGCTCAAAGGAGAGCTTTAAGGGGAAGAAGGACCTTCTTGATGTACGTTGTTAGATTCTTTGTATTTTTTTCTTTCGTTATTTTGTTATCTGCTATTGTTGAATTTATAAGGATAGAATACCAAATTCCAATTTCGCCATTTGATCTGGCCGCTTTTCCACTATCGTTAGTGGTGTGCTTTAATCTGGTAAAACAACTTATTTCTAAAAATCCAGCCAAATACAAATTAGCGGATATTGGCACAAAAAAACTGTTACTCATGTTTTTCGTTTTCTCGGTTATAGATATTCCGGTCGGCGTTGGGATGATCTGGATGGGAATGGCAAGCCCCCTGGAGTTTATTTCGGGCTTAAAGGGTGGAGCTCATGGGTATAGTTTTGTGTCTTTCGGTATTTTATTACTGATGGTTTGGGTGTATTGCACTGTGCTGATTTTAAGGAGGCTCTGAATAAGTCTCCTTGGGATTCAAAAGCGGGATGAGCATAAAGGTCGTAAAAACGTATCCTGGTTCATTGCCAAGCGTCCTGGCGCTCGTAAGAAACTGGACGACCGTAAGTTGAAAGCTGAAAAGCTCAAAGCCAGCGCCCGGGCCAAGGTGGAGCACCCATTCCGGTACATCAAACAAGTCTTTGGCTACAGCAAAGTCCGCTATCATGGCCTGGCGAAAAACAGTAACCGACTACACTTGCTGGCCGTGTTCAGCAACCTGCTAATGGGTGAAAATACCTGCTGGCGTAGGGCCAGTGCGCCTGAATTTCGCCAAAATGGCGGGAAACGGGCAAAAAAACAAACGAATGAAGGGGTAATAACGCCCGAATGACGGTTGAATCGCTTTTTTCGAGTTGAAAAGCGGTTCAGCGGCAAATTCAGGCCTTAATCAGACCCTCCCTAAAAACAGCCGTACCATAAAAATTCCTGTATTTTTATTATAGAGCATATAGGCAATGCAGGTGTCGAGACGCTCATCGCATTGCGCTTACACCGTCATTCCGCAGGCGTGTGTACCGCACGTGTTATGTGAGTCCAGTCTACTTTTTGAACCTTGCTCCATGCGGTGGTAACATGGTATTTTTTTTGAAAAAGGAGTTTCAATGAAATACTTAATGTCTACTGTCTTTGTGTTCATGTTATATGGTTGCGCCTCTACCTCTGTTTCCACCTCTAGCACAGTCATTTCTTACAGTCCCTATTTCAAGATTAGTATTCCGTTAGAAGAGTTGGGCGGAGCAATATTTTTTCAGTCGGATTCAATTTCTGTTAGGTTTTCAGATGGTAGTGTTTTGTCTGGTCTTATAATAGATAAAGGTGTTGAATCTTTGCCTTCTGATTTTGATCTCTCAGAGTATCCAGAGTATTCGCTAGGGTTAAAATCTACAAGCAATCTTTCGCAGCCATATGCCGATCTTTTTAGGAATTCCTGGGAGGAGACGAAGCGAATATATAATAATCCGGAAGTAACTAAAACGGAAAGTAATGGAAAATTAATCTACACGGCATGTGGTGTGGATTCGTGCTTGTCATTTTTAGTGGATGTAAATATGTCTGAGCATATTCTAATGCTTTCCGGGATGAATGTTGATCAAGTTGAATATAATAAGTTGTTAAAAGGAATTTGACATGTTGAGCAAGTCTGAAAGAGAAAATCTATATGACCTTATTGTTGCCATAATTGGAGAGGATGCAACAGTAAGATTGTATAAGAACAGCTTCAATGAAAGGACTTTGGATGTTGTTGAAGATATGTTGTCCGCTGATTCTAAGTGCAATGCAAATATGAAAAAGCTTATATTGGATTTGTCAAAGGGGGGTGGGTTTGTAGCTAAGGGATGGCTTAGAAAACTCTTAAAGTCCAATAATAAAGCTTTGAAAAAAATTGACCTTAAAGGGTACGGCTGCCAAGTTTCCGTAAAATCTCGTTGGAAAACAGCAATAATCAACAGCGCAATATGATTATTGTCCGTAAGTGGGCGGTCGCCAACTCCAAGTGCAACTCCCGGCTCAAAGTACTGGGAGAACACTTCAACTCACGAGCGACGGCCCGAAGGCTGGCTCCCTGACGCATCATCAGCATGAGTGTGACACGGTCTGTTGTGCTGAGGTGGTGGTAGTGATTTTTCATGACAACACCTTACTCGATCAGAGGGTGTTGCACTTAGTTATTGAGCGCGCGGAGTGTGCCAAACACGGCCTACTTACCCGGCTGGCCTTGTGTGCTATACGGTGCCTGCGACACCAGCTTGAGCCCGAGGCCACCATAGCTGACGGGGGAGCCTCACATTTTTCAAACCAGCCGCCTCCGCCCTTCAGTACGGCGGCGCGCCTGCTCTGAATTGACGTATACGGATTCAGTGAATGTGGCATTGGCGTGTCCCAGCTCTTCGCTGATGTGACGGATATCGGCTCCCGCCTCAATGGCCTGGCTTGCGCCGGTATGGCGTAGATAGTGGGTTTCGGAGCGAATGGCCAGGATCTGTTTGGCTTCGTCCTGGAAGCCTTCCTTTTCCATTCTGTCCGCAGTGGCCACCATGGCCTGTTCGTATATGCGCTGTACCTGCCTTTTGCCAATGGCATTGCCTTTTTTGGACGGCAGAATTGGCGTGGTTTCGCCGGGAACGGGCAGGGGGGAGGTGAGCTGCAGATGGTTGCGCCACCGCTTCAGGTAATCCATGTAGGCATCCGGGAGAGTCACCTGGCGGGTTTTGTCGCCTTTGCCAAACACCGAGTAGACCCAGTAAGACTCTCCATTAATGATGATGCGCCGGAAGTCACCAAAGGTGGGCGTTCTCAGCTGGCCCCGATCTACGGGCCTGGGCGCCAGTTCGCTGACCCGAAGAAACAGGCTTTTCATGGTAACGATCACAAACAGATGGCGCTCGTAGCGGGCATCCTTGCTCGCCAGATCGGTCAGCGTCTCCAGCAAGTAAGACCACTGCCAGTCCGTCAGCCGACGGACATTTTCGTCTTTATCCGAATTCATATTGGGCTTGGCATTACGGTCCCGCTTTCTTACATCCAGCAGGGGGTTCCGCCGCAGGAAATCATGAAGCAGGAGGTATTTGAAAAAGGTCTGCAGCGCGGTTCGGCTGGCATTCAGGCTCGCCTGCGTCATGGAGTAGGGGGCTTTGGGGTCTTTTGACCGCAATGCCAGAGGGCGCCATTGGGGGTTGAATCGGCGCTGGCCATTTTTGCTGACGAACCCGGCGTAAATGCCGCAGGAGATCCATGGTTTTGGGGGTGTTTTCAGGAAGGTAAAGTAACTGCTGACAAGGTCAGAGTCGGCCTGGGCAAGGGAGCGCTTGGCAATCTGCCAGGTGTAGTTGAGAAAACGCTGGATTTCGCTGCGAAAACGGTTGAATGTACCTGATACATCGCTGTATTTGGCGAGAAACTTCAGGGCGATATGAAAGTCATCCAGGGCTGCTTGCTGGGGTATCGGGAGTGACCCCAGGGCTTTCTGCAAGTCGGGATACAGTGCCAGGTCCGCCTGTTCGTGGATGAGATCGGCGGTGTCAAATAAAGGAAAGCCGGGGAAGCTGGCTCTGGAGTTCATGCAGTTTGCCTTTCGCTACGGGTACTCTGAATAGGTTGCTGTAATGTCCAATACTCCCAAATATTGGACATTGTGTAAAGCCTCTTTTTTGTTGCTATTTCCAGTATTGCTTTCCTGTTTTCAGCTGCCAGCCGTGTCGCGCTCTACAAGCCGGCATTGGAGCGCTTCGACTCTGTTATGGTGCACTTTCATGTCCCATAGACGGTCCACACCCATGTCCCGGAAAAAGGACGGATGGCACCCTGGATATGCGTTCTGCTTTTCGAGGTGGCACCATCCCCGGTAATCCAGCAATCACGCCATATCCTGGTTACAACAGACGATATCGCCATAACCGAAGCGAACAGGATCATCCTGCAAGGCTACCAGCAGCCTGGGCGATTCTTTCTTGCTTGAAAAAAACGTCCAGCAGGATTCCCTGAAAGATTCTGCCAGGCCGACACAACAGGTAGGTACGGTGGCGCAGTGACTCTTGGTTGCTGGATGCCACTCGTCAAACCCTAAACGGATAACTGTCGTCGTCCGGCGAGAGCCTCCGGGTTGCGGCGAGACAGATTGTCGGAGCACAAGCGCGCCTGTTAGCAGCAACTTTGAGATGGCTAATCTGTGTCGTTGCGTTCCGCGCTGTATTTTGAGCGCCATTGCGCTTTGTCTGTGTGAGAGCGTCGAGGGAGAGCCGTTCCGCCTGTTACCACAGCCGGTGCTCCCCGAAGATACGGCTGCTGCTCCAATACTCTACTGCGCATAATGTATATTATGTTAAATGGAGTATGAGGATCAGATATTTTTCACCAATAACGTCCACATGCTCTTCTGCTGAAAAGCCGGCCGGGATCACTATGCAATCCCGACCGGCCAACCGGCTTCGTGAATAAGAGGACTTCCCGCTCTATCGACCGATTGAGTAGAACTCTGGGTTTGGCACCATGTTTGTCACATTGGCCATACGGTTGGACAATCCGAAGAACGCTGAAATCCCGGCGATATCCCAGATATCCTCTTCATCAAAGCCGTTTGATTTCAGTAACTCGAAGTCCTGCTCGCCTACAAACTCTGCCTGTCGGGAAACCTTCATGGCAAAATCCAGCATGACTTTCTGTTTCTCGGTGATTTCGGCTTTCCGGTAGTTCGTGGCTACCTGATCAGCGATTAGCGGATTCTTTGCGCGTACGCGAAGTATTGCGCCATGGGCAATCACGCAATACTGACACTGGTTAGCACTACTGGTGGCGACGACTATCATCTCACGTTCAGCCTTGGTCAGATTTCCTGGCTTTTCCATCAGTGCATCGTGGTACGCAAAGAAAGCGCGGAACTCATCGGGCCTGTGGGCGAGCACCAGAAAAACGTTTGGAATAAACCCGGATTTTTCCTGCACGGCTTCGATTCTTGCACGAATATCTTCAGGCATTTCATCCAGACTTGGAACGGGAAAACGGCTGATTGATTGCAATTTATCTGATGTCATAACGATCTCCTCAAAAATACTTTGAGTGTGCTGTCAGCACACTGGCCTACACTGGTTATCTGTTTACATCCACAACGACCCTGCCCCGGATTTCCCCGTTCAGGAGCTTCTCGGCGGAGGAAATAACTTCATCGAGCCCTATCTCGGAGCCTATCTGGCCCAGCTTCTCAAGATCCAGGTCTGTAGCCAGGCGCTGCCAGGCTTCAAGCCTGTCCGGCCGTGGGCACATCACGCTATCGATGCCGGCCAGGGTGACACCCCGCAGAATGAACGGTGCAACAGTTGCCGGAAACTCCATGCCTGCTGCCAGGCCGCAGGCAGTAACAACGCCCCGGTACTTCATTGTGGCGCAGATATTTGCCAGCACGTGTCCCCCGGCAACATCTACTGCACCAGCCCAGCGGGCTTTACCCAAGGGCTTACCTGGCTGGGAAAATTCCAGACGATCAAGGATTTCCGTAGCGCCCAGATGCTTCAGATAAACTGAGTCTTGTGAGCGCCCGGTAACTGCAACCACTGAATAGCCGAGCTTTGCCAGAACGGCTACAGCAACACTGCCAACGCCCCCGGTAGCCCCTGTAACCAGAATGTCGCCATCAGAGGGCTTTACTCCATGGCGCTCTAGTGCGAGTACACACAACATTGCCGTGTAGCCCGCCGTGCCAATGGCCATAGCCTGGGCTGGTGTGAACTGTTCCGGCAGAGGGATCAGCCAATCTCCGTTCAAGCGCGCTTTCTGTGCCAGACCACCCCAGTGGCCCTCACCTACGCCCCAGCCATTCAGTAAAACATTGTCTCCGGCTTTATAATCGGGGTGAGAGCTTTCTTCCACCACGCCCGCCAGATCAATACCCGGAACCATGGGAAACTTACGTACCACGGCACCTTTGCCAGTAATTGCCAGTGCGTCTTTATAGTTGAGCGTTGAATGGGTGACTTGAACCTTTACATCACCCTCCGGCAATTGCGCCTCATCTATCTCTTTGATCGAGGCACCGTACTGGTCGTCGTTCTTTTCTATCAGTATTCCTCTGAACATAACCTTTTCTCCCAATTTAGACTGATCGTCTATTAAAAGATAAAAAATTTATTGTGTTGGCAGGCTGGCGAAGAAACTTTCGGCAAATACATTAAGTGCCGTATCAGATTGATCCAGTTTTGCACGCAACACTGCCCCTTCCCAGCCAATCCAGAAGAATTCAGCTGTGCGTTTTGTATCAACCTTTTCTGATAATTCGCCGGCTTTCTTTGCTTCTTCAAGGCATCGGGCGAAACGGTCCTGCCAGTCTTCAAATGTTGCTCTTAACCGATCACGGAAACTTTCCGGCAAAGACCCCATCTCTTGCCCCAGGTTACCTATCAGACAACCACGACGGTATTCAAAGCGGGCCATGCCGGCCGCTGCATCATCAACGAAGGCATGCAATCTGGACAGTGGCGAAAGCTCGGTATTGAGAAGATGCTGGTCAAGCTTGTGAGCAAAGAAACGGCCGTAATGGTCTATCAGGTCCAGGCCAAAAGCTTCTTTGCTTTTGAAGTAGTGATAGAAAGACCCTTTTGGAACTCCCACCTGACCAAGAATCTCGTCTATCCCCGTTCCGGTAAAGCCCTTTTCTGTCAGTACCTCCAGCCCTCCACGCAATAGCAGTTCACGCGTGTTGATAAGATCTTCACGGTGTTTCGGGGGTCTCCCACGGCGTGGGCGTGTCGGCTGTTTAGTTTCCATGATCAATATATTAGACCGATCGTTTCTAAAATAAAAGCTCTGAGTTGCTGTCAACTAACTTGAATGATCACTCAAGAAGTGTTTGAATGATCATTCAATAATATGGGAGGCACAGATATGATTAAGTTATTCTTTCACCCGACACCGAATCCCCTGAAGGTTGCGTTTTACCTGGAAGAAACTGGTTTGCCTTATGAATTGGTGCCTGTCGACACCCTGAAAGGCGAGCAGCATTTACCCGCGTTTCGCAGTATTAACCCCAACGGAAAAGTGCCTGCAATTGATGACGACGGCGTACGGGTTTTCGATTCCACGGCAATCTTGCTCTATCTGGCAGAGAAATCCGGCCAGCTAGCCGGCACTCCCCAGGATCGCGCCGAACTCCTGTCATGGATGATGTTCATCTCCAGCGGCGTCGGCCCCTATTCTGGCCAGGCGGTTCATTTCAAACACTTCGCGCCTGAAAAGCTTGATTATGCGATCAATCGCTACGAGCGGGAAACTGAGCGTCATTACGAGGTGCTTGATAAGCATCTGGAAAACCGTGAGTTCCTGGTTGGCGACAGCTTCAGTATTGCGGATATCTCGGCCTGGGGATGGATCGACAAAGGGCCCTTTATTCTGGGTGCGGAAGCTATGGCAAATTTCCCGAATCTGCAGCGCTGGTTTGACAGTATTAACAGCCGCCCTGCCGCTGCAAAGGCTCGGGAAGTAGGTAAGGACCTGGATTTCAAAACGGAACGTGATGAAGCCGCCAGGCGTGAACTGTTTCCCCAGAATTACCCGAAAGCCTGATATAGGGCATGCAGCCCGCAAATTTCAAAGCGGGCTGCGTATCTGCCTTTCAATACATCCGGTGCCTGAACAACCAGCCAGCCAGTGTCAGCGTTACCGCGCCAATCGCGGCCATGGGCCAGTATTGGTTGATCAGTAACGCATACCCATTACCTTCCAGAGTGACGCCACGTACGATCACCAGGAAATACCGCAGTGGATCAAGGTAGGTCAACCACTGGACCACTTCTGGCATATTCGCGATCGGAGTGGAAAACCCGGAAAGGATGACTGCAGGAACCAGAAACAAAAACGCTCCCAAAACAGCCTGCTGCTGAGTAACCGAAATGGCCGAGATCATCAGGCCCACCCCCACCGCAGATAGCAGGAACAAGACAATACCGAGGTAAAGCGCCCCCAGGCTCCCGCGTAACGGAATATCGAAAAGAATACCCATCAATACAATGATCAGCGTGGCTTCCAGCAAGCCGATGACAATACCGGGAATGGCCTTGCCGATGAGAATTTCCACCGGCCGGAGAGGCGTTACCAGTAGCTGGTCGAAGGTACCGCTTTCCCGCTCACGCGCCACGGACAACGCCGTCACCAGAAGTGTGACGACCAGAGTAAGCAGGCCGACAATACCGGGCACGATAAACCAGCGCGACTGCAGGTTTTCGTTATACCAGGATCGCGTTTGAAGGGTTACCTGCAGGCCACTTTCACCCTGCGATGCCAGCCAGCCAAGGTTGTAATCCTGCACGATATTGCGCAGGTAGTTCATGGCGATCATTGCAGTGTTGGAATTGCGGCCATCCAGTATCACTTGCAGGGGGGTCGTTGTACCTTTTACCAGGTCGGAACTGAAATTCTGGCCAATGTGCAGTACTACCAGAACATCCCGGTTATTGATGAGCGGTGCAACTTCGCTGTCATGGTCGATGTAAGCAACAACCTCAAAATTTGGCGAGCCTTCTATGCGGCTGACCAATTCCCGAGCCGCCCCGCCCCGATCCTCGTTATAGATTGCCACTGCAACATTATTAAGGTCATAGGTCGCGGCAAAACCGAACACCAGCAATTGCGCCAGAGGCGGTCCGATGATGACAAAGCGGCTGCGTTTGTCGCGCAAAAGAGCAAGAAACTCTTTGATGGCCAGAGCAAAAATCTGTCTTGGATACATGCCTTACTCCAGCCGCTTGCGGAAGTTCCGCCACACCAGTGTGAAAAAGAACAACGACATAATAAGCAGTGCGCCCATGTTGGCCAGGACTACCGGCCACACATCACCCGCGAGAAACAGCGTTTGCAGGATGGCAACGAAATAGCGTGCCGGCACTAAATGAGTGATGAGCTGTATCCAGCCTGGCATTGTATTAATGTCGAACAGAAAACCAGACAGGATAAAAGCAGGCAGGAACGTGACAATTATGGCTAGCTGCCCTGCTACGAACTGATTTTTCGAGACGATGGAAATCAGCAGGCCTATCGCCAGTGCCACTAACATGAACAGCGCCGAGCTGAGCATCAGTACCCAGAAGGACCCAAGCAGAGGCACATCGAACTGCCACACGGCCAGGGCTACACTGAACAGCATCCCTCCCATGCCCAACACAAAATAAGGGATCAGCTTGCCTGCCAGTATCTCGAGCCGGTGTAGCGGAGTTACCATAAGTGCCTCCATGGTGCCACGCTCCCATTCACGTGCTACCACCATGGCTGTAAGCAGCGAACCAATCAGGGTCATGATGATAGCGATCAAACCCGGCACCAGAAACATACGGCTGGATAAGGCTGCATTGAACCACACACGCTGTTCCAGGCTCACCGGCATCTGCAGTGTCTTGCCACGGCTTTCAGCATAGTGGCTGAGCCATGCCTGCCAGGTGCCCTGGATGTAGCTCTGGGTGATATTGGCCTGATTGGAGTCCACGCCGTTGACGATGACGCCGATGGGCGCTTCACCGCCAGACAATAACCGGGCAGAAAAGTTATTGCGCAGCCATACAATGCCGTCGATCCTGCGTTCCTTCAGTGCCTGCTGAGCTGTCTGGATGACAGTAAAGTACTGGGGGCTAAAAAATTCGGAACGTTCAAAAGCCCCGGCCAGGGACTGGGTTGTCGTATCCGGCTGTTCAATAACGATACCCACCGGTATATGTTTTGCGTCCAGCGAGACGCCATAGCCAAAAAGAAAGAGTAGTACCACAGGCATAATGAAGGCTATGGCAATGCTGGACGGATCACGCAGGACCTGCAGGCTCTCTTTACGAATCATCGCCCACAGGCGCATTCCGGCAAGCGATGTCATCCAGTTATCCCCGGATTCTGCTGGTGCTGCTCAATCAACTGAATGAAGGCATCTTCCATACTAGGGTCTGGGTGTTTCGCTGTTCGTGCCTGGGTTTTCATCTCAAGAGGTGTTCCCGCGGCCAGCACTTCGCCTTCAGCCATGATCACCAGCCGGTCGCAATAATTGGCTTCTTCCATAAAATGTGTCGTGACCAGAACCGTGACACCGGCTTCTGCCAATGCGTTGGTACGGGCCCAGAATTCCCGCCGTGCGAGCGGATCAACCCCGGAAGTGGGTTCGTCGAGAAACAGGATTTCGGGTTCGTGCATCAGCGCCGCAGCAAAGGAAAGGCGCTGTTTATAGCCCAACGGCAAATCCCCGGCATTGGCATTATGGAATGGCTCCAGCTCGAATGTAGTCAATGCCCAGTCAATACGTGCTTTTTGTTGTGTCCCTCGCAGGCCATAAGCGCTGGAGAAAAAACGAAGGTTCTGCATCACCGAAAGGTTGGTATAAAGTGAAAACTTCTGTGCCATATAGCCAATACGGCTTCTTGCTCTGGCAGCTGCGCGACGGAGGTCGTGCCCCGCTACTGCCAGTTCGCCACCACTGGCCGGCAATAGTCCACAGAGCATACGGAATGTGGTTGATTTACCGGCGCCGTTCGCTCCCAGAAGGCCGAAAATTTCCCCCCGGCGAACGCTGAAACTCACATTATTCACCGCCATAAAATCACCAAAACGGCGTTGCAGCTTATTTACCCGGATGACCTCATCTCCATCGCTGGCTTGTATCTGCAGCTTTAGCGAAAGAGTTTCTTCAGACTCAGGCCGGCGGGTTTTCAACTGCGCAATAAACGCATCTTCAAAACGCGGTTCCACTGGTGCGATGTGAACATCTGCCTGCCCTGGCAAAAGCTCTTCCGGCGAGGGTGCCTGAGCGCTTGTCATCACCAGGCGCACAGCCTCGCCATCAATTAGCGCATCCAGTACGCCGGGCGCCCGGCTCAGCTGTTCCTGTAAGCGTCGGTGTTTCAGTCCGCTGGCGGTCACTTTAAAGGTGCGCCCGGCTACTGCATGGCTGAATTCTTTCGGCTCACCCTGCCCTAACAGTTTGCCCTCGTGAATCAGTACTACTTCATCACAGCGCTCGGCTTCATCCAGATAGGCGGTACTCAGTAACACGCTCATGCCTGCGTCCTGCACCTGACGATACACAATCTGCCATAGCTCACGGCGCGACACAGGGTCGACGCCAACTGTGGGTTCATCGAGCAAAAGCAATCGTGGCGAACGTACGAGTGTGCAGGCCAGACCCAGCTTTTGTTTCATTCCCCCGGAAAGATGACCCGCCAGCCGGCGGGTAAAGGGGCTCAGGCCGGTCATCTGCATCAAGTCTGTATAACGGGCCAGGCGCTCCGCCTTTGGAACACCTTGTAAATCAGCATAGAGGTCCAGGTTTTCCTGCACACTGAGATCTTCATAGAGACCGAACCGCTGCGGCATATAACCGACGCTGGACTGAACTGACAATGGCTCGGCGACTGCGTCGATACCCAATACCCGAATGTTACCCGTATCCGGTACTAACAGGCCTGCGGCGAGACGCATAAGAGTTGTTTTTCCCGCTCCGTCCGGCCCCATCAGACCAGTTACCCGGCCGGGCTGGATACTGAAACTCATATTCTCCAGCGCCAGGATCTGTCGCCCACCACTGGAGAAGGCTTTACTGACAGCTGCAAACGTGAGTGCGGCGGTACCCACCCCTATGGCTCGCAGTGGTTAGCGGTAATGTCAGACAATGTCTGGTCGAGTTCAATCGTAACGGTTGCCGGCATCCCCAGGCGCAGCTCTTCCTGGCGGTTACAGGCATAGACCCTGACCGAGTAGACCAGCCGGATACGCAGTTCCGGTGTCTGTACACTTTTCGGTGTGAATTCGGCGGTGGGGGAAATGTAGCCTACCCAACCTTCGTAGGTTTTGTCGGGATAGCTATCGGTGGAAATAAGTGCCTTTACCCCTAACGCCACCCGGCCCAACATCGGTTCTGGCAGATAGGCCCGCACCCAGACCGGGTCTATAAATGCCAGTGTCAGTACGGGCGTTTGTGGGAAGGCCATATCTCCAGGCTCAAGAATACGTTTGCGGATGATACCGTCAGCAGGTGCATAGAGGTTGGCGTTTTCCAGTTGCTGCCGCGCAAGTTCCAGCCGTGCCTCACCAGCTGCCAGTTGAGCGCGCGCTACGGCGATGTCTTCTTCGCGGGGGCCGGCCTGCAATAACGCCAGAGCCTGTTTTGATGCCTCCATCTGAGCCTTGGCGGCATCTGCGAGGGAGTAGGCTTTCTCTACATCTTCGGGAGAGGCCATTTTTTTCTCAAGTAAGCGGGCTATGCGATCGTAGCTGTCGTTGGTTGATTTTGCCGTGGCGCGTGTAGCATTAAACTCGGCCTGTCCCTTGCGGATTTCTTCTGGTCGACTCCCCGCCTCAAGTTTGGCCAGGGTCTGTTGTTGAGCACGGAGTGCCGCTTCCGCCTCGGCCAATTGTGCATCGAGTAATTCGGTGTGCAGACGGGCCAGAAGCTGCCCCTTGGTAACCCGATCCCCCTCCTGAACCAGGATCTCGAAAACGTGCTCACTGCTGTTGAACGCCAGTTGCGCCTCACGGATGTCTACATTGCCGTAGAGGTGCAAGGTCGATTCATCATTCACATTCAGGCCGTTTTTCCACCAGAACACCGCGATGATGGCTATGACAACCAGCGGCACGATCGCTGTAATGATTTTTTTCTTCTGCATCTTCGCCACCCATCGCTGTTTCTGAGTCTGAACAGGCAGTAGGTATTCTGCTGACCTGGTGAGAAAGGGAATCCCGCATTCATACACCGGTGATGATCATCGATGCTGTGATTGTCTGTCTTCACATATTAAATCCGCTGGTTCCAATCCACCATAGCGAGTCAGTCTGTGCAGTTGATTAACATCATCGGTTCCCTGGATAGCAAAGTCGTACAGCTGATCTATACTCCAGTTTACGTATCCACGCTTGAGGAAAAGAAATGAAACAGATCCTTACTTACAGTGTATTGGCACTCCTGTTTTCAATTTCCAGTGTTGCTTTCAGCCAGGAAATTCTCGATGGAGAGCAGATTGGAGAGTTGCTTGTAGGCAATACTTTGCAAGCTGATTACCGGGAAGCCGGGGAATGCCGACACACGTTTTATGAGTACTTTTCGGACGACGGCAAAATTTATGGCCAGGACAAGCGAGCTGAACAGGTATCAGGTTATACAAGGTATCTGGGAACCTGGGAGGTAAAAGACGGAGAATTCTGCACCAACGTGGGTTACGGGCATCGTGGTGGCTGTAGCGTGTTTGAGAAGGCTGGTGAGAATGTTTACGTGAGAAAATTTGATGGTTTTGAAATTGACCGCGTAAAGGTTCACGAAGGACGCTATCGCCCCTGCATGTAACCTTGGCAAATTAACTAACGAGCCTGTGTTGTGATTACCCCCACTTCCAGCAACGGTCGCTCCACCGTACGGTAAACGTGGGTTATTTCAGCGAGGATCGACAGGGCAATTTCTGCTGGCGACTGCGCGCCGATATCCAGTCCCACTGGGCCGTGTAGTCGTCGGGTGCTGTCTGTCAATCCGAGATCCTTTAATGTCGCAAGTCGCAGAGAGTGGGTGCGTCGACTTCCGAGCGCGCCGAGGTAAAAACAACGGCTTTCCAGGAGTTTCTGTAAAACGGGGATCTCCCGATCATGATCGTGGAACATAGTAACGGCGGCGGTCCATGCATCCAATGGCGGGGGGGGAAATGTCTTCGCCGACGTTAATCGGATTGCGTCTGCGCCCGACTGGCGCCCGGCCGTTAATGTTGCTTCATCTGGTGAAAAAACCGACACGTCGTAACCGCTGACAACGGCGACCTGGCTCAGAGCCACTGCATTGAGGCCTTGCCCGATTACGATAAGACGCTGGCGAGGGTATATCCATCGCCTGAGCACATCAGGAGGCAAGGGCGAAACAGGCTGCCCCAGGAAACATCGATGAGAGTGAGTTTCACTATTTGTCTCAAGGGCAACCGGCCTGCGGGCCCTGTACTCACTAAGCAGAAACTCCAGGGTACAAATATCAAGCAGAGGGTCGATATAGAGTTCAATACCACTTCCACAGGGCAGGCGAATGTCCAGATAGGGAGACCCAGCTCCCAGGCGTAAAGTCCTGGGTATGCCCTCTTTGATAGCTGCACATGCCTCGTGAACAATCAAACTGTCCGCACAGCCGGTCCCGGTGAGACTGCCCGCGCACTCCCCTTCCCCAGTCACCACCATCTGGCTTCCCAGTGGTCGGGGAGCGGAGCCATCTCTCCGAATAAGCGTGATAAGTGCAATAGCAGCATTCCGGCGCTTGAAATCCAGCGCCGCCTGCAACACAGCAACGTCGTCAAAGATCAACTCGCGAGCTCCAGGGGATCTACAACGACCGGACTGTTCACATCGTAACGAACCCCTTCACGAAATGAGCACACTGGCTTGATTGCTTCAGTAGCCTCAATGGTCATATTACTGTTGTCCGACAGTGTGAATCGGCCAGTTAGATGCTCCAGCACGGCTACGTCAGCAATCTGGCCTACTGACAAGCTACCGATTTCATCACCAATGCCCAGCATTTCCGCTGCGTTGTTCGTTACCGTGGAAACCACATCGCTTAAAGGCACACCCAAGGCCAACAACTCAGTCATGGCATGAGTGAGACAGAAGCGGGTTTTGCCAAAGAATGGGCTGGATTCAAAATCTGCTGCTTTGGTCTGCCCTGCATCTGTATTGTATCCGTGCATATCGGCTCCCAAGGTGTGTGGCAGTATTCCAGCCTTGATTACCTTGCTCGCCATCTCAAAACTGAAGTGGGAACCATGGCCTACATCCACCCGCAGTCCTCGGTCTAACCCGGCTCTGACGATCGGGTGTAACTCACCGGTTTTGGTTGAGATAAACCCGCCAGGATGTCGGGTAAAGGGGTGAGCCAGGATGTCACCTTCCTGCATCAAAGGAACCAGTTCTTCGATAACCGTATCCGGGTCTTCAATACCTTTGCCCGCTTCGGGCCATATCTGCCCCAGATGGATGTAGAGTGGCACCCCGATACCCCTTGCGATATCCCGGGCCTGTTTTATAACTTCCATTCCCCAACGAGACTTGCCGCCAACCTCCGCATGGGCTTTGATGCCTTTAACCAGGTCACGGTTAGCAAGGCCGACATCAATAGTGCGCGTAACATCCACATCCTCCGGGCCATACAGCTGAGGATAGTGATGCCCTTCCAGCCCCCCTACCAGGTATGCGGACAAGAAACACAATACACGGCTGTTAGCCGGTTCGGATACGTAGTGTCGAAAAGCCGGTAGCGTCATCAGGCTGGGACCGCCCTGATCAACCAGGGTAGACACCCCTGCCCGCACGCCACAACTGTCTGGATTAAGCCCGAAACGTCCAGTTACGTGTTCGAACACATGGGCGTGCGTGTCGATCAGGCCCGGGGTGATCAGTCGGTTTTTTGCATCGAATACTTCATTTGCCAGATCTGGCGCTATATCAGCCTCTACTGCGGCAATTCGCCCATCCTTAATCGCAATGTCGAGAAAGCCGTCGATACGGTTGGCGGGATCGACTACGCGCCCTGACTTAAGCAACAGATCATAGGGCCTGGGTTCCATAAGTTTTTTCCTCTTTACTTTGGTTGCTGGCACAAGTATTCGCTGGCTCTTACGGTGCTCATTGTGTCGCACCGCCTGTGCTGGTTTCGAAAACGGCCAGGTCGGGTTCATAAAAGCCTTTACCCAGGATGCCTCCCATCGCATCGGCACTTACAAGTGCAAGGTTAACGATGGGAACTCTTTGGTGCTGGACTACTTTTGTCGGGCTGACAACACCTGTATCTGCGCAAAGAGTACATTCCGGCCTGATTTGCCAATCTTCAGGTAGTAGCTTTTGCCACTCAGATACCAGTGAAGGTGCACAGTCCAGTGCCTGGCCTCCCAACCCACAAAAATCCACGACAGCACTGTCACCTATTGCTCCAACAACCGGTCGGTTCTCCTGCTGGGGGAAGCGGTTACCTGTGGGTGGTTTCGCCGGAACTGTGTTCCAGTGTTTTTTGCCTCTGAGGCGAATTCCAAAGCTCACGCCATTTCCACCAACAGCAACCACTCCGTTTCCGTTGTCATGGGAGGCTGAGCCAAACTGGAGCCACCAGGAACAGGCGCCCATAATAATTGGCAGAACGAATCCCGGGCTGTTTTCAAGAAGGCTCCGGTAAGGGCCGGACAAGCCATCCACCTGCTCCAGCAAGGCCGCATTTGCACGGTCAGTTAACGAATGGCACTCATTACCTTCCGCCAAAGCCTTTTCGATAACGGCAGCCATTCTGACCGGAGTTTTGTTTAGCTGCGGAATCAGTTCAAGCTTTAAAAATTGCGTATGGATCCGTAAATTCTCCACACATGCCGGGTCAGACGAACCAAACCTGAGCCCCACGGGAGCACCTTCAACCACTGGAGCAAATGCTTGGTGGTTGTCATCTCCGATAACAAACAAAGGCATGGATGCGGAAATTACCTGAGCCAGAGGGGTGACCACACCCCAGTCCTGAGCGGGTTCAAAACTGACCTTGCCAGAGTCAATCAGTGTGGCTGCCTCATCCCGTGTTTCAGCATGATGCTCAAAGATCAACGCATGTATGGCCGCATTGCGAACAGGCAATGGAATATCAGTGCCTGAGAATGGAGGCCCCGCGTGAAGTAAAGTGAAAGAGCCAAGAGAGGGAAAAGCTCCACTTCTCAGGGTGATACCTTTGAGAAAAACCCCATCGAACTTTCCAGTTCTGTCGATTTCCATACGGTGTATAGCCTTTCTCAGTTTCAGGTTTTTGATTCGTAGAACGTAGAACATTTAATTGGCCGATGGCAGCCTGGAAAATCAGAGGGCGTTGTACAGCATGCGTAGAGCAACGAGCATCAGCAAGGCGCCAAAACACCGTTTGAGTGTGGGTGCAGGAATATAATGGCTCAAGGCCACGCCTACCGGCGCCATGATGACGGTGAATACGGCAATCAAAGCCGCCGCAGGCAGATACACATACCCCAGGCTCCAGTCGGTGATCGATAGCTGCCAACCTGATATTAAATACCCGATAGTGCCGACCAGGGCCAAAGGCAGTCCCAGAGTGCTGGATGTAGCTACGGCCCTCTGCATAGGCACGTTAAAGAAAACCATCAGGGGAACCATAACATTCCCTCCGCCTATGCCTGCCAGGCCTGAGAGCATGCCGCTGAAAAGGCCAAGAACCGAGGTGCCGGCCTTTCCTGGCATAGAACGGGACGGGTTTGGTGTCCACTTGCTAAGCATAATGATGGAGACGATAAAGAGGAAAACGGCGATGCCGGTCTCTAATACGATAGGGGGAAGCTGCCCGGCGATAAACCCGCTCAAAAAGCTCCCGATCACCACCAGTAAAGCCCAGCGTTTGAAAATATCCCAATCTACAGCTTTACGCTTGATCTGGGCGCGGGCGGCCGAAATGGAGGTAAAAATGATCGTGCACAGTGAGGTCGCCACTGCCGAAATAACAACATAGTCCGCTGGATACCCCTGATGGTTCAGGATGATAACGAGGGCCGGCACAATAACCACCCCACCGCCAATGCCCAGCATGCCAGCCAGAATACCTGCGACGATACCCAGGCCCACACAGGCAAGAATCATTTCTATCATAATGGAACTTCCGTTAGTTCTTTTGATTGTCCAAGACTGACACCATCGCCCCTTGGATCATGCATTGCCTCCTTCCGTCCGTCAGGGTGTATGCGAATAATCCCCGCCTGGCCGGACAAGGGACTTAACACGGGTAACCACTCGATATCATGGCCCCGGTCTTCCAGTTCGCTGGCAACAGTCTTGTCCACTGAGGCTTCCAGTTTCAGGTTTTCGGTACTGCCAAAGAAGCTGCGGCCCTGAAGAAAGCGCGGTGCATGCAAAGCGGCTTCAATTGACTGGGAATAATCGATCAACTGCGTGGCCAGTACCATCTGGGTTTGTGGTTGACCATCACCTCCCTGTGTTCCGAAATAAAACTGTTCTCCGTTATCCGCTAGGTAACAGGACGGGTTCAGAGTGTGTGCCACCCGTTTTCCCGGACCCCAGGCATTGGGGTGCGTCGGATCTGCATTAAAACCCGCAGCGCGGTTAAGCCAGAGCACGCCTGTGTCGCCGATAAGACAGCCAGAACCAAAGTCGTGAAATAGGCTCTGGATTACACAGGCAGTGCGGCCTTCTTTGTCAGTGGCGGCGAACCAGACAGTGTCCGCAGGGTGCGCAGGCTCCTGCCAGACGGAAGCTTGCAAGGGGTCTATACGCGCAAAATCGGCATCTGCGTTAGCGGCTGACAACTGGGATCTGAGGTCAATAGCTGAGAAGAGAGGGTCACACAGTTCCCGGTTGCGGTTTGCCAGTTGCAGTTTGATAGCTTCCACCAGATGGTGGTAATAATCAGTACCACCGTTTTCCATTGCACTGATGTCTGCCCTGTCCAACGCATGCAGCGCTCTCAGGGTATAAAGCCCCTGGCTAGGCGGTGGCATGTTAAACAGATAGCCTTCTCGGTAGCGGATTTTTATGGGATCAACCAGTTCAGCCTGAGTATTTTGAAGGTCTTCTTCTGTAAGGCCATTGCCTATTGATGCAAAGCCCTTGGCAAGGGCGCTGGCGACCTCCCCGTCGTAGAAGTCATCCACACCGGCATGGGCCAGTTGCCGCAGGGTTTTTGCCAGTTCTGGCTGTAAAAACGTGCTGCCCTCTTTGCGGAACTGGTTGTCTTCCCCATAGCAAAGGCGTTGTAAGCCCGGCGCCCCGGCAATCAGTTCAGCTCTCTGATCCTGCCAGAATACCTGCGATTGAGAGACCACAGCGCCCTGCTCGGCAATATCAATGGCCGGCGCCAACAGGTCTTTCCATTCCAGGAGTGATCCCCAATGTTCGCGGCTAAGATTCTGGGCTAACGACCAGCTACGGAGAGCGCCGGCAGTGGTTGCGGCAGAGGCAGGCCCTCTTTCGGAAATAGACCCTGCATCTGGCAGGCGCTGTCCCGCCTGGCCAAGCCCCAGAATTGCATCCACTTTGTGCCCGTCACTCAACAGCCACATGGCGTCACCGCCCAGGCCGGTCATATGAGGAAAGGCCACACACAATGCAGCACTGGCAGCCAGAGCTGCATCAATGGCGGTACCGCCAGCGTTGAGTATCTTCAGGCCCGCTTCACTTGCCTGTTGGTGCGGAGTGCATATCACTCCCCCGCAGGACATAGCCTTGCCGGAATCTGTCGTGTTCCGCTCAGTGATCACAGTGAATTACTCTCCGTCCCATCTTGCATACTCCAATGGCAAATAATGATAAAAGTGCATGCATTACATATGCCAATGGGAAAGGCGAGTGTATCGAGGCAGGAGTGGCGCGTTATGACAGGCAATACAATGGGGTTACCAGGGCTGTCTCCCCGGTGTTGAGATGCCCTGTTTCGGAACCTTTTAAAGAAAATGCACTATTGGTGATCATGGAGGGCGAGGTTGAGGCGTCAGGGTTTGAAAACCACAACCCGGGGAATGATATTATTCCTGCTCCCCCCGCCTCTGAGCGTGAATCCGGACGCTATCCAGTAGGTTTTTCGCCGGGGGTCTGGTTGTATATCAAGGTAGTCACCCCAGGCTTGAGCCGCTGGCATATGGGTTGAGGCAGCCTCCAGAGTCATATCCCACAGACGTATTGAGGGAGAGAGACAGCCGACACCTAATGTCGGGTGTCTCCCCCCTGCTCCGCAAAATGCCACTATGCCCACATCTCCCCTTTGGTTTGGACTGACAGACGGGTACGCCCAGGCCCGGTCCGAGTTCCATAGATCCGGTTCATCAATTCGTTGATTGGTTGATTTATCTATGCGAACCACCCTGATGAAGGGATAAGGGTGTTGTGCGTCGGCAGAGGCTGTCCATGCAAAACCCAGAACGCCATCGCAATCCCATCCAGCCGTAACTCTGTCATCCAGGCGATTCATCCATGCGCTGGTAGGGTCTGAATCTGAACCATATGGGCCATCACTCCATGGCGTCACGGGTATTGAAACCTGCGATACCCCGCTCTCTGAGTCTGGCCAGCGGAATAGCTCTAGTGACGGGCTGCTGGTACTGAGGCTTGCAAATACAGGAGTACTGCCCGAACCCCGGGCAAAACGCAGAGATCCGAAACCGGTTGTCGACCAGACTTCGCGGGTAATTGGCTCGCGGGCTTTCAGCTGGTCCAGTGACAATCTCAGAACTACAGCTCTTTGCCAACGATTTGCGGTTGTGGAATACACGTTGAACGAGATCAGAAGGTTTGAGTCGGATTCGGCCATATCCGGGTAGTCCAGCCAGACCTGAGTCCAGCTTTCATTCAGGTCTCCTGGCCGGGTGTCCCACCAGGTCCATGTGCCCGGTGCACCGGAGGAGCTCACAGCTACCCGGATCAGGTTACCACTGGCATTCTTGGAAAACTGCAGCAACCAGATCCAAAGGCGGCGGGATTTGCAATAGTGGACAAGCTGATCACAGCAAAAGCCGGAGTCCGTAGCTGGCAGTTCGGTGTATGGATCGATAAACGTCCAGCTTTTACCTCCCGTTATTGAGCGTGAGCTGAACCAGTTGCCTGTCATCATCATTCGTTTCCCCGAGCACGCAATACTGGGCTCAGTGATGGTGCCGGCCTGGCCTCCTGTCGCTGCGAAGTCGAGTTCGAAACGGTCTATGATAGTTGCCATGATCAGCGCTCGTGCTCAGGGGGCAGATCATCTTTGATCTGTGCTTCAGGAGGCTTTCCAGTTTTCTCCGGTGGCTGAACTGAAGAGTTTTCCCCGAGGTCTGCTGAACGATTCCGGGTTCGCATGTTAGGCCCCGATGCTTTGCGTCTTGGTGCAACATTGGCATCTTTCTCATCGAAATCGGGCTTGTCTATTTGATTCTCTCCGTCGCAAGGCTCGTTCTTATGCTGGCACTCGGGCTTCTGTGCGCTGGTGGTGTAAGCCTGCCCTTGATCCTGCTTCTTCCTGTCGGTCATTTACACCACCATCAAGCGGATCAGATAGCCGCCCATTACTGTCCAGAACAACACGCTGTACCATTTCTCCCCGACTTCGCGATTGATCTTTCTCCCCAGTAACGTGCAACCGGCCATGACCGGGACCAACCCACCTGCCAGTATTAAATGGGTTGTAGTGATCAGGCCCGCTTGACTGAACACCAGAGCCTTGGTTATGTCCCCAAGCATCGAGACCAGTGAGGCAGCACCAACGAAATAGAATCGTTCCAGCTGAAGACTCCGGAGAGCAATGCCTTTCAAGGGGCCGGATGTGCCGGAGAAGCCGGATGTGCTGCCAGAGACAAACGCCAGAAATACAGCCCATGCCTTGCGGACAGACCCCTGAGTAAAAAAGTCACCGGCCAGTGTCAGTAAAAGCATGGCTGCAACCCCATATCGAACCCAGGCCTCTGGCACTTGCAGCATAAGTGTGGCACCCAAAGCACTTCCGGCGATCACAGCTGCTGCAACCAATGCTGACGCAGCCCAAGGCAGCGTTTTCCGGTAAACCACCACTTTGGCAATGTTGTTGCAGGCAAGAAGCAGTGCCGCCACAGCTATGCCTTCCCGGGTTCCAATGGCGATCATCAACCCTGGAATAAGGATAAGTGAGCCGCCAAGCCCGGCCGCAGCGGACAGCACGAAAGACACCGGGATAACCAGTACCAGCAGAACGAGTGTTAATGCATCAAAGTCCATGGATGGCGTCCTTTCTTATGGGAAAAGTTGGGTGCCTGGCCTACGCCAGACACTAATCACACGAGCTGCCGCGTGTGGCCAGTGTCGAACGAGTCGTTCCACCCGATCCAGCGTACCGGCGGGAACCGCCGAAAACGGGTCTGTTGTTGACCCTGCAATCGCGACAATCAGAACGCGTTGCCCTGTGGGTATTGCTGAAAGATTGATGTTGATAGAGACAGCCCTTGGCATGCGCGCAGCCAAAGGAACTGACAACCTGTGCAAAGGCGTGCCATCAGTGGCCAGGGGTACATTCCATCCTGCGGGTATCGGTTGTGGAACGCCGCCGGTCAGGCTTCTGGCGAAGGGAACGAGATTGGTGCAGTCGGTTGCCAACAAGGTATTCTGAGAGGGGGCTGAACGCCACAAAAGAACAGCGAATGAGCCGTTAGCCGCGACTGGTCGGGTGTCACGATGATGCAATAACACGTCGACAGTGCTTCGGTCCCGGTAGACCTGCCAAACATCATTTATATTTCGTCGTGGTATCACCGTTTCCATCAGGTCGATTTCAGAGCCAGGAAGATCAGGTACTACTGCGTTTTGCCATGGTGCCCGATAAACGCCGGGAGAGCCGTTTTCATCCAGAGCAGCGGTCATCACGGCCGTCCAGAGAGCAGCATCTACACGCCGGGAACCGGCATTTGGAAGCCCTAACAGTCGGCGGTGCCTCTCCACCAGGTCGCCAAACTGATCACTCCATTGGCCATCCGGAATAATGCTGGGATAGATCCAGCGGAATGCAGTCTGGAATGTCCAGAGTTGGTAACGGAGACTACCGTTCAAGAGATTCGTACCACGAAATGACGGCGGGTTGGTAACCGGCGCTTCCGGTCGAATACAAATGTCAGGGCTGGCGAAAAATCGTTCCGCTGGTGCGGCCGGTCGTCGCCTGGGGTTCTGCATCGGCGTTGGAAAGATGCGGCGGTCGTCTCGTGCGTGCACCCGCAGATAGGTTCGGCTCGGTTCAGCGGCAGCAAGGTTAACTTCCCACACTCCCCGGGATTGAAGCGCAGCCCGCAGCAGGCGCGGTGAGCCTGCTGCGCCGGTTGGATCGGCCCATATGTTCAAATCCTGAACGGTACACTCTGGCAGGCCATTAACAAACAGCCGCCACGGGCTGTGAGCGTTACCGGCTATTTTGTTGGCACTCCAAACGGCAGATGCGGTACCCACATAAACCGTATTCACGTTTGTCGGATCGACAACGACCGAGTAAGCCGGGTCGATTGGACTGTGAAGAATCGGCGGCACCGGCGGCAGGATTGCTCCCAGCCCGGTTAGACGGAATCCGCCTGCGGCACTGTCAAAGTAATAGCAGGTGTCTTGCGCTGGAAGAGGCGGGGCAGCTGCTACGGAGGGGTTTGGGGCGACGGCAGGGATCGCAGGCGTCCACTGGCTGGTCTGACCGGTTCCTGTCAGATAGAAATCGCTCGTTCCAGGAACCGGTTCAATATCCGTAAAAAACGTTGCCGCCGGCACAACAAGCGGAGCTGCGGGAGCCACCATGCCAGGCGATAGTATGATTGTCGATGTCCAGCGCCCAGGGTTAGCTACGCTCTCCTGGTACTGAACAACACCTTGATTGAACAATGCGAGAACCGTTCGCTCATCCGACCACTTCACCGTAACAACAGGCCCAAGCGCACCTGCGGGCACTCCAAAAGCGAGGTTGGCGGGCGTACTGGGGCCTCTGCCGCCTGGACGCGGATCTCTTGCCTGCACAAAAATACCGGCAGCTGTTATGGGCAGCACTCTCCAGGTATTGGGGTTGCTGGTTCCCAGATCGTCCGTAATCCAGACACGATTGGTACCCAGGGCAATACGTCCAAGATTTCCAGCTGCACGGCGGATCGCGGCAATGCCTGAATAGAAACCACTGGCTGCAGACTCTGCATCGTTGACTGCAACATTGCACGGTTCCACATAGCGTGAGGAAGGATCGCACGCCCAGTTTGCACTGGTAAACTGTCCCATCACGTAATGTGACTGCACAGGATGGAAAACGACACCGCCGCCATCACCCTGCATGGTGGTTTTCAATTCCCAGACTGTGCTGCCCACCCTCACCTGTCGGCCATTGTCCTGGCATCCCAATATGGCAAAGTGACTGGAAGTGGGGTGATTCGCGGAGAACACCGATTCGATGGAGGAAAGCCCTACGTTCTTTGCGGCAAACGTATTGCTCTGTCCGTTACGAAGCGACACGAACACTCCACCATCGCACCCTACCCAGATCTGGCTCGATCCATCCAAATTGGTGGCCTTACGGAGGCTATGAACATCGGGGTGAACTGCGTTACCTATGAGGCCCGGGGTACTTGCACCGTGGGTGGTGCCAGCGGGTTGGTCGGAAACGCCAGGCGATGGAACCAGATTGTTTCCAATGACATCGAACGCCCAGATAGAGGCGTTCCAGTTTGCCAACCAAGTGAGAGAGCCGCCAATATAGACTCGGTCCGTTCTGACTGGAGGAGGTCCGACGGCTGTTGTTCGGGTTGTTACCACTATGGCTTGGTCATAGTCCCTCTGCCCCGGCCAGAGATTGGCCGTAGTGGGCACATTGTTGAGCGGGGTGGCAATCGGCACAGCGGGTGCGATCGCACCAGGATTAGCAATCTGCCAGACGTGGGCAACAAGGGGGGAATTGTTGACAAAAGGGTTGGTATCCACCTCGCCCAACACGTAGATTTGGTTATTATCATCGTTCACCGCAATGCTCATTCGCCCTATCAGTCTACTGCCCGCAGGTACTGTCGGGGGCGGAAGAAAGTTCATCGTTGCCCATGCAAAGCTATTGCCGTTGTCATCAGAGAAGGCAACGCCGGTATGACTGAAGCAGACGAAGAGCCGATTGCCCACGTAGCAGAGATCCGTAGGGTCGGCGAACTGGGTCGCAACACCTCGAGCGGGCGGCACTGCTGGAGCCGGTGGGAACTGCAGCGGGATCCATGTGAAGCCCAGATCGGCGCCTACCATGGATCGGGTGCCCCGGAACAAACCTCCGGATGTCGCCGCGATTACCTGGTCGCCATTGGCGCCAACCACAGCGCCTGGAACTCTCACCATGCGATCTACCGAAACACCTTCCAGAACATTGATGCCGGTTTCCGTTTCCCAGGGATCTCCATCCAACGCCGCACTGGCGGGGCCCGTTGCTACAAGGATACCCATACCGCGGGTTGCCGTGTGCCCCGTTGCACGCTGGCGGGCACCAATTTCTCCCGTTCCCAGCATCACGAAATCAGCTGCCGCATTGGCTCCAAATGACACCAGCAGGCAACCAGAGGCAAACGCGCTTACGTTCCCACCTATCCGTCTGGGCTCGTTGGCCCAGCCACCAAGCGGTTCCCAGGTAGCGCCGCCATCGCCCGTGTACCAGACGCCGCCTTTGGCGGTTCCTGCATAGGCCCGCACGCCATCGGGGCTGACGGCCAGGTCACGGACTCGCCCGGATACTCGGGGCCGTCCATCTGCCTGCCCCTGCCTGACCACAGAGGGTCCAATGGGCACCCATCGATTGATGTTGTTAACAGCAAAAGCCATAGGTGCAGGCCCTGCCATCGGTGACGGCCCCGGTGCTCGGCCAGGCTCACCAAATTCGCCAATTTCCGCCTGTGTCATGAATGCACTTAAAGACGCTGACAGGGCCTGGCGGTCTACAAAACCTGTACTCCCCTCGAGAAAGGCATCGCGAGCGGTTGAATTCTTTTGTTTTTTAGATTTCCTGTCTCGCCTGCGCTCCCAGGCTTTTTCCGCGGCAATGCGAGGGTCGGTGGATGCGTTAGTCATGATTCATCCTCCTCGATTATCCGAATCCAGCCTTCCTGAAATTCATGGGGCATACGCGGCAACAAGGCGGATTGGCTCGCTGAAACGATCGGATCATCTCTCCATGTCAGTGGCCCTGTACGTTTAGTGAATTGTTGTCGATCTCCCAACAGATTCACCTTTGGCAATCTGATTTTCTCCGGATCTACCAGCACCGGCCCTACTCTTACTGAGGGAATAACACGTTTCAGTCCCCTATTGATCCACGCATCATTCAACGCCAGAGATTTTCTGGGCAATACACCTGACGTCAGGTTTACCTTGCCCGCTGGAAGCATCAGCAACGTCAGTCGATATGACTGCCCGGGTTTGATATAGAGCGTGTCGTCGCTGAACAGATAGGGGTGATCCAAGGGTTGAACACCAGGTATGTGGACTTGGCCGAGCAAGCCAAGCTGGCCACGACGGCGGCCGGAATCCCGGGCGAGAGCGGCTATGGATTTGTCGACCAGATGAAAATGGTCGTAATTGTCGTCGATGAAATAACCCAGCAACGAGTCGTCGCTTCTCTGCAAGTCGCCCAAACGCACGGGAAAAGACTCATCCCGTAAGGCGTCAAAAGCCGCACGTCTGGCTTTGGCTGTTTCTTCTGAATCGACCCGAACCTTGTCCAGATCATCAGGAATATCGAGCCTCAGCGTTGCCTTCACCACCGCAATCGGACGGCCAACCAGCCCGGCGACTGTTGACGACCCAAGCGTGCTGTAGGTGTCTACTGTCCAGAGGGTGGTATCGATTGCGCGGAGAAGCGCGGTCAAAGAACTTTCAGATTGAGGAAGCTTGCCATCGCGTTGCCGGACATCTGACCGGATAACGCCGGCTGCCAGCTTGCCCAAAGGTGTGGCACTGGGTGGCAGCTCTGCCATGGGGCCAGCTCCCGGCGGAAGTGGCCGCCCCGGTGCAGGTTCCCAGCGCACGGCACCCGTGAGCTCGTGATGGCTTATCTGGCCCAGAGCATTGCCTTTAATATCAAAGATCTCCAGAGATTCATCAATGTGATCACTGAGCAGGAAACCGGCGACAGGGTTAACCGCGAGATCCGGCTCCAATTGATTGACGAAGGCTTCCGGTGCGAGCAAAGGCTCTCCCAGGTAGGCTGGATCAACCAGGCGAAACAACCAGCGCGCCCCGCCTTGTATCCTTGCGGACATTTTCATGGACGAGGGCTCGTCGCTGATCTCTAACGATGTAATCGTGTGGATGTTGTTGGTGGGCACATCCAGAACCCGCCCGAATGCATCCACCAGCCTCAGTGCGCTGAATTTGAGAGTGCCACCAAACAACGGCAATGGGTCTGCGACCACCTCCGGGCGATCATCGGCTTCGGGGGCAGAGAAAAACCCGCCGCGATAGTTGAGCCCTAAAAGCTGTTCGCGGATTCCATCTAACGAAGCTGAAGCCAGGTCCAGAGGCTCCAGAAAATCCGCCAGTGATTCCAGTGAACTTTGCTGTGAAGCAGTGAGAGAATCATTGGTGGCCTCCCGTTCCTGTTCGGCTTTTATCCACCGTTCGATGCCGCTGTGGAGCGCAGTGCCAAGCCCCCTGTTGATCGGGCTGCGACCCGCAATCTCGATCAACTGGATGTCAGCCGCATCGCCACCACGAATCATTTCCAGTTGGCCAAGTTCCCAATCACTGATCCGGGTCGAGCCTTCCAGTTCTACGCGCCATTCAAGCCATAGCGGAACCCAGGGCTGTCGCCATGCGGTCACCCCCAAGGGGCCTGGGTTGGAGCCTTCGAGGTATGAAGCACGGCTCAGTTCGGCCGCGGCCTGCTTCTTCAAAGCGGTCTGGAAAAAAGATACAGAGCGCCAGTTTTCCTCTCCCGGTGCCTGCGGACTGATTACGCTATCGGACAGCGTATACACCCCACTCCCATCGTAACGCCCGTCAACGGAAAACATCCGCAGCATTTCACCTTCGATGCGATGCTGGTACTGAACACGATTCTCTTCTTTGTCAGCGGCGGCGTTGGCCAGCCAGCGGCTGCAATAAGGGTTCAGTACCATGGCCTCGCGCACGACTGCCAGAACCTCAGGCGGAATGGCACCGGACCCGAGTGTCGGTAAAAGGTCGCGAGCTTTTACGACGCCTTTGATACCTTTTACGGCTTCGTTCGGGTAACGGCACCGCAAACGGCCTTCATCGTCGTACAAACCATCGAAATGATGACGCAGGCTGGGCCGGGCTCCTTTTATGGCAATGGAGGGCGGCTGAGGGATAAATATCCTTGGAGCTGGCCGCTCTACAGTGCGCCGGTTTCCAGGCACACTTTTATCTTTAGCGGACTTATCGTCAATATTTCTCGCTGGCTCTTTGAATGCCTTGCCGGCCGGTCTGAAAACGACCTTGTCCCGCCATTGTGCAAGGGGGCTGGGGTATTCATCCTTGGTTTGGCTGGCGAGCTTGGTCCGACCTTTGCGCCCTACCGTGGTGGCATTTACCGATGCCGAGTCCTCAGCTCTCAGGTGGTCGAGTTTCGCTGAAGGCAAAGGCTTTCCGGGTAATGAACTGAACATGTCATTGTGTTCGCGCTCGGCAATATCTCTGAGGCCATCCTGGGTTCCAAACCTGTCAATGAGATCGCTGGTAAAGGCCGCCGCTATCATTTCTGCCGCACGTCTCTGAGACAGGCTGCCCCCTAAGGTTTGAGCGCCGAGAGCAGTCACAAGATCGTCGGTATCAAAACCCGCAGAAACAGACAGCGACGCGTTTCGGGGCCGCTCATCCGCGCCTGGCAGCGCTGCCTCCACGGGCACACCGGTAATCATCCCGTGAAATAGCGACAGAAACGCAGGTGGTTTCTGAGCAATAAAAACTTTGGCCGCTTTATGAACAGGCAAGGCCATATCCGGGACTACATCAATGTAAGTAAACGTCTCTTCTCTACCGCGGGAAATGATTTTTGTGGGTGTTGTGTCAGATGGTTGTTTAAACTTGCCCTTGGCGAGTAACCGCTCTGCCACTGCAAGGTCCGGCTCATTGCCGGGCGGTTCGGCCTCTGGATCAAGCTGCCAGCCAAGCTCTGAAAGTACGTCCAGCAAATCTGCCTTGCTGACTGCCAGGGGGTCCTTGTTGCTATCGGTATGCCAGCCTGCCACCACGTAGGTAGCCACGTTATTCTCGAAGCCGTCCTTCGCAACTTTCTTCAGTCTGGGCAGATCCTCCAGTGCATCGTGGAAGCCGAACCGCCCTGCACTCGCGTGATAGGATGCCGTCCACAGGGGCGATCCCCCAATCGTCCCGTCGAGTTGGTCGAAGGTAGGTTTGTCCTCATTGTTATGAGTTGCCCCCTTATATTGATCCAGTGGTGTTATGGATCCTTTCTTTGCATCCACCACCCAGCCTCGGATCATGGGTCGGTTGATACCCACAGGAAACAGGGAACGAATAACCACCCAGCGGTCGGGCAGTTCGGTCATCTCGAGTTCGCCGCCTGCCGCCGAATCGCCGCCTCTGAGCAACGCGTCGGGTAGCGCCCAGTGCAGGTGTATACCAGCCTCAGGCACTGTGCCTTCGGCAAACGGCAATGGATCACCCGGCCCTCCTGTCACAGGTACCAGGGTTTCCCGGTTGGCATCGTTGGCCACGTAGGCCTGAACATCAATGGGAACCAGTATGCGTTTGCTTCGGCGCAGGTTCGGGTCCCAGGTTGTAACTGAACCCGGGTCTGTGTTTGCCCTGACAAGCCATGCCCAGCGCTCGTCATAGACGGCTTTGTCGAGTATTTTCTTTTTGAGCAAATGTTTGAACATGGCGGGCCTCACAGCTTGAAGGTGGAATTGACCATCGACACATACTCGATGGAGGCCCGGAACATTTCATGGATTGGCGGCACCTGAATTTCGCCAAACACCTGTCGCCACGGAAACTGAATGAGCTGTAGAGCGTATTCGGCGCTGTTCAAGCCGTCTTCGTTGGCACCTGTTTCATCATGCGCCTCAAGGGCTTCAGACAAACGGCGAATATCTACCACGCCAGACGAGCCAACCCGGAAGGGAACGTCTATATCCTTTCCACCATCTTTATCCAGGTACTCAAAGTCAGCTTTAGCGCGGGGGCGCAGCTTGGCTGAGCGTTGGTTGCCGTTGTCCTTGTGCATAAACCCGAACTGGATGCCCTGCCTCGGTTCTTCGATATGGACGACCTTGGGAATTCCATCAAATATGCAAAGCAGCACAGCCGGGGCGAGCCGTTCAAGTCGCAGCAGCCGGATTCGACGAGGGTCGTCTTCCGGGAAGCGGTCATCGTCTTTGTCTACCAGGTCCACGTTGAACGCTCGGACATGAAGGCCTGGCCACCCGGATACGGCAGAAGACCGCAACAGAAAACCGGTGATGGGGCCTGGCTGTCCGGCGAATCTGGCCATGCCTTCGACTCGTCTAACATTCCGTTCCTCAGTATCCAGCTCTGCGCGAATGGCGGCGTACTGAGCTTCGATTTGTATTCGGTCGTCGCTGTTCACTGTGCCGACGCTCAGTGCACCTTGCACGACGGCGTCCGTCCAGCGCCGATCCAGGTAAAACCAACGAATGGATTCCTGTGGAAGCAGTTCGCTGTCGGCGACCAGGTTGGCAAAAGGCACGCCTTCCAGTAATCGCAGCCGAACGAGCCAGTTTCGGAGCTCTGCCGGCATAGCGGTGTTTTCGTCGGGTTTGAATTCTGTAGCGGGAACTCGCTCTGCTTTCACAAGCTCTGCGCCCAGGTGCTCAAGAATATCGCTGCTTATATTGATCATGATTCGTCCTCATCCGTGAAGCCGTGACGCCGTGGGTCGCGCAGGATTACATCCAGGTTGTCATTCACGACGTCGACCCTGAAACGGTCTGTTACCGGAAATGCCGGGCCAGTCAGATGGTCATCCAGTAATTTGTTTGAAAGCGCACTGGAAACCAGGTCGATGCGTTGCTTGTCGAGATCGACTCCGAGGGTATCCCGAACATCGACGCGTCCGAGTTCCGATAGCATCAGGTTATCCCTCGGAATCTTGGCATCACGCAGCCCATTGAATACTTTGGTGAGGTCTCCGGTAAAAAGAGATTTTTTCAGCCCAAGCCCCCGCGCCAGAACGGCCGTTGCTTTGCCTTCGAACTCCAGCGGTCGACCGGCCGTAACCCGGGCACGGGGGTTACCAAGGAACTGTTCCGGGTTTTTAGCGATGGCGTCTGCAAACAAACGGCCTACCAGAGGGCCTATCCTGTGAGCGTCGATCTTCTCAAAACCGACACCCAGCACCTCTTCCCAAAGGCTCTGGTTAGCGGTCATTAGCGCATGCAGGCGTGCCGCATGGTAATCCGCCTGTCGCCAGCGCATCAGTGAGGCAATAATGGAGGGCTGGGAGAGCGTCAGTAGCCGTCCGATTTCGAAGGCCGTCGCCAGCGAGAGGTCCTCCCGACCATCGGGAATCACGATCCTGAGCTGATCCGAACTGTGAGCAAGTTTCAGCCTGTCAGAGCCGGAATTTTTCGTCGGGTGTGGCACCAGAGGACCGCGATACCAAGCGCGTACCCGGTCGCCTTCGCGTGTCTGGTGCCCCAGCCCGACATGTCCGCTCTCCGCCACTTCAAGGGGAAGTCTCCCGCTTGGAGGCTTTGCAGAACTGCCCTTGTCGCCCAGCAACCGGGAATCAAGGTTAGTCATAAGGGAACGGAAAGTGGTATCGCCCGTCGTGGTAAAGCTCCAGTGCAAAAGAACCGGAAAACGATATTCCGGGTCATAAGGAAGCACCTGGAATTCATCGACATTGCGAAAAGGCGCCGCCATCTGCAGGGCAACTTTCGCCGATGTGTCGTTGGCAGTTGGAGAAATCGACCATTGCCCGTTTCCTGAAAAAGGCTTTGCCCCCCCTCCCGTCGCCACACCGGACTGGTATCGGGTGGTATGAGAGCCTTTAATACCTTGTGCCAACGGAACCGGGTTGGTCAGTTCACCCAGGTCGACTGGATTAATGCCCGGGCCCCCGGGCGCAAGCGCAGTCCCCATGACGACATGATCGTTCTGTGCATAGTTCTCATGAAACGAAAGGTGCTGGGTTACGAACGTTGTTACGAAGGTGGGTGCCGGATCCGGCGAGCGGTTCAATAACACATCGTACTGGCCTTCCAGGTTGATCAGGCACGCAAGGTACTTCACCGGTGCGTCATTTCCGTTTTCATCCTTGCCCGGCAGGGGCAAGCGGTTGCTGATCACAACGGCGAGGAAACCGTCGTCATCTCCCATCATCAATTCAGTGTCCCGGATGTCCACTTCCCGGGCATGGGCCAACAGATCAATGTCGTTCTTGGTAGGGAAAACGCGGTGAATCAGTGATTGTTTGGCAACCAGGCAATTGCCTTTCGCAACTTCTTTCAGTCCCTCAAGTTCTACGCCGGCTGTTACACAGTTGTTCACATCCACTGAGGTTTCAAGTTTTGCCTCGCCCTCGGCAATCAAAACCAGAGCAAGCCAGGGAGTGTATTCCGGTGCACCATCAAGGCTACGCTCCCAAGGCAGCGTTCGGCGCTTGATAACCACCTGCGGCAAGCGGCTTCCATAGCTCCCAAACGAGTTTGCGGGTGGGTAAGTAGACAGGATCTGGTCCGGCGGCAACAGGTATCTCGGCGACCGTATACGCAAGTGGATGTTTTCCTGATTTACGCGCAGATCGTTCTCGTCCAGCGTTGCATCCCCGGACTGTGCCGTGAAATGCTGATCGGCTCTCAGCCGCCACAAACCAGCCGTCAAAGGCGCCGGCAACTTGGCATAAAGCTTGAATTTCCCTTCACCAACAGGCATGTGTTTTCACTCCTCCACCGGAATCCATTCAATGTCGCAGCTCTTGTCAGACACTGCCCGTAAGCGCGAAACAGTGACAGGCAACCCCTTTTCTGCAACAAGCTCTGCAAGAGAATCTGCGTCAGAAACCGCGGCAATCATGCCTGCGATTTCCATTACGCCACCCTGAACGGCGCGGACTGAAATGCCTGAACTTCTACCATCCGGGATGACGTCGAACAGAAGAATGGACCTGGAGCCGGCCTGAACCACGATGGGCTCCACGGGTTCTGTTCGATGAGTCGCTCCGTAAAGCTCAATCGCTACATCATTCAACGCGCTGGAGCTGGCTCCCTTCAGGACCACACCAATGCAGGTAATATGAGAGCCAAAACGGGTTGAAACGGAGGCGGCACCGCGCACTATATCCTGCGCAATGTTCCAGCCTACCCGGGTGCGGCCGCTGGTGCCGTTGAGTAGGAGCACGCAGCCTGCTCCCAGCGCAGAACGGCCGGACAAGCGGATCAGCCGTGATTGATCGTGCCAGCCTTGTACCTGCAGCCCCGTAGCACGGCCATCGCCACCACCGCTTGCCTGCACCGCAATGAGACTGGTATTTGCCGGCACTTCAATAGTCGCGTCTCGAACCGTGCCGTCGTGAAGTACGGCACCGTTACCAAGCAGCATTACGACGCGAGCGAAACCGGAAATACGCAGCTGAGGACGGGCAGAACCTGTGTCAATCGCTGCATCCGGGCAACGCAGGGTCACAAAATCACCGGGTCTAAGACTGGTTTGAGGCGCCTGTGGTGCAGGGTCGGAGACCAGACCTTTGACATAGCCGGCTCCAGCACCCGAACCTACTCGATCCCCAAGGTAAGATTGCGAAAGGCCGGCAACGCTGGTGTGTGGCAGTGAACCTCGGAGCACAACAGTCTCGTTGCTCATGCGCGAAGGAGCGTGGGTAAGGTTGAGTTTGATCGGCAAACTACGACCAAGGCGGCCACGTACAGATTCGACCGAGGGTGCAGGCCTGCGTTTGATTCGCCCATCCGAAACCGACGTCGTTGCCGCACGCAAAGCCACACCGGCGCCGCTGGTCATGACGCCGGTCACAAATGGCCTGGCGGGTTTCCGAGCTGCCACAGGTGCGCCGGCAGCCATCACGCTTACTGAAGCGTTCTCAGAGTTGACCGGCTCAAGCCCATCCATCAGGGAACCAAACATTGGCGGTGCGGTTCTTGAGTTTTCATAGATGGCCTTGGATTTTGCGCTCCGTGAGCCAACGGCAAGCAAACCTTCGGGTACTTCTCGGACACCCTCAGCAAACAGGTATTTGCGGGCCTCGTTAAACGCATCCGACACTGAGGCGACGTTGGCTGAAAGCCTCATAGCTGCGGCACGATCGATGTTGTTTTGGCGGCCATTGCCGGTAGCAGATAAAGGTAACAGTCGGCGTTCCGACTCAACACGGTAGTAATCGATTTCCGGGCCGGTCTGGGTGCTCATGTCCGCCGCTGCGACGAGCTTTAACCTGCTGCCTGCGAATATTACGTCGCCTTTCGGGAGTGCATTCGTGGATGATTCGGTATCTTCTGCAGCACCCCAAACTCCAATCGGGAAGGCTTCCATTCCATAGGTAGGGCCCTCTTTGGATTCTTTTTCGTCAACCATTCCCTTGGCCAGAAGGCGGAGTTTCGGAGTTTCATCGTCCCAACCGCTTTCGGACTTTCTTTCAAGGCTGATCTTGAGAGTGCCAGTGAGATTGGAAAGATTCATCGGGCTGAGGCCCATGATAGCTGTCGTTCCATCTGGCAGTGTGGTGTCGATGTTTTTGTTGATCGTCGGATGACCGAGATCGAATGCGGTGATGGGTGCCGACGCAACAATCGAGACCTCGAATTCAGCGAAGACTTCAAATGGCTTTTCCAGACTTCCGTCACAGGATGGTGCGGAGTTGGCGCCATTGGTCGAAGCCGGCAAGCTACCCTTGCCGGTAATCCCGGAAAGCGTCCGTGCCCTGCCCGGCCCAGCCTCTTCCAGATACTTGGGTACGAAGTCAGCCCATTCAATGAATTTCCCACGAATTTCCCGGGAGTTACCGAACCTGACTGTAAAATCACAAGGCCCGACTTCAATCGTTGCCTTGCCCCGGAAATCCGGGCCTTCCACTTCAATTTGAGCACCCAGGCTGATACTGAAACGGATGGTGCCAAACCAGGTTTTAATCTTGACGCCGGCGGATATCCGGGCATAGGCCCCTGCTTTGAAATAGAAAGGGTCAAAATAGACAATCGCGTAGGCACCAAACGCTATCCTTGCCCAGGCCCAACCAAAATCTGCACTGACTTCGACGTCAATGCCCGCCATCAGTGCTTCAGAAGTCAGCGCAAAGTACGCTTCTCCCTTGATGACAATGTCATCAGTAACTCGCCACACAAGCCCGAGCCGCGGAACCACCGGATACCCGTCGCGATGGAAGCTCGAGTGATAGCCGCCCAGAGTGAGAACAAACTGTCCGGCATTTGGCCCAAGCCACCAGGTTGCAAAGGCAAAGCCGCCGGTCAGGCGCACTTCCGGATACAGCAGCCAACTATTATCGGTAAGCTGTGCTTGAATCAGGAAAAGCCCTTCTGACGACGAGAAGCGAGCCAACAAGCCCAGTTCAATCGACACCAAAGCAGCTTGAGGTCTGGGGAGCGCCAGTCTTGCCAGGCCAAACAGGTTCAGCTCCAACCCGTTTCCAATGGAAACCGAAAGAACCGCAATGCCGTCGACCAATGAAAAACTGGTAAAGCTGATGCCTGCTGCAAACCAGAAGTTTCCAGGTTCCGGCGGGAAATACGCCGCCAATTGCCTCAGTTCTTCGAGCGGATCGCTTGAGGAACTGGCAGAGGGGTCCAGCGCTTTAATGAACGGGTACTCACCAAACTTTGAAAGGTCGTCGGGCACACGCAGGCCCCGTTTGATCCCTAGCCCCCCGCCGATCCCCGTCAGGAAAAATGCCGGTGGCCCGCCAATTGGCCCCTGAATGGCGCCAAATACAAAGAAAGACGGCAGTCCGTTGTCTTCGTTGTAGCCGCCAAACAATGAAAGCCCGTATACACCAAACCGGCCTGACAGCATGCCGAGGTAACCGGTTTTTCCATCGAGCTCGGTTTTCAGCAGCCCGCCTGAGATCGACAAGCCAGAGAAGTCGCCTGCCACGCCCAAGCCTTGAAGGTCGACAGCCCAGTTATTCAGTTCAAATACGTCCCCGCCCAACCAATGCAGCCCGAGTTCTTCAACGGATGCTGTCAGGCCAAACAGCGAGATGCGTGCATCAAAAAGCAGTGAAATGCCGGTAACAGTGCCATTCGCTTCGGCTACGTCAAACCCGAATTGCTCAAGGTACAAAGGCCCAAGCTGTCGTTGGATGGTTAACCACCATGGCCCGGGCTGATCTCCAGCGCTAAGGGAAATACCAAGATCCTGCCCTGGTGGTTTTTGAATCGCCAAAGACGGGCTGAATGCCGGGCGAGCGGCAGGAGAAGCATCATTACCCGCATCGCTCATAATGGTGTTTGCAACGGCGTTATCGCCACCAGCTGCCGAAGGTACAATGGACAGGCCGTCCAGTTGAACCTGTACGCCACCACCCGGCCCGGCTGAGGCAGCTTCGCCATATATATGAACCCCTATGGCATCAATGCTCATGATTCCAAGGTTCAGAAGCGGGCCTGAATTTTTGCCGACTCGGACCCCAAGTCCGGCGAGTGAAAAGCCCGCATTGAGTTCCAGGCGTCCGTCGACTTTTTCCAACAGAAAAATGGATAGTCCCGGTGCAATACCTGGCGAGTTAATCCAACTTGCAACGACTTCAAGATCCACCGTTGGATCACTGCTGTTCAGCGCTATTCGCTCACCTTCAGGCAAGGAAAGGAACACCCCTGCCTGGTCGCCATTGCGGGTGAATCCGATGTCAATTTTGCTGTCGATCGTGATTTTCAGGTTATGCTCCGCCAGGTTGAAGCCTAGCTGAAACAACCGCTGCAGCATCCTGTCCGCATTTGCAAAGTCGTCAAACAGGGTTGGATCAAGGGTGGCGGAGTCGCCAGTGAAGAGAACGTTCTGCAGTGCATCAACGGTGTCGCCGCCCAGAGCGCCTATCGCGTCAAGCGTAACTCCGGCCGCCATGGAGATAGCCTGGGAAAGTAGCGCCAGGGCAACTGAAGCAGGATCTGTGTCCTCGGTTTCACCGGTAGCGCTTTTTGCGACCAGGGCCATTCTTGGTGGCGTCTGGTTAAGTGCCCATCGGAATTGTACGGACTGGTCGCCAACACCATCGGTCGCCAGGCCAATGGCGGCCATCCTCTGAAAACCGGAACCGGATATGCCCGCATCAACATGGGCAACAGGTCGCAGTATCAGTCCGTTGCCTACATCAAAGCCGGATGCTTTATAAGAAACAGACACCTGAACGCCGGATTCGCTTAATCTGACACGATCAAATCCGATGGTTCCGACATCGGTAATTGAAAGGAATGCTGAGACTTCGATCGCAGGCCCGGAGCTGCTGGCATCCAGCGTGATTTCGACCGGATCGGCGCTGCCAAGGGTCAAGCGGCAGATGCCCGGCCCCACTGGTGCGGCGCTGACAACTGTGCCGCTTGCATCAAGGGCATTCGCCAACTGACTAATGCCAGACACCACAAGATTCGGTAACCGGGCGAGTAGAGCATTGGCAGGGTTGCCGGCGAACGCCTGTATTTTAGCGTCGGCGAATTGATCTGAATCGAGCAGGTCCAGCGCGCTGCCCAGCTCATAAATCGCGGTGGCAACATCCTTTGTTAATGACGGTGATGGATCACTTCGCTCTGTGATCAGAGCGTTCAATACCACAGGAATGGCCATGCCTGCGCCAGTGGAAAGCAGAGCACCAATTCCCGGCCCAGACGGATAAATTGGCATTGGTGCCGCTGGCGCCGCGCGAATCAGATCAATTCGGACGTCTGGAGAAACGGCAAGTGACACCCCCTTGCCATCAAATGTAGCGGTCGTTGCCAGCATTGGCGTAACTGAGCCGGCTGCCGTAATCGATAATCCACCCGTAACAGCGATGTTGACCGGAGTCGGCCCCATTGCATGGCTGGTCTCAATGTTGACTCCCACTTCAAGCCGGCCATCGTTGACGCCGTAGCCGACAGCGACTTCATTACTGAAGTTGAACTCACTTCCCGCAAAACCGGGAATCAGCAGTTGCCCCAATGCATTGAGTGTCTGGACGGACTGCCCTAAGGGGTCGAGTGCCCATTGACGGGTTCCGTATTTCAGCCAGCCTGCGGGGTCAAGGAACAGCGCCCACGGCAACAGGATTCTCTGGGTTGCGAGTTCCGATGCCGGTGCCAGCAAACTCAAGCTGTTCATCAAGCTTTCAATTGCTTGCCGAGCCTCCTCAGACGCGTTATCGCGAAGATGGTCAGCGAACCCGGCAATCAGTGTTGCCGGTATCAGGGAGGCGCCAAGCCTTGCGAGGTCGTCAAGCTGGGTAGGGGCGAGCAAGTTAATGTTTTTGGTCGCAGGCGCACCCGGTAGACGCCAATCCAACCCGAGGCTTGCGGCTGCTGAACCAGTTTGCGCGCCTCCGGTTAACCGAAGCCCCCCTGCACCTTCCTGTATTTGACCCAAACTGGCTGATACGGATGCCGATGCAGAAGACACGCCTACGGACATTGAAAAATCTGAAAGATCTTCAGCGGTGTGTTCGACACCCACCTGGATAGCTCGATTTTCAAGATTGACGGTAATGCTTGCGGCATCAACGGCCCAAGAAATTTCCGAGCCAATACCTGAGAACCCCGCAAGTGCACGGATTACACCGGCGATTGAGCTGGCAGAGCTGTCCAGCGCCGATGACACCGCAGTGCCCGCGTCTACAATAAGCTCATCCAGTCCTTCAGGGTTATACCCTCCTGACTGAATCAAGCCGAGATCTGCCAGCAATTGCGTCATTGGGGGTGATGCAGACGACAGACGCGAGACTACTTCGGCCATGATCAGGTGAATATCAGGCGTTGGCAGGATGGACTCCGCAAACTCTGCTCCGTTTTGAATCACCCACCGCTCTTTGCGTATACCGAAGCAGTTGGCCTCATGAAGCGTTATCCGTGCGCCTGAAACGCGTGTATTTCCTTGCAGAGGCAAATACAGTCGGGTGGAAATCCAGCGTACTTCAATATCCGTCTGTGCTGCGCCCGGGCCACCAATCAACCAACCGTCGTGAACGCCAAAGTGCAGATCAACGATCAGTTGGCGCTCAGTCTGCACAGCAAATCCGTTGCCGCTCTCCCCTCTGTCACAGGTGGCAAGTTCCAGAATTGCACCAGCGCCAACGAGCACGCCGCCAAGGTCTGCATCAAAAACCGGAAGATCGACACCGAGGTGAAGCTTTCGAGGTGGAGTTTCGGGTGCTTCAAACTGCTCGTACTGGTAATCGATAGCGCCGGAAACCAGAGCCGCCATTCCCGCTTCGAGCGTATCCGCATCCAGTAAGCCAAATACCGCGTGTACGGGCATTCCCGGACGATGGGTTTGCATGTCCGCCCGCGGCAGTTCACCCAACTGTGTTGTTGTAAAGCCTGAGGCCGCAACGGCACGGTCAACCACATACCCGAATTGCAGCATTGGCCCGGATTCGCCTGCAATTTCTTCCTCTGGCAGGGTCTCGTTGTTAGGGCGACGAATCAGCTCGAGCAATCTGAGGGCATCGCCACTCAGCCCCGAAGTGAGCCCATTCAAAGAAACCTGGCCCCAGGGTGTGCCAACGGTAATTACATGCTCGATGTTGGCTGCGGTGCTGGCCGCCCTGATTGCGGCGGCGCCAGCAGCATCGTATGCAACAACGGTAACAGGTGCGACGCGGCCTGCCAGAACAGCAATTAACCGGTGCGCCTGTTCCTCGACAGCGCCACGGTCGGGGCGCGCTGAAGCGGCGGCTTCGGGGCCAGGAAGACAAACCGACCAACGACCCTGAGCTGAAGCTGGAATTGTCTGGCTCACACTGGCTGTGCGGATATCGAAACTGTCTGATCCAAAACAATTCGCCCAGATATCTTCGCAGCCGACGTAGAGCACCGAATCCGGAGCAATGCCGGCTGCCTCCTGTGGCAAGAGGTTCAGAACCCCATAAGCCATGAGCTCGCGGTAGCTGAGCCCGCCTATATCGACACCGATGACGCCATCCGGCAGTGATACTGGCCTGCCAAGCAAACCATCTGTGCCTGTCAGGCGATCCAACAACATTTGGAACGCATCACCCAGGCTGCCCCTACCCGTCATCAGATCATCAAGGGCGGGTAACACGGCTCCCGCGGACTTGAGGGCAGCCGCGAGTGTAGTTGGCTCTGGAGGCTCACTGAGATCAAAGTGACCTGCCTCTGGCTCATAGCGCCCACGAGGGATAGCACAACCGGGATCAAGCCATACGGCAAGCCCCGGTGCCTGTGCCTCTGCGGCTATTGCTGCGCGGAAAGGCGTGCGCTCATTGCCTGTGCCCAACGGGGTCCTTTGCCTGAAACCACTAAGGAGGTAAGCCAAGGGGCCCATGGCTTCACGGACATGGTCACAATTGAGGACAAGATCCCCCATCCATGACTCCAAAGCGGATCTGGGGTCCGAGAGCAATGCGGAAAGAGAGAGGCGCGCACCCGTACCCGACCAGCCCGTCAGTTCAAGACCCGCATCGATTACCGGAGACTCAATGCGCTGGAGCAGCGCCGCAATGGCCTGTTCGATGGCTGCCCAGTCGGGCGCAAAGGTAACGCTGCCGTCGTTATGGAATTCCGGTAGCGGAAGCGGTATTGCAATCGTTGAACTGCTGGAATCCTGAGCTACTTCCAGCTCAACGTGGAGTTCCGGAGCTTCCAATATGGCACTGAGCCCCGAAGAGGCACTCCAGCCAACCGCCACGCCAACCGAACTGGCGATGATGTCGATGGGCCCAAGGTCCAGCCTCAAACTGCCCTCGCCCGATTCCCGTAGCTTTGTGCCTGCTTTGATTTGACTGAAAAACTCAACCGACGGGTGTGTGAAATTTATTTTGAGCAGGCGTGCTTCAACAAACACATCTGCTGTTTTTCCATTGAACACGCCCTGCTCTACAGCCGCCTGGAGGTCGAAATAGATCCACTCCCCCTCGAGAGAGACAAGAATGTTGACCGGATCAAGATTGATTTTCCATGGGTTTCCCGATGTACCGCTACCTGACACAGTGGATGCAGAACCGGTTATAAGCTCCTGTATTGCTGACAAAACGAGCCTCATCGATGCTGAAGAGCCCCTCAGTTCATTCCAGTAAGCAGACACCTGGCCAATTGGGTCGGTGAGCAAATCAATAGCCGATGGCCCGTTGATGCCAGCAGGCGGATCGAGCCCCAAAACCAGAGCAGAAATTTCACCGGGCCGACCCAAACTGTTCAATGCGGAAACAAGGGCTCCGTCAACCACGCCCTCGGCTGCGTCCATTGCCGCCTCAGGACTGGAGAGATCGAGCACATTGTGATGCACGCCGTTCAGCGTCACATCATGCGCCGTCAGCGCAAATGCCGGTCTGCCATCGGTGAGAACCAGCCCTACCCGGACAGTCCCCAGCGCAGGATCACCGTTGAGAAGTCCGGATACCAGTCCCGCCTCCTGCCCGAAGATTGCTGAGAGGGACAGTTTGGGCAAAACCGTGACGGATGAAGTCAGCGTTTCCAGGGTCAGCAGATCAACGTTAGCTCTGACCTCTGCACCAGACTGAGGGCGCAATGCACCTTCCAGCCAAGGTGTGATAATCAACCCGCCTCCAGAGGAAGTCTCGGTTCGCAGGCCTACAGATCCGGTTAACAGGCCATCGCTGAACGCAATTGCGCTGCGAGCTGAATTGATTGTTCCTCCGAGCAACGCAGCCCATTGCCCGAGCCAGGCATTCCTGGAATCGGTATTTGCCAGAATGGATTCAAACCAACGTGTTACCGCCGGGATTCCCGTGGAGATAAGTTGCTCCAGAGGAAATGCAGGAATCTGGTCTACGGCCCTGAGCCCTGCCAAAGCGGTCAGCGCAGCAAACGGAGCTGTAGCCGGGTTAGCTGTATCCAGCGCTTCAGCCTGCGCCTGAATAAGACCAGTCATGAATTCGAGAAATTCGCCGCCCAGCTCGTCGATAGAATCAACGGTCAGGTCAAAGTCTTTTGCTGTGCTGCTGCCAGGCAACTGGAGGCGCCGCATACCAACGCTGAAAGTCAGGTCGTCGGAAGTATCCGTTGGAAGATGAAGCGCCAGATACACCCCACCGATAAACAGCTCTCCCAGTGTTGGTGCCTCATTGGAGATGCCGATTTCAAGGGATACATCGATGTATGCGTCCGCCCGCCCAAGCACCAGCCAGTCAGGCTCGGAGCCGGTGGTATCGAGTGCGTGGCTTGCATGTTGACGCTCAAACTGGAACACAGGAACGTGAGCGCGGACAGCAACCGACGGTGTTTCGCTGCCGCTCTCGTATTCAATTCCGAAACCCACCCGTACGCCATCACTGGCCTGTTCGACGACAGCAAAAATAGTGGCACCGGAATCACTGAAGAGTGGAACCCAGATTGCCTCTCCTACAGAGTCACGCTCAGCCGCGCCCAGCACACCGTCAACAAAGTCGATCAGCGCCTCTCGCTGACCGTCGAGATACATCATGGAACTCAGGCCACGCTTGGTTCCGTCAGGACGCCCCAGCGGGTCTTGAAACCACTGTCCTTGAAGTTCGCCATTGAGTGTTAATCCAACGGCTTCAGCCAGGGTCGCAAAAACATCGAGATTCTGTTGGGCACCCATGTCAGACCTCCGGCATCAATGAGAAGCGGGAAACCGGTTGCAACAGTAATCGGTTAGAAGAGGCTCCAATCGACCCCGGAACCAATGGCAGCCCGCGTTTATCCTTGCCTACCTCTCCACAGATTACGCGCGCAATTTCCAGCAACGCTTCCCACGCAAATGCAATGATCGCATCACTCCAAGCCTCAACCAGCTCAGCTGGGCCCTCCAGATCCTCGAAGGTTGCCATTACCAGGCCAATAGGTGACTGATTGGTGCCTACGCCTATAGGTACCGGGATGACCAGTTTGCCGTGTTCCTCGCACTCGACAGTGATACTGAGTGTTACCACGCCACTGGACAGACTGATGCGGGTTTTGTCGCTGTGAACCAGAAGCTCACTGTCGCCTTTGGTCCAGACCACAAATGGCGTTGAATTCCGGGGAAGGTCCAATACCAACCGGACAGTTTCACTGAGGACCTGTTGGGCATCCTTGGCTGGAATGGAGAGCAGATCGGGAGATTGGGCGCCAACCTCAAGTAGCAGGCCGGCCTCGATGCGTTTCAACCAGACGAAACGGTCGAAATCAATCGATGGAAACAGAGCGGGGGTTGCCATAGCTTTCCTTTGCGACAATTTTGCTCAGGATAATTGACCGGCGAGGAGAACTTCCCTTCCCCTCTGCCCGGACTGCACAATCAAAACCCTGTTGCGTGGATTCGGACCAACGGCCCATGAACAGCAAACAGCGTCATGACATCTTGCTATGACAAATCTGAGTATAGGTGCAGACGGCAAGTCTGCAAAAAATTAGCGGATTTTTTAACTAACCGAGCGCAAGCCACACACCCACCAGAATCATCAGGCTGCCGGAAATCCGGTTAGCCAGGCGGACACTGCCACTTTTTTTCAGCGCACGGCGAAGTGTCCGGCCACCATGGGCATATAGCTGCAGGCAGATAAACTCCAGAGTCAGGATGATGATTACCAGGGCTGCCAGTTGCGGCGCCATAGGTAAGCTACTGTCGATAAATGGTGGTAGTAAGGCGACAAAAAAAGCCCAGCCTTTGGGGTTTGCTATGGCTGTGACAAAGCCCTGAGTTGCCAGCTGCCAGCGTGATGCGGTATTTGGTTCGGCATTGTCTTCCGGCATAGCCATCTTGCCCCGGGACATCCATAACTGGATTCCAAGCCAGATCAGGTAGGCGCCGCCTGCATATTTGAACAACTCAAAGGCTGTAGGGTAACGCAGCATGAAGGTAGCAACACCCACAGCAGAAGTAGAGGCAACAATCGCTACGCCCACCAACTCCCCTGCCATCATCCACATTGCGCGCTGCACACCGATAGTAATACCGAGAGATAAGGCAAGGGTCATGCACATACCGGGTGTGATCGACACCAGGAAAAAGGTCGGGATAAAAGCAGTCAGCAAAGAAAGGTTCAAAAACGACACGTCAGTGTACTCACATGAAAATCAGGGCGGGTTCAGCGAAATCCATGGTAGTTTATCTGTCCCTTCCATCCTAGTCTCCCATAGACTATCTTGCTTTCTGATCTGTTTACGCCCTGACAGGATTTAAAATACCAATGCGCTCAATATCCGCACACGACCGCTATGTGTCTACTTCTGCCGGTAACCTGTATGTGAAGGTCTGGACACCTGCCACAGAGGGCATTTCCCGGACCAAAGCACCAGTTGTACTCTTTCATGATTCGCTTGGCAGCGTTGAACTCTGGCGAGACTTCCCTGAACAGTTAGCACTTTCCCTCGGCCGACAGGTTATCGCCTATGACCGGCCCGGATTCGGGCGTTCATATGCCCGCACGGATGTCATGAAAACGGACTTCATTATGGAGGAAGCAACTGGCCCCTTCACAACACTGCGCAGGGAGCTTGGTATTGGAAACTTCGTCGCTTTTGGCCACAGCGTGGGTGGTGCCATGGCTGCAGTATGTGCCGCGACTTTCCCGGATCATTGTATTGCTCTGATAACAGAAGCGGCTCAGGCTTTTGTTGAAGATCGTACAATAGACGGTATTCGTGATGCCGAGACTCTTTTTGCCCAGGATGGCCAGATAGAACGGCTAAAAAAATATCATGGCGAGAAGGCCGAGTGGGTTTTACGGGCCTGGGTTGATACCTGGCTTTCCGAAACATTCAGACACTGGACTCTCACTGAAACCTTGTCACGCGTGCGTTGTCCTGTGCTTGCGATTCATGGTGAGGATGATGAATATGGCTCGGCCAGGCACCCGGAACAATATACTTCCCTTCCGGCGGGCCTTTGTGTGATGGAAATGCTGAAAGAATGCGGGCACGTTCCACACAGGGAAAAGCAGAACCAGGTGGTGCAGCTGGTCAGTGACTTTATGGAAGAACATCTCGCCCCCCATTGATCAGGGGCGGGATGCTCCGGCTATTCAGCCGCGAAGTTTTTCGAGCAGCTCTTCTGCAATATCTACCCTGACTTTCCCCAGCCTGACGAGATCTTTTGCCACTGCGTCGATTTCCGCGCCTAAAGCCCCGGCCATGACTGCGATGTTCTTGGCATGCAGAGCCATGTGACCCTTCTGAATGCCTGTCGTTGCCAGAGCCTTCAATGCAGAAAAATTCTGAGCAAGACCAACAGCAGCAATGGTGCGCGCTAACTGGTCCGCACTTTTCACCGCCATGATATCCAGGGCAACTCGAGCGGTAGGATGGGATTTTGTGGCGCCCCCTATCAACCCCACGGGCATGGGCATTTCGATCATGCCCGTCAGGTTGCCATCGCTGTCGGTTTCCCAATGGGTTAACGAACGATAGCGCCCGGTGTGCGCAGCATAGGCATGGGCCCCTGCTTCAACAGCGCGGGTGTCATTACCTGTTGCCAGTACTACGGCGCTTACACCGTTCATTACCCCTTTGTTATGGGTGGCTGCGCGATAAGGATCGATATCTGCAAACTCAAATGCGGCAAGAATTCCGTCACGTACAGATTCGCCGCCAATGGCCTCAAGGGTCCAGGTTGCCCGGGCTCTTGCGAGACGGCGGTCCGCAAGATTAGACAGGATCCGCAGGTAGGTGCGGCCACTGGTCCATTTGGCAATGAGCGGCGCTACGGCTTCTGCCATTGAGTTAACTGCATTAGCGCCCATGGCATCCCGGGTGTCTACAATAAGGTGCGTGATCACCATGGCGCCCGTTTTTCTGCCCTCAAGGACACGAACTTCAACATCACGAAACCCACCCCCATGTTTGAGCAATACAGGGTCAGTCTCATCACAGATTTTCCGGATTTCTTCTTTGTGCTCAAGAATCTGTAAACGGGCAAATTCCGGGTTGGGCACATCAACCAACTGAATCTGGGCAATCATCAACGAGCCCGACATGGAGGTAATAAACCCTCCTGAATCCCGGCATTGGCGCGCAGCGTTACATACAGCTGCCACTACAGAGGATTCCTCCGTGGCCATGGGTATCAGCGTATCCTGCTGATCCACAATCATATTGGTGGCCACGCCAACAGGGATGTTCATGGTGCCTATGGCATTCTCAATCATCGAGTCTGCGATTTCGGCTGTGAGGTTTCCGGTGTTGCCCATGTGATCGGCAACATCTGTGCTCAGACCGGCGACTTCGATAACTTTCCCCAGGCGTTCGGCCATGGAGAGGTTGTGAAAGCCGGAAATACGGGAATTTTGGGTAGACATAACATTAATCTCCGCCAGTAAAGAATCAGGAAACCAGGCGCTGGGATAGCTGATTGGGCAGCCAGGTCACCAGGTCCGGGAATAACATGAACAGAATCAGCGCCAGAATCTGCAGTACGAGGAAAGGGAGAATTGCGCGATAAACCGTCTCCATTCCGATACCCGGCGGCAATACACCTTTGATATAGAAAAGCGTGTAGCCAAATGGCGGAGTGATATACGCCATCTGCGCGGTGATCAGGAACAGCACACCAAACCACACAGGATCAAAACCAAAGGCACCGATAATCGGCATGAACACAGGCACACACAGAAGAATGATGCCGATTTCATCCAGGAACAGGCCCAGGAGTACGAGGATGCCCATCATGGCAAGCAGCACCAGCCAGCGATTCAGCTCCAGGTTCTCAATGAACATCAAAAGGGAGTCAGCACCGCCAGTTCCGGTGAAGATAGAGACAAAGATCTTGGCACCTATGGTGATCCACATGATCATTGTGGTTACGCGCAGCGTGTCCATGGCCGCATCGCTGAGATTTGCATAAGTGAACTGGCCCTGGAGCAGCGCAGACAACATGGCCCCCACTACCCCAACCGCAGCAGCTTCCGTGGGCGTCGCGATTCCGGCATAAATACTGCCCAGAACACTGAACACAATCAGAGTTGGCAAGAACAGGGATTTCAGTGACCCGAACATCTCCAGCCAGCTTATTTTGATGTGGTCCGGCGCTGGTGCAAGGCTGGGTTTAAGCATGGTCCGGATCACTACGTAGCTCACGTAAAGACCGGACAACACCATGCCCGGCACTATGCCGGCCGCAAACATTTTACCTACGGATATCTGCGCTGTAGCAGCGTAGACGATAGTAATTATTGAAGGTGGAATCAGAATGCCCAGTGTTCCGCCGGCACAGATTACTCCCAGCGCCAGCTTCTCGTCATAGCCACGGCGCAGCATGGATGGCAGTGCAAGAATTCCCATGGCGGCTACTGCAGCCCCAACGATGCCGGTCATGGCCGCCATCACCGTGCAGATGGCAATTGTTCCAACGGCAAGGCCACCGGGAAGGCGCCTGAACCAGAGCTCCATTGCCTTGTACAGAGCCTCAATAATTCCGGAACGCTGGAGAATGCTTGCCATCAACACGTAAAGCGGGATAGCCAGCAAAACGTCCGATGTCATCACGTCGTAGGTCTGGAGGACCGTCAGAACCAGTGCATCAAGCCCCCAAAGCAAAATGGTAAACAGCACCGCAAGTGATATCAGCACAAACGCCAGGGGCATCCCGCTCAGCAACAGCAGCAGGAGTGAAACAAACATTGCAGCAAAGACCAGGGTTGAACTCATGTCTGTGCCTCTGTGCTATAGCCTGCGCGATGAATTGCCGTAAAGAATTCCGCAATGGCCTGGAGCAGCAGCAAGCTGAATGCCACCGGGATGAGCGCCTTTACAGGCCAGATTGGGGGGTTCCAGGAAGAAAATGACGTTTCACCGGACTCGATGGCATTTTGTGCAACAGGAATACTCTGGTAAATAAGCACACAGCTGATGGCAATAATGACCGCGTAAATACCCATGTCTGTAAACGCGGCAATCCGGGGTGAGAGTTTGCTATACAGAATATCGACGTTAACGTGGCCGGCTGTATGCAGAAAATAAGGCCCGGCCAGGAGAAAGTATGGGCCGAGAAGCAAGGTTGACAACTCCAGTGCCCAGACTGTTGGTGCATCAAAAAAATAACGGGCGATTACTTCAAAGGAAATAACCGCGACCATTATGAAAACCAGCGACGACGCTGTTATGGCCAACCACCGGTTCAGCTGCGTAATGGATTTGCAGTAGCCGTTGATAATCGACATGGGAAAGCCTCAAAGAAGAGAGTTTCAGCCCGGCAAGGCCGGGCTGAGGTGAATCAATTCAGCCTGAGTGCTTATTCGAGCAAGCCCAGTTCCTTCATGAAATCAATCTGGCTCTGAAGCACTTTGTTTGCGAGTTCATCATCACCAGCCGCTTCCTTCCACGCTTCAACAGCTGTTGGACGGGCACTGGCGACCACTGCGGGGTCCAGTTGGATGATTTCAGCACCCTGCTCCTGAAACTTTTTAAGCGCTACAGCATCCTGAGCAATGATGTGCTGCCTCAGGGAACCGGAGATTTCCCTGGCAGACACTTCCAGTGCTGCTTTGTAGGAATCCGGGAGTTTGTCGTAGGCCTTCTGGTTTGCTACGTAGCTGGTTGCGGTGGTGGGCTGGTGGAATCCCGGCACGATCACGTATTTGGCGACTTCGCCCAGACCTGCTTCCAGGTTGGCAGTCAGATCACCACGGTCAGCGAAATCGATGACGCCTTTTTCAAGCGCCTGGTAGACCTCGGCTGTAGGAAGTGGTGTAACAGCGACACCAAATTTGCTCATCACTGTGCTGGCCAGACCTACAAAGCGGCCTTTTTTGCCTTTTACATCTTCAGGCTTGTGAATGGGGAACTTTGAGTGAATCGGCTCCTGGCCATAAACGGTGGGGGCAATGTAAAACAGCCCCGCCTGGGCATAGGCTTCGCGCGCAAATTCAAGGCCGCCTTTTTCGTAGAACCAGGTTTCATACTGGTCCGATTCCGGGAAGCCAAAAGGAATGGTGCTGGTGAATGCAAAGGTAGGAATAGCGCCGGCCTTATAACCGTCGAAGGTTTTCATCATTTCGAATGCGCCACCACGCACAGCTTCAAACGCTTGTGCAGATGGTGCCAACTGACCGCCGCCGAACAGCCGGATGGTGAATTTTCCATCGGTAAGCTGTGAGACCCGCGCCACAAATTTCTTCTCATATTCGTAAGGTGTGGTGCCGGCATCCCAGAGGGCCTGCATACGCCAGTTCACAGTTGGTTGTTCTTCCGCGAGTGTAACCCCGGAAGCCAGTGCCGCTGCGGCAATAAACCCGCTCAGAGCGCACCGGATATAACTTTGTGCCTTTTGTTTAAAGTGCAGTTTCATCTCATTCTCCATCTTTGTTTTTGTTTGCTTGTCGGCGATATTCACCAGAATCTTCATCGAATTATTTTTATGATTGCTGCCTGTACAAATTAGGCCAGACAATTAGAATCAACAAGGGACAGTTTACTCATGTGTACCACGGACTGTACCAGCAAGATAACTGGTACACTTTAATAAGGCAGCTAAAGATTGGGTATATCTCGCGCACAACAGATCGCAGACAGTCTTATCCGGCAAATTGAAGATGGCCGATTACCTCCGGGAAGCCGTTTGCCATCCATACGCGTAGCAGCTGAAGGTCATGGCGTCTCCAAGAACACAGTCACAGATGCATACGACCGGCTGGTGGCGACGGGATACATTCATCCTCGGCGTGGATCAGGGTTCTATGTGCAGTCTGCGAACCTTGCGCCATCTATTTCCCGTTCCGAACATGTGACGGAGGCTGTAGATGTTGTAACCCTGCTGAGGGAGCAGCTGAACCAGCATTATGAAGTGCGTGCAGGTGACGGGAGATTACCTGCAGCCTGGATGGAGAGTTCGGAAATCGGGAGATACCTGAGGCGTACATCCAACGCCTCTGACTATTCCGATGACTTTGAATATGGCCGGCCACAGGGGCTAGAGGTATTGCGGGAGGATGTGGCCCGTGCATTGAATGACCGGTCAATCAATACCCTGCCCGATCAGGTCCTGATGACCTTTGGTGCGAACCATGCGCTGGACCTGATTGTTCGTCATTTTGTTCAGGCTGGCGATGCAGTTCTTGTGGAAACCCCCGGCTACTACCCCTTGTTTGGCAAACTGAAACTTCAGAAAGCAAGTGTTGTTGGTGTGGACAGGCTGGCAGACGGTCCGGATCTTGACATGCTTGAGGAGAAAATAAGGGCACACAGGCCTAAACTGTTTTTCGTTCAGCCCATGGCCCACAACCCCACCGGGACATCTATGTCACTGCAGAAGATGCACCGGCTGCTCACCCTGGCTGAAAAGTATGATCTTGTGATCATCGAAGATGACCCTTTTGCCGATATTCTGCCCAAAGCAACACCGCATCTGGCATCACTGGACGCATTGAACCGCGTGGTTTATGTGGGCACGTTTTCCAAAACCCTGTCAGCCAGCCTGCGTTGTGGCTACATTGCCGCCACACCGAAACTTATTGCGTCACTGACCGACATCAAAATGCTGACGGTAGTAAGCAGTTCGGGTATTACAGAGCGTCTGGTTCATGAAATGATTGTACGAGGTCGTTATCGCCGGCATTTGAAACGGCTGAGAGACCGGGTCGCCAACGCCAGTATTGATGCCGTATCTGCCCTGCATGGCATAGGGCTCGATCAGGTGAAAAGTCCGACCGGAGGATATTACCTCTGGTGCCCTTTGCCGGAGGGCGTGGATTCAATGGATATGACTGTTCAGGCTGCACGGGAAGGCATTTTTCTGGCGCCGAGCCAATTGTTCGAATTAACCCGCGGACCAGGCACTGAAGCCCTGCGGGTCAATATCGCACACGCTAACAATCACAAGTTTCTGAATTTCATGAAAGGTGCCCTGGATTTGTAAAAACTGTCAGGTTGTTTCTTCAGCCTTGATGATTTTTGCCTCATGCTCCTCGACCAGTTCTTCCAGGCTCATGTATTCACATTCTCTGGTAGCAATAAAACTGTCTGCGGAATCGATCAGTATATTGTCGTCACTCATGAACCTTCGTCCAAGCAGTACCGGGTAGGAAAAGTTGCCCCTGTCTGTAAGTGAAAACTGGGTTTGGTGACTGGTGCCGGAAATACAGAAATCCATAATGACCACATACCGCCTTTGTGACGGCGCACCTTTGCGCTTTATTAACACGGTGCGCTCTACGGGTCGCTCAAGCTCAAGAATGATTTCTTCATGATCAATGTCGCCTTTGGCGGGCTGATCCTTGTGATCTGCCAGTGGGATCTGGAATCTGACCCACTTCTGATCGTCTTTTTTGAATTCTTCCACGTTTACTGCATGCAGCGATGATGTTTTAGCACCGGTATCCAGTCGTGCTTTGAGCCTGAGGCCCGTGTCGTTCATTACAACCCACTCCACAAAACCGAGCGCCTCCGGAACTGTCTCACTAGTTTTCGGGGTCGTTTCTGACATTGCATAAGTTGGAAATATGAGCGCCGTAGCGAGGGAAAACGGGACCAGAAACTTCATTCAATTCCTCCTGCAAACTTCTGTAATTCCGGGAAAAATGATAGAAAGTGTTCTTCAAGTTCAGCTTGTATCGGGCGAATTTCCGTAATGATTCCTGCGAACGAGTTCTGAAACCGGATGCGCTCAGCTACCCGGTCCAGAGCAAAACCAATGTTATCGAGATCCCGGTAGGATCCGAACCAGTCATGAGACACCATGCGCCGGATTGTTCTGCTCATATCGGGGGTCATCAGGCTTTCATTATCCTGTAGTTCTGTGTAAACGCTGGTTATAAAGGTGCTCTGGTCAGCATCGGTAAACTCGCTCCAGTGCTGCAAAAGAAAATGGTCATACAGCACATCCAGAGCGACACCTGCGAACTTTCGGCGTTGCCCGGAAAAAAGTCGCTTGCTGGCAAGGACATCCGGATGCCTGTCAGTAAAACTGTCCACTGCGAAGTGGTGACGGACGCCGAGCCTTACTGGATCTGGCAGTGCTTCCAGGTCCACCCCCCTGGTGAAATCCCCGAGCAGGCTACCTACCCGCGCTTCTGGCGAGTCCGGGGCAAGAAAAAGATGGGCGAGGTGGTTCAAGGATCAGTTCCCGGGTTGCGTATGAGTATGTTAACTACCGAGACTGCATCAAAGTGCACGGCTTTTCCACATCCAGGGCCCGGATTGAGCCCTAACTGACGGTGTTTTAATATCGGGTTAATAAAGCGACAGCTCGTCTGTTACCTTGCGGATGTGGTTTACCGCAGGTATTCTGACGCCTCTCTCGGTTCAGCTGGTTCGGGCATCCATTGAGAAACCTCTATCCTGTTGTTTTTATTGTCAGCCTCATGTTTGTGCTGTTGAGCATATTCATGACGTTGCCGATCTTCCTGTTGCTCGGCTCGGAAGCGCCGAATGCCGCTTCGTTTGTGGAATCCGCCGCCATTGTCTTCGGCATTGGCATGCTGGGTATTGCCTCCACATACCGGCAGCCCCGGGACCTGAAACCAAGGTATATGTTCGTACTGACGGTCTCTTCGTGGTTCATCATTGCCCTGCTCTCAGCCTTGCCTTTCTATCTCAGTGACAATGATATTTCTATTGCGGACGCTTTTTTCGAGGGCGCCTCCGGTATTACAACAACGGGCGCAACGGTGTTCAGTGGTCTGGATACCATGGACAAAGACCTGCTCCTTTGGCGTTCCATTCTGCAGTGGATCGGCGGCATAGGAATAATCGGCATGTTCGTGGCGGTACTTCCGTTCCTGCGTGTTGGTGGCATGCGCCTGTTCGCCACAGAATCGTCGGAATGGACAGATAAAGCTCTTCCCAGAATGAAATCCCTCAGCCGTGGGCTGCTCTTTGTTTACCTCGGATTCTCAACCATTGCGGTTAGCACTTACTGGCTGTCGGGAATGACGTTGTTCGATGCGTTTAACCATGGAATTACCAGTATTGCCACTGGTGGATTTTCTACCTCGGATCTGTCCATGGGTAAGTTCGATGATCTGATCCTGATGGAAGCTTCGTTTTTCATGATGATCGGCAGTTTGCCCTTCTTTCTTTTTGTAAGAGAACTTCACGGGCAACGTGGAGCCCTGTTCAATGATCAGCAGGTCAGATTGTTTTTAACCATATTGCTGGTTATACCGGCGCTTCTGACATTGTACCGCTGGGCTGTCTCTCCGGTGCCGTTTGATCCTCTCCACAACTATGTTGCTACGCTGTTCAATGTCACTTCCGTGGTTACGACAACCGGCTATGCATCAGAGGATTATTCTGCCTGGGGCCCTCTGGCGTTTGTCCTGTTTTTCTTCCTGATGTTTATCGGTGGGTGTTCTGGCTCAACATCGGGCGGCATGAAAATATTCCGCTTTCAGCTGTCAGTAATCGTGCTCCGTGAGCAGATGATCCGCTTGCTGCACCCACGTGCCGTGTTGACCCGTAACTACAACGGCCGCGCGGTCAGTGACGATATTATTGCGTCCATGATCGCCTATACCTTCATTTTCCTGCTGTGCCTGCTACTTATCACCGTATCCCTTGCGGCTATGCAGCTCGACTTCGTAACGTCCTTATCCGGTGCGCTGACAGCGTTAACCAATGTAGGCCCGGGGCTGGGAGATATTATCGGGCCTGCGGGGAACTTCGGTCCCCTTCCCGATCCCGCCAAGTGGGTCCTGGCAGTTGGTATGTTGATGGGGCGGCTGGAGATTCTGAGCGTGGTAATCGTGCTTTCGCCGGCATTCTGGCGTAGCTGAATGCCGGCTGGTTATTGCAGATGTCTTACAGGGCGTTCTTGCGAATAAAACGCCCGATATCCTGAACTTCCTCAAGACACACGCTATGTTCCATAGGGAACGTCATATAGGCGGGCTCGTGGCCCATTCCCCTGAGCGTTTCCACCGCACGGACACCAAGCGTCTCAGGAACCATGGGATCAAAGGTTCCGTGATAGATATTGATGGGTATGCCGGCGTTTGCTTCTGAAGGCTTCACTGTGTCTGCGGTTGCAAAATAGGTAGAGAGCGCGAGAATGCCAGCAAGACGCTTCGGATATGTCAGGCCGAGTTCGTAGGCGACGGCTCCACCCTGTGAAAACCCTGCAATAACGATATTTTCGGAAGGAATACCACGTTCGATCTCCCGGTCAATCAGCTTGCCCACAGCCCGGGCCGAATCCTTCAGCTGTTCGGTGTCGACAACACGGTCAATATCCATCGCTTTGATGTCATACCATGCTGGCATAGTCATGCCACCATTGATTGTGACCGGTATATTGGGGGCGTGGGGAAATATAAAGCGCACGGCAGCGTCGTCTGGCAAGCCAAGCTCCGGCACTACGTTTTCAAAATCGTGGCCACTGGCACCAAGCCCGTGGAGCCAGATAACAGCCGCTGTCGGGTTAGCTCCGGTTTCCAGCTCAATATACTGAAGATCCTGCACGCAGTACCTCATTTGTAAGGGGAATATTGGTCCGGATCAATCCGGAATGCTTTGATTTTTAATGGCATCCAGCGCGGTCTGAACCGGGTTGGCATACATATCCAGTAAATAAGGGCGAGAAGCGGGATCACAAGCCTCCAGCCTTTTTTCCATCTCTGAGCGGGTAGTCTGCATCTCTTCGGCAGAACAGTCCCCTGCGGTTACAACAGATTTGCGAAGTTCCGCCTCGTCGATAGCACCCTGCGGGTAAACTCCCCGCATCTCATAGGCCACCAGATTGGAGGGGTGGAGATGGTAATTGGCATGAATTTCATGGTCGATCAGCTTTGCAAGTTCTTTGGCGTTTTCCGGTGCGTCAATGATCGGTGCACCAAAGTGCACGTGCACATGGCCTTTGAACTCGGTCAGACCTTTCATTATCTGCTCGGTATCTTCACCTTCTGCCTTCGTATAGCTGCCAGCACGAGCCTTGGTCTCCAGCTCCCGGGCTTTGTCGTTATCACAGGGATCATATTCGTAAGAAATGGAAACAGGAACAATCCTTAGCTTGTTCATTGCCTCAGAAAAGCTGAGACCGCTCTTCTTGCAGCTCATATAAAACATCTTGATGATTGCCGGATCAGTGAAGTCCAGGCCATCTTTGGCACGCCCTTCGCGCTGGGCTATCCAGATGTTCTCATGGTTGGCAACACTGTGATTGATAAACCCGGAAAGTGTCAGGTAAGCGTCGCGCATTTCGCGAGGGCTGGTCATGTCGCGGCGAACTATAAAGCTCTTGTTCAGGCGCATCATTTCAGCAAAGACACGGTTGGCGAGCAGATTGTCACCAATGGCTATCCGCGTGGTACGCAGACCATTGCGGAACAACAGGTAATTGACCACCATAGGGTCAAATACAATATCTCTGTGGTTGGATATAAACAGGTAGGCTCCCTGTTTACTCAGGTTCTCCACCCCACTTGTTGTTACCCGGGTAGTGGTGTGTTCAATCAGATCGCCAATGTATCCGGATAGCCCGGCCTGTAGCTCATCTACCTGAGTGAAGTGTCCAAAATGGCTGGTCAGCCAGCGTTTGGTAAAAAAGCGCAGAACGGCGGGGGCCCAGCGCGCAAGCGCCGGCGACTTGAAGCGCCCCACCATGTCCAGAAATTCCTGGTCATTGACCAACCGCTGAATTGCGGGGCCGGTTTCTTCGTCCGAATAGGGACGGATGGCGTCAAATTCCTGCATGGAAGCCCTGTTCTTGTATGTAAAGATTATGGTGAGCCGTGAAACGGTAGTTTGAAAGCGCGGTATTGTATCGTTTCTTCTATGGATTTGCCTCCCAAAAGGTGGTCTTCCAGGCCATTCGCAACGCTGAATCTGGTATGATCCGCTACCAGATTTCACCTCAGCTTCACGATTAACCGGTTATTCTATGTATCCCGACCAGGACTTTGAACAGCTTTCTGCACAGCGGCCAACTACCTCAGGCAGGAGCCCTGAGCAGGTTCTGCACGAAGTGTTTGGATACGAATCCTTTCGCCCGCTGCAAGGAGATATTATTCACGAGGTTGCCGCCGGCGGCGACGCTCTCGTATTGATGCCCACCGGTGGTGGTAAATCCCTTTGTTATCAGGTTCCGGCCCTTGTTCGCTCGGGTACAGCCATTGTTATTTCTCCCCTGATAGCATTGATGCAGGATCAGGTTGCAGCGCTCCGGCAACTCGGTGTCCGGGCGGCTTTCCTTAATTCCACCATGGATTTTGAGCAGGCTCGCGCCACTGAATATGCACTGAGCACGGGTGAACTGGATTTACTTTATTGCGCCCCGGAGCGGCTGATACAGCCTCGCACCCTGGAGTTGCTGCACGATGCGTCTATTTCACTGTTTGCTATTGACGAAGCGCACTGTGTTTCACAATGGGGGCATGATTTCCGTTCCGATTATCTGCAACTCGCGGTACTGGCCAACGAATTTCCTGCTATTCCCCGCATTGCACTGACGGCAACCGCTGATGAGCGCACCCGAAAGGAAATTGCTGAAAGACTTTCTCTGACTGAAGCGCGACACTTTATCAGTGGATTTGACCGGCCAAACATTCAATATCGTATAGCTCCGAAAACGAATGCAAACAAACAGTTACTGGAGTTTATAAAAGCAGAACATGAAGGTGATTGCGGGATCGTCTACTGCCTTTCGCGAAATAAAGTAGACGCCACAGCAAAGATGCTGGCACAGAAAGGTTACACAGCACTGCCCTACCATGCTGGGCTTCCGGCAAACGACAGGGCTCATAACCAGGAGCGTTTTCTGCGGGAGGACGGTGTAATTATCGTTGCTACCATCGCCTTTGGTATGGGCATCGATAAGCCCGACGTTCGCTTTGTAGCCCATCTCGACCTCCCCAAAAGCCTCGAAGCCTACTACCAGGAAACCGGGCGCGCAGGCCGGGATGGCAAGCCTTCCACCGCCTGGATGGTCTACGGCTTGCAGGATGTTATAAAACTGCGGCAAATGCTGGAGGCATCCCAGGGCAACGACCACTTCAAGCGGGTAGAAAGACAGAAGCTGGATGCGATGCTGGGTCTTTGCGAAGTAACAAAATGCCGGCGGCAAGTCCTGCTGAATTATTTCGGTGATGAGCTTGATACCCCTTGCGGGAATTGCGACACCTGCCTTAATCCGCCCGAAACCTGGGATGGAACGGTTGCGGTACAAAAAGCCTTGTCCTGTGTTTTCCGCACCGGCCAGCGCTTTGGTGTTACCTATCTGATTGATGTATTACGCGGTTCGGAAAACGAACGGGTTCTGCAATCGGGGCACCACCAGGTTTCAACCTATGGAATCGGGACTGAGCTTTCAGTAAACGAATGGAAATCCGTATTCCGGCAACTTGTGGCAAACGGGTACCTGCGGGCAGACCCTGAGGGTTACGGGGCTCTGCAGCTCACTGAACAATGCAGACCTTTGCTGAAAGGAGAGCACAAGGTTGAGCTGCGCAAGGACCCTGTTGTCAAAACATCTTCCGGGCGTTCTTCGGGCGGAAGATCCGGAAGTGCGGTTAAAGATCAGGTTACGGATCATGCTGGCTGGGAAGCACTCAGGGCATGCCGCAAGGAGCTGGCAGACAAACAGGGTGTGCCTCCTTACGTGATATTTCACGACACCACTCTGTTCGACATGCTAGAACGCAAGCCCAAAACACTGGATGAACTTGCCGGCGTCAGCGGCGTGGGGGCTGCAAAGCTGGAAAAGTACGGCGAAATTTTCCTTGCCGCCATCGCAGGGCTGTCTCAATCCTGAGCAACCCGCCCCTGTATTTGTAGCCGGTTACTCTGCCGGCTGAAAACCCTTCTTGCGAACCCGGTATTGCGCGATAGAAGTAGCAACGTGGTTGCCTTCCATGTCGCGCAATTCACCCTTCAGGGTAAACTTTGCCCGGCCGGTTGCGTCAGCGTCTGCAAGAATTGCGGCAACGTCTTCCGGGGACAGAGAGAACTCAACAGTAACATCCGAATTTGCGGGCTGCAGAAACTGAAGCGTCATTTCTTTGAGGATTGGCGTATACGCGGGGCCCAGATCAAAAAGGGCCAGCACCCCGCCCGGAATTTCCGCCACCAGAAAATATGCTCCGGCGTACAGGCTGCCAAAATGGTTCTTGTTGCCCTTGAGCTGAATCCGTGCCCGGACATAACCCGGGCTGACTTCTTCAACACTGAACCGGTTCCGGGGAGCGAAAGGAATCGACAGCCCTATAATGCGGTTGACGGCAGCGTAGCCTCCGATTTTTTTCAGCCATTCAACAGGCTGAGCAAGCGTGGCTTTGGGGTCTGTGGCAGAAACCCATTGCCCGGTAGCACCAATAATATTGTCAATCAATGCCATGGTTCAGCTCCAGAGTTGTCGTTGGTGCAAATAATTGCAATGCTAACTACATAGCGCAACACTCTTTTACAATATTTTAGGCGAGTTAACCTTTCCCCGGTTCTTTCTGATCTACAGTAGAGGGAATTAACTGACCGGTTATGCTTTTAACCAGCTTTCCTGATGGCAGGAAAGATTCGGCAAGGCCGGCGAAAAGGACTCCAATATTGCAATATGCCCGCAGCTCCTGTTCTTGCGACCATGAAAGACCTGGTGGGCAAACAAAGTTTTTGCTTTCACTGGGTTTTCTGTATGCCGTATTTTTTACTGGCACGGTTAACGCAGATGCGACCCGCGATCCTGTTGAGATACCCTCCCCGGCAGAAACTTCTGCGGCGTTTGCGACCCCGGTCAGCCCCCCGGCCAGGGATTATCTGCTCTGGTACCGGAACTACGACAGCCCTGCTATCTATGCCCTGGTTAATCTTGCGCTGAGGAAAACCCTCGAATACGGGGAGTTCCGTATCCTCCGCAGCGGTGAACTGAGCCAGGGGCGTGCTCTCAAGGAACTGGCTGATGGCAACAGTCGCCTTCTGGACATTGCCAACGTGGCAACTTCAGCAGAACGTGAGAAGACTCTCACCGCAGTCCCCGTTCCCGTAGACGGTGGCCTGCTCGGCTTTCGCGTTTGTGTGGTAATGCCTGAGAACCTTCCTCTGTTCGAGGGTATCCACTCCCTTGAGGATATCCGGGAAAGAGGTGTCCGAATTGGTCAGGGTGAACACTGGCCAGACACCCCCATCCTCAAAGAGAATGGTATAGCGGTGGTGACTCATTCCCGTTACGAAATTCTGTTCGGGATGCTCCGGAAAAAGCGTTTCGACTGCTTTGCCCGAGGAGTAAGCGAGGTTGCTAACGATCTCACCCTGGAGAATGATCCCGGGCTCGCTATAGAACCGGGTATCGTGCTGGCCTACCCGATGCCTTCGTACCTGTTTGTGGGGCCCGAAGACCAGCAGACAGCCCACCGGCTACAACTCGGAATGGAACGTGCAATCCAGGATGGAAGTTTTGGTGTTTATCTTAATCAGTATTACGGTGCTGCGGCAGCAGACCTGCACCTTAACAGGCGAACCATCATTGTTCTGAACAACCCGTTCCTGAGTGAGGAATCAGAGCGCATCGGGCGCCAGACACTTAAAGACCTGCGCTGGCGCCTTGATATGCTCAACCGCTGAGTTATACCCGGAAGCGGGAAACATTGTCCTCAAGAGTACGGCCAATTTCTTCAATCTGGCCACTGTAGATATCGTTCTCACTCGCCGCCTTTGCGGCTTCCTGGCCCTGATCGGCAATGCGTGTGATCGCCGCGTTCAGCTCTTCGGTAACGGAGGTTTGCTCTTCCGAGGCCGTCGCGATCTGAGATGTCATTTCATTTATAGAGGTGATGGCTGCAGAGATTCGGTGCAGTGAATCCATCGCATCCTGTGCTTTTTCCATACTGACATTGGATACTGCGGTAGATGCCTTCATAACATTAACCGCATCGGTTGCGCCCTTCTGCAGACGCTCAATCATGTTGTTTATTTCTTCTGTGCTGGCCTGGGTACGCTGAGCAAGGTTTCTGACCTCATCGGCCACAACGGCAAAACCCCGTCCGGCCTCTCCTGCCCTGGCTGCCTCTATGGCAGCATTCAATGCCAGCAGGTTGGTCTGCGCGGCTATGCCCTGAATAACCTCCAATACGGACGTAATGGAGGTTACGTCGCGCCCAAGAGCATCTATCACGTTTGTTGCGGCACTGACCTCGTGAGACAGCTTTTGCACTGCATCCCGAGATGAAGCAACCGTTTCCAGTGAAGCCCGGCTGTCTTCATCTGCAGTGTTTGCGGCATCGGCAGTTGCCAGTGCGTTCTGGGCGATTTCATTGGCAGCTGCAGACATCTCGTTTATTGCTGTAGCCACCATATCAACTTCCGACTGCTGACTTTCAACACTGTTGCGACTGTTTCTGGCGGTGTTTCTCAAGGAAATCACATTACCAGCCAGTTCGTTGCTGCCCTGCTGCACTTCAAGGACAACATCATGAATCTTTTCTACAAATTGATTGAAGCTTGCCGCCAGTTGTCCGAACTCATCGCGGGCACTGGCATCGAGGCGCTGGGTAAGATCGGCATCGTTTGAGCCAATATCCGCCATGGCTGAATTCAACCGGCGAACCGGAGCCATCAATGTACGGATGCCCAGATGAAGGATCGCCAGAGAAACCAGGAGCCCGATGATCGCGATAATCACGCCTGTCTTGATAGCGCTATGGACCGGAGCATTTATCTTGTCCTCATTAACGAAGGTCCCCAGATACCAGTCAACGCCGCGCGCCTGGCTGATAGGGTGGAAACGAGCATTCCATGGAGTATCGTCTTGCTGGTAACTGTGCTCACCACCCTGAAGATTCGGAGCCTCACCCAGCAGTGTACGAATGTCTTTTCCAATCAGGGCTTTTTGCGGGTGGTACAGCACTGTGCCTTCGCGGCTGATGAGAGCTACATAACCTGTACCTGCCAGGTTGATGACAGAAAGCATGTCATCAATAGCTTTCAGCGTAATGTCTGCGCCTGCAACACCTGCGTATTCACCACGCTTTACCGGTGTTAATGATGAAATCACGGTTTCACCGGTACTCGCATCCAGATAGGGTTCGGTAAAGGATGAACTGCCCTGATCCATCGCCTTCCTGTACCAGGGGCGCGAGCGTGGGTCATAATCCGATGGCAAGGCAGCTTCGGCGGCTTCGGTTTTCATGAGCATATAGCCGTCGTTCCGGCCCACATAGACATCCTTGAAATCACCACCGCTTGAAATTGCCTGGAGCAGCGTGCGGACGTGTTCGTCCCCGGTCATTGTTTCGAGGGATCTGGCCGTGGCCTCTGTCATCGCGAGCCGGGTATTCAGCCAGTCAGCAATGCTTGCCGCATTCTGCTCTGCAGTATTTTCAATCAACGCGTCCACATAAGTTTCTGTGGTGTTTTGCAGCCGCAGATTGCCAGCAATAGTAAACGCGGCCATAACCATAATCAGCAGAACACTGAAGGTAACCAACAGTTTTTGACCAAATGTAAGATGCACCACACACTCCTGCAGTTTGCTTTCAATGGTTTTCGGCAGACTATGCGAAGTCTTTAATACCTTCTGATAAACTTGAGTGGCAAACTCATTTCTCTGTCATACCGGAGCCCATCTGAATGGCCCATGAAGAACTGCATCTCAACCTCCGTAACCTGACACTTGATGATTACGAACAGCTTCAGGTACTGATGGATCGTGTGTACGACGATATCGGTGGTGCCTGGCCAAAGGACACTATCAGAGCGCTGGTTGAACAGTTCCCGGACGGACAGATCTGCATTGAGGACAAGGACCAGCTGGTCGCGGTTGCGCTCACTGTCTCCGTCAAATACGAACGGTTCAGTAATCCGCACACCTATGACGACCTGATCCTGCTTAACGAGCAAATCCTGCATAACCAGAACGGCGATTCGCTGTATGGACTGGATGTGTTCATCGATCCGGAATATCGGGGTTACCGGCTTGGTCGCCGGCTGTATGAAGCGCGCAAGGAACTGTGTCGTTCGATGAACCTGCGGGCTATCCTCGCCGGTGGACGGATACCTGGCTACTACAAGTACTCGGATCAGTATTCCCCTGCCGAGTATATTGACCGGGTTGACCGCAAGGATATCTATGATCCGATTCTGAGTTTCCAGCTGTCCAACGATTTCCAGGTCACCCGCCTGATGCACAAGTATCTCCCGGAGGATAAGAAATCCCTGGGGTATGCAACCCTTCTGGAATGGCGGAACATTCTCTATACGCCGCCCTCCTCGGTACTGAACGAAAAGAAAACCCAGGTTCGCATGGGGGCTGTCCAGTGGCAGATGCGTGAATTTGGCTCAGTGGAAGAAGTACTGGAACAGGTTGAGTACTTCGTGGATGCGCTATCCGACTACAAGAGTGACTTTGCACTCTTCCCGGAGTTTTTCAACGCACCTCTGATGGGGCTGACTGACCAGATAGACCAGACCCGCGCCATCCGGTTCCTTGCAGGCTTCACCGATCAGTTCCGGGAGCGCATGTCCGATATGGCTGTGAGCTACAACATCAATATCATTACCGGTTCCATGCCACTGCTTGAGAACGACCGGGTTTACAACGTGTCGTATCTTTGCCACCGGGATGGCCGGGTGGATGAGCAGCGCAAGATTCATATTACCCCCCACGAGCGTCGGGACTGGGTTGTTGAAGGCGGGGACAGGTTTGAGGTCTTCGATACGGATGCAGGACGTGTCGCGATTCTTATCTGTTACGACATCGAATTCCCTGAACTTGGGCGAATTGCAGCCAGCAAGGAAGTGGACATCATCTGTGTGCCCTTCTGGACAGATACCAAAAACGGATATTTGCGGGTTCGCCACTGTGCCCAGGCCCGGGCAATTGAAAACGAGTGCTACGTAGTCATTACCGGCAGTGTAGGAAACCTGCCGAAGGTAGAAAACCTGGATGTGCAGTACGCCCAGTCGTCAGTGTTCTCGCCCTCTGACTTCTCTTTTCCACACGATGCCGTAATGGCGGAAACAACACCTAATACGGAGATGATCATGTTCTCTGATATGGATCTGGAAAAGCTGACACTGGTGCGTAATGAAGGGTCAGTTACCAATTTAAAAGACCGCAGAATTGACATGTATGAAATTATCACCCGTTAAGTGTTGAACAACAGCCTCAAAGGTTTATCGTATGACACTGATGGCGTTGCAAAACCTTCTGTCAGTGTCTATTGTTTAATCAATATCAAGTCAGCCTTTTCAGAGACTCAGTATTCATGAAGGACGCGTTACCCGATCTTGTCGCCCAGTTTATCGTCCGGCACGGCCTTTTCCGCAAGGAACGGGTCGAGGCCGCTCTGTTTGAGCTGGATGCCTATGGTTGTGTTATGAAGACGGACAAGATCTTCAACCCCGGCGATACCGTTATGCTCGATCTGATTATGGACATGCCGTTTGACAAGATTCGTGCAGAAGGCATCACCGGGCTCATCACCGAGCGCAGAAAGCACTGTAGCAATTTCTTCTACTCGATTGATTTTGTTGACTTGACGTCAGATGGAGGTTCTGGACTGGAAGATAAGTTACGCCGCATCAGGGAAGTTCTTTCCAAAAAGCAGTCGTTAAAATCACGTCGTTCCCCAGGGTCTATGTCCGGATTCCGGCAGATGGCCTGATCACTGTTATCTGTTCTATCTGCAAGGAGACAAACCCATGGCGAAAAAAGCCAAGCCGAATGTTGATAAAATTGTAAAAAAGGTCAACAAAGAATTTGAGAAAACATCATCCCAGATCGAAAGTCTGATCAGTGATGCACTGAAGCAGTTCGACTCCCTGCAACATCAGGTTCAGGACCCTATCCGCAAGCTCCTGAAGGAAGTTGATGAGCTCCGTGAACGGGAAATGAAGCGTTTTAACGACGAATTTGAACGTCGCATGGAAGAGTTCCACGAACTGCAGTCCAGTGTACTTGAGCGCTTGGGTGTCGCTTCAAAAGAAGATATCCGTAAAGCAGAAAAAGAAAGCAAGAAAGAAAGCAGCAAGGCGCCGGCCAAGAAGGCAGCCAGCCCCACGAAAAAGGCAGCTGCAACCACTAAAAAGCCTGCTGCGAAAAAGGCACCGGCACCAAAAGCCGCTGCGAAGGCTCCGGCCAAGGCCGCTGTGAAAAAAGCACCTGTGGTGAAAGCTAAAAAGCCTGCCGATAAAAGTAACCTTACCCTCGTGAAAGGTATCGGGCCCGCCACAGCAGAAAAAATGAAAGCTGCCGGAATCACTTCTATCGATCAGATTGCCAACCCATCCCCAGACGATCAGGAAAAGCTGAAGGCTTTTTCAAAGGTCAAAGGATTTAGTCAGTTCACGGCAGAAGCCAAGAAAATAAGTTGATGCAAAAGCCTGACCAGCCAGTTCTACGGGACATTGTCCTGATTGGCGGTGGGCACAGCCACGTCGGGGTACTCAAACGGTTTGCAATGAAACCGGTTCCCGGCGTCCGGCTGACTCTCATCTGTCGTGACACACATACACCCTACTCCGGGATGTTGCCGGGCTACGTGGCAGGGCATTACAGCTACGACGACGTACACATCGATCTGAGCCGTCTGGCAGAGTTTGCTGGCGCACGCTTTTACCGGGCAGAAGCCAGGGGCATAGACCGCAATAGCAAGCGTGTTATCTGCAAAGACCGCCCTGATGTGCCCTATGACATACTGTCGATCAATATTGGCTCATCACCAAGAGTGAATGAAGTTGAAGGTGCGGCAGAGCATTCGGTACCTGTAAAACCCATTACCGGGTTCAACAATCGCTGGCTTGCCCTCCTCTCCCGTATTGAAACCCATGAAGGCCCACTCACTATAGCTGTTGTGGGTGCAGGTGCAGGCGGTGTTGAGCTGACACTGGCGATGCAGTACCGGCTAAAAAACGAATTTGAACAACGCGGCAAGGATTCCGGGCAACTGCACTTTCACCTGTTTGATACCGCAGAGGAAATTCTTCCTACCCACAACCCCAAAGTACGGGAAGTCTTCCGGAAAACCCTCTCTGAACGGGGGATAAAACTGCACCTTGGTTCTCCGGTAGAAAAGGTGGCCGAAGGGCTCTTGCGTACAGCCGCGGGCGAAAACCTGCATACAGACGAAGTCCTCTGGGTGACCAGAGCCGGTGGCCCGGCCTGGCTGGAAGAAACCGGTCTCGCTCTGGATGAAGGCCTGTTCCTGCGAGTGCGGGACACATTGCAGGTTGAAAATGATGACAATATTTTTGCAGCTGGTGATATTGCCAACGTAATTAATCACCCCCGCGAGAAAGCCGGTGTGTTTGCTGTACGCCAGGGACCGCCTCTTGCGGATAACCTGAAGCGCATGGCTCTTGGTAAAGCGCCAAAGGATTTTCATCCGCAAAAGAAATGGCTGGCATTGATCAGTACCGGCGACAAATATGCAGTAGCCTCTCGTGGTGAGATGCACTTTGATGGCGCCATGGTATGGCGCTGGAAGGACTGGATCGATCGCCGCTTTATGGAAAACTTCACAGACCTGCCTCCTATGGATGAGGGAGCGGCCTTGCCAGATACCGCAGCAGCACAGAATCCTGAAGATGCATCCCAGGCCATTTCAGCTGTTGCAATGCGCTGCGGTGGTTGTGGCGCCAAGGTGGGCAGCACCGTGCTTTCCCGGGCTCTGGGTGAACTCAGGCCTATCGAGCGGGATGATATTATTATCGGCCTGCACGCCCCTGATGACGCGGCTGTCCTGAGAGTTCCGCCCGGTAAAGCCGTGGTGCATACCGTCGATTTTTTCAGGGCGTTTATTGATGACCCCTATATATTTGGCCGCGTAGCTGCCAACCACAGCCTCGGCGATGTTTTTGCAATGGGCGCTGAAGCTCAAAGTGCGACCGCTGTAGCTACTGTACCCTACGGTATTGAATCCAAAGTAGAAGACGTGGTCTACCAGATGATGTCCGGGGCCGTAGATGTCCTGAATGAAGCTGGTTGTGCGCTGGTGGGAGGTCACACGGGAGAAGGCCGTGAACTCGCTCTGGGCTTTGCAGTTAATGGCCTCATCAATCCCGATGAAGTTATGAGCAAAGGCGGCCTGCAGGCCGGTGATGCCCTTATTCTGACCAAACCCATCGGCACAGGAACCCTGTTTGCTGCCCATGCCCGCCTGGCAGCCAAGGGCCGCTGGATAGATTCCGCCCTCGCCTCCATGCTTCAGTCCAACAAATCGGCTGCAGACTGTCTGCGGCGTTTCGGATGTAAAGCCTGTACCGACGTGACCGGGTTCGGATTACTGGGTCATCTGGTTGAAATGACGCGGCCCTCCGGCGTGGATGCGGAGCTGGACCTCTCTTCAATTCCAGTTCTGCCAGGCGCGGAAGAAACTGCTGCAGCCGGAATCCTCAGCTCTCTTCAGCCAGCTAATGTGCGCCTGCGCCGTGGTATCCGGGACCAGGAAAACTGGGTGAAGCATCCTCGTTACCCGCTGATTTTTGATCCGCAAACGGCGGGAGGTTTGCTTGCAAGTGTCGCGGCAGACAAAGCTGAAGACTGTGTCCGGGAACTCAAGGCACTTGGTTACCCTCATACTGCCATTATCGGCCGGGTAACAGCTCAGGATGAAAACGGGCCAATTGAGCCAGTCTCGCTCAAGGAATGACATACAGGGTGACGTTAAAGGCCATTCCCGGAGCTGCGCTTCACAGCAAGTGAAAGCGCCTGCTCCAGGGATTCCTGTTCTTTCTCTGGTGTAAACTGACTCGCAAGTTGCCCGACCTGCTCTCGCAGATGTTCCAGAAATCCCGCATCTGTCTCTGCGCGTTCGAGAACATCTGCAAGAGCCCGGGTATCACCCCTGGGATAGTAGCCCGCGTAATCCTTACCCAGCAGACCTTTATTCCCGGGAATATCTGATGCAATAACAGGCAGACCAGAACGGCAGGCTTCTGATATTACGTTTGCCCCGCCCTCCATCAGTGAACTCAGAACAAGCATCTGGCTGTTTGTCATTAACCTGGCAGTGTCTTTTTTTGAAAGCTCACCAAGCCATCTGAATCTTGGGTTTTCCCGGACTTCCTGTTCGGTTAGTTCTGCCCAATGTACATCAAGAGGCTTTCCCGCACAGGACACACGAATACAGGAATCTTTGCGCAAGAGTCTGGCGGCCTTCGCGGCGCGAAGAGAATCTTTTTCATCCCGAAGGTGGCCAATAACGCACACATCAAAAAAGGGCGACACAGAGGCTGATTTTTTTGTGTCTGCCGCAGGCAGACCGGCAGACTGAAAAAGCGTCACCAGCTTGTTCACAAAAGGTTCCGGGATGTCATCGCCAACTGACTCGTGCAGGCCAATCAGCACATCAGCCGCATTCATGGACCACAGAGTCTCCTCCGGGTAAGTGTATTGGTGCAGATAGATATCTGTGCCGGTTAACGCCACAACCAGAGGCTTGCCCGGGTTTGCCTCCCGGAACAGGCGGATAGCTTCACGGCTGCGCCAGGCATGCAGGGCAAGGAATAGATCACAGGGCTCCCCCAGATACTCTGTAACAACAGATACCTTGTGCCCTGCCTGCTCCAGCAGGGTCTGCCAACGCTCCGCCGTTGCGCGGTTGCCTGCTTTCGATTCCGGGCCAGCCGGTGTAATCATGATGATATACATAGCGCTCTACAGTATAAAAAGCCCCATTCGGAGCCTGTACAGTATCTTGATAGAATTGAGAGGGATACCGGGAGATGGAGTTCTGAAAAATAATGCGTAGATATCTGACTTATTTTACCCGGTAAACCTTATACCGGTTCAGGGTTAAACGGAATCAGAGTATCCTTTAGCCTGCAGATACTGACTGCCACAGACAGATATGGCAGCTCTGCCCTACCAACCAGATAACCGACCAAGGATTTCAAATGGCTTTGAATATTATACGGAAGTTGATGCTTTCCAGCGTTTTCTGTTTCACCGCTGCTGCGGCATCGGCTGAAACATTTGTATTCACGGCAATCCCGGATGAAGACGAAACCAAGCTGGTAGAACGTTTTCGCGGTGTAGCGGATTATCTTTCCGAGCAGCTGAACGTAGATGTGCGCTATATCCCGGTGAAGTCATACGCTGCTGCTGTTAGTGCGTTCCGCAACAATCAGGTGCAACTGGCCTGGTTTGGTGGTCTTTCTGGTGTTCAGGCACGCCGGCTGGTGAAGGGTTCAGAAGCCATCGCCCAAGGTGTTGAGGACGAAGCCTTCGAAACCTATTTCATTGCCAATACCAATACAGGGATAGAGCCAGCTGCGGAATTTTCAGACCTGGAAGATCAGCTGAAGGGTAAAACATTCACCTTCGGCTCCAAAGGCTCAACGTCTGGCCGGCTCATGCCCGAGTTCTATATACGCGACACTTTTGGCGGCAAACCTGAAGAATTTTTCGGTCGTGTTGGTTTCAGCGGCAACCACACTCGCACTCTTCGCCTGGTTGAAGCGGGTACTTACGATATAGGCGCACTCAATTTCCAGGTCTGGGAAAAAGAGCTGGGCGATGGAAACATTGATACCGACGCGGTTCAGGTAATCTGGAAAACACCTGCTTACCCAGACTATCAATGGACTATTCGTGGTGACGTGAACGAACGCTTTGGTGAAAACTTCAAACAACGGGTCAAAGAAGCACTGTTAAACCTCGATGACCCGGAGCTTCTGAAAAGTTTCCCGCGTTCAGGCTTTATTCCTGCTTCCAACGATGATTATGAGCCGATTCGTATAACGGCAGAAGAGATCGGAATCCTCGATTGATGTCAGGTTTTGATCTTTCCGGCCTGACGGCCTCCTTCAGCGGAAAGCGGGTCATTGGCCCGCTTTCGCTGCAAGTTAATCCAGGCGATAAAATTGCGCTTGTGGGTAAAAGCGGAGCGGGGAAATCGACGCTGATCCGCCTGATTCACGAACGGATTAACCGTAACTCTTCGCTCATCCCTCAGGATCTGGGCCTGGTAAACGCCCTTTCGGTGTTCCACAACGTGTTTATGGGCCGGCTGGACAAGCATTCCACCTGGTACAACACGGTAACACTCGCAAGGCCATTTTCCGGTGACCGCGCTGAAGTGCGTAAACTCCTGGAATCCCTGGGCATGGCCGAGAAACTCTGGGTGCCCGTAGCCTCGCTTTCCGGTGGGCAGCGGCAGCGCGTTGCTATTGCACGCGCCCTCTATCGTAACGCAGACGTGCTTCTGGCAGACGAGCCTGTTTCTGCACTCGATGGCCCTATGGCGAACTCAGTCATGACATACCTCCGGGATTGCTTCTCCACCAGTATCATTGCGCTGCACGATGTAGACCTTGCGCTGAAGTATTGCAACCGGATCGTCGGTATAGAAGATGGCCAGATTGCCCTGGACCAGCCAAGTGAAAATCTTGCAGCCACAGACATTATGTCTCTTTACTAGTTAACACGGCCCGTTTCATGTTCGCTTCCCCTACGGTTCGTATCAGCTTTATTTTCCTGGCCATCGCTTTGGTCGGGCTTCTGTTTGCGGATATCGCCATCACAGCCTCCAATCCCTGGCGGGATCTGGGCAATTTCTTCCTGGGAATGGCAACCCCCAACTTTTTCAGCAGCGAAGGGTTGATGACCGCACTGCTGAGAACCGTCGCCTTTGCTTTTGTTGGCGTGGCTCTTGGCAGTATCGCCGGCTTTTTGCTGGCGCTGGCTTACCAGTCCCTGCCCGTGCGTATATTCTGTGCCTTTATCCGCGCCATTCACGAACTTTTCTGGGCGCTGATCTTCCTGCAGTTCTTTGGCTTTCATCCGCTCACGGGTGTGCTGGCCATTGCCATTCCCTATGCCGGAATCTTTGCCAAGGTATATTCGGAAATTCTGGAAGAAGCTGATCCGGAGCCAGGCCGTGTATTGCCTCCGGGCACAGGGAACATTACTGCATTCCTCTATACCCGGATTCCGGATTGCTGGGTGAAGATGCGTACCTACACAGCCTACAGGCTGGAATGTGGCCTGCGTTCCAGTGCGATCCTTGGCTTCGTTGGCTTGCCCACACTAGGCTTCTATCTGGAGGCATCCTTCTCTCAAGGGCTTTATTCCGACGCCGGTGCAATGCTGATTCTGTTTTATGTCCTGATCGCCACCATGCCCCTCTGGGTACGGCCAAAGCTCCTGCCGGTTTATGTTCTCGGAGCACCCTTTTTTCTTGGTGAAGGCTTGCCGATTGTCTGGGGCAATGTTCAACGGTTTTTCACGGAAGATATAGTACCGGCTCCTATACGTAACGGTGAAGGCCTGACGGGCCTGATGCCCTGGTTAAGTGATCTGGCGGTAAATGAAGCCATGCCTGGCATCTGGAATACCATAGTGCTAACCCAGATTGCGCTGGTGGCTACAGGTATCCTTTCGCTGCTGGCATTCCCCCTCATTTCCAACCATTTCGGTGGCCCCATAAGACGCAACGCCGGCCATGTGTTTCTGGTTATAGCGCGCTCAACACCTGAATACATTCTGGCTTATATTCTGCTGCAGCTCTGGGGGCCATCCATGTTGCCTGCGGTGGTTGCCCTGGCATTGCACAACGGCGGAATTATCGGGCACCTGATTGGCAGGCAAACCAATTCCCTCAGGCTCCGCCCGGATGCAGCAACCGGTTTTAACCGTTACAGCTGGGAACTGGTACCTCGCGTGTATCGTTCATTCCTTGCGTTTCTGTTCTATCGCTGGGAAATCATCATGAGAGAAACGGCAATTCTGGGGATTCTGGGGATTTACACTCTTGGTTTTTATGTAGACAGCGCTATACAGAACATCCGCTTTGACCGGGCCATGGTACTGATTCTGGTAACCGCCCTGCTCAATATTGGTGTTGACGCGCTGGGACGTTATATTCGGCGCAAGCTTGCCCTGCAAACCATGCCTACCTGCTGAATATCCGGAGCCTTTCCCCTGGCCGTGTTTTAAAGAACCGGGCCAATGGTTGCGATAACGTTGTGCAGGATGCGCTGGTGGTAATGCCAGGCCAGAACCGCAGGTAAGGCTACAACTTCAGAGCGGCTAATATAACTTTCCTGACGCTCTGTGATAGCAAGAGTTGTTGCTTCATCCTGCAGAAGAATGTTGTTTTCATAGTTCAGATCAAAACTGCGTAAATCAAGATTCGAAGATCCGATCAGGCTGACCTTGTCATCAATCGTGAGGGTTTTTGCATGCAGCAGCCCTCCCTTGAACTCGTGAATAGCGCACCCCGCATCAAGCAGCCTATGGTAATAACTCCGGCTGGCCGTCGCCACAATCCAGCTATCGTTCACCCTGGGAAAGATCAGTGATACGGAAACACCACGATGGGCGGCTGCACACAAGGCTTCCAGAACCGTCGCGTCGGGAACAAAATATGGTGTAGACAGGGTCAGCTTCGTCTGGGCGCAGGCAATCAGGTTAGCGAAGAGCTGGGGTGTGGCTCCATGGCGCTCAGTTGGCCCTACCCCCATAACCTGTGCCGGAAAGCCGCCCTCGGTGGGGGCAGAAGACAATGCGATGCAATCCAGTGACTGATTGGTTGCCTGCATCCAGTCACTGGCAAACAGAAGCTGGTTCTGCACAACAACCGGCCCGGTAAATCTGAGCATAATATCAACCCAAGGGGCATACTTCGCTTTCACACGAAACTCGGGGTCGGCGGTATTACGGCTGCCACAGTATGTGATTCGCGAATCGATCACTGTGATTTTCCGATGATTTCGCAGATCCAGACGGCTGGTCAGAATAGTGCGGATGGGAGACTTCAGTGGCAGTGCAACCGCAAGATGAACGCCCGCATCTTTCATGCGTTGCCAGAGTTCGGAGTTGATCATCGCCCGGGATCCCAGCCCGTCAGCCATGGCCCTGCATGTAATGCCTCTCTGGGCCGCCCGGATCAGTGCTTCAGCCAGGGCATGGCCTGTATTGTCATCAAGCCAGATGTAAGACATCAGGTGGACGTGATTTGTGGCGGCATCAATGTCAGCGACCATCCGGGTAAGTGTTTCTTCGCCGTCGGCCATCAGCTCGGCAGCATTACCCGCGGAAGGATAGAAGTTGTTGATCGAACCCGCGTAGCGAAATGCGGGCAGATAAACCGGATCGATCAGTTTCTCTGTGTTGGCTGCTTCGCCCATAAACCAGGAAGCTTTTGCTTTGATCTCTCCGAAAATCTCCCTGTGCCGCCTGTCCGCCCGGTTGCCCAGGTCTGTTTCACCAAACAGGAAGTAAATAGCGCTGCCGAAATAGGGCAGCAGGTTAAGCATCACAAACCAGGCCAGCCGGCCGGGTGGCGAAAGGTCATCACGAAGCAGAATCCGGACAGTAAATGTAACCACCAGCAGCGTGTGGAGAACCAGAATAATAGTCATCAATTCCCGTTGTGCTGTTCCAGCGTCCAGTCACTCCCCAATTCAACGATCTCTGCCTGGTCTGGTGCATCGACAGGTACTCCGGCGACTGCCGGACGACTGAACTCGCCTTCCTCCGTGGAAACCATGGAGTCGACATCAACCGAAAGAACCAGGTAAGTTTCGCCCCCTGAAACAACCCTCGTTCGCTGGCCCAGCCCAAAAACGAAGCGACAGTAGTCCAGCTTTAACTGCATAAGATCCTGCTCTGCTTTACGAATTTTTCGTAGCAGCACTTTTTGTACACTCTCACCGTAATCCATCACGACTTCTCTGAAGTTAGCGTAAATTTACAAGGTGTCTCTTTCATGGGCGCGATATATAAGTTTCAACGGAGACGGCTCTGAAAGAGCAACCTGGCCTTGTTGCAGATCAATGCGCCAGACCATTCTGGAACCCGTAGTGCACAGAGGGGCAGTGAAGTGTGCGGAGTAACTGCCATCACTTTCACTGCGCAGCGGTACCGGGTACTCCCCCATATACATGGACTCGCCGCGCAACACGGCGAGAAACCGATCCGGTTCTGCCGGAGCATTCACCGTTAGCTGGTACTCTGTACCCTGCCCTTTATCGCCCAGATCTTCCAGGTCGACTTTCCAGAGACCGGAATCTGTCTGCCATTCACATGGGCCGGCCAGCAGGTCACAAACGGGTTGGTCAGTATCGGAGGCGTCGTTATCAGCCATTTGTAGCCAGTCAGTTCCCAAAAGAATTGCTGTAATAATGCCGACAATGAAACCGACAATCACAATCGCTCGTAACATACCCTCACCCAGTTGAAACCAATGAGGCATTATGGACACAATCTTCCTCAAGGCAAAGTTTCTAAACCGGCGCCAGACATGAGAAAATGTCGCGCTTTCATCACTGACCCACTTTCAGGAACAGGATACGCTCGTGCAGCCGGAGATTTCCGTAAAAAGCCTCAACAAGATTTACGAGGGCGGGTTCCAGGCCCTCAAAAATATCAACCTGGAAATAAACCGGGGTGAAATATTTGCCCTCCTCGGCCCTAACGGGGCGGGCAAAACCACGATGATCAGCATCATTTGCGGTATCACCAATATGTCTTCCGGTGAGGTCAGGGCCGGTGGTCATGACATCGTTAGCGATTATCGTAAAGCCCGTGAAACCATTGGCCTTGTACCCCAGGAGCTCAATACCGATTCGTTTGAAACCGTATGGAACGCTGTGTCGTTCAGCCGGGGTCTTTTCGGTAAAGCACCTAATCCTGCGCACATTGAAAAGATACTGAGAGACCTGTCGCTCTGGGACAAACGCAAAAACCGCATAATGACCCTCTCCGGCGGTATGAAGCGCCGGTTGATGATTGCCAAAGCTCTCTCTCACGAACCACGGATTCTGTTCCTTGATGAACCTACGGCAGGGGTGGATGTAGAACTCCGGCGCGATATGTGGGAGATGGTTCGTAAACTCCGGGAAGACGGCGTAACCATCATACTGACAACCCACTACATCGAAGAAGCCGAAGAGATGGCCGACCGGATCGGCGTTATTCGCCAGGGCGAGATCATTCTGGTGGAAGACAAAACCCAGCTGATGAGCAAGCTCGGTAAAAAAGAACTCCGCCTGCAGTTGCAGAACAAGCTCGACAAGGTACCTGGCGAACTCACACTTGAGCCCGTGGAGCTTTCAGACGATGGCTACGAGCTGATCTATACGTTTGACTCTCAGCAGGAACAAGCCGGCGTCGCCCGTTTATTGCGCACACTGGGAGATATCGGGATTGATTACCGTGATCTGCGGACCCGGGAAAGTTCCCTGGAAGAGATTTTTGTCGGCCTTGTGCATGAACAAGCTGAAGGCTAACGGGAGAAAGGCATGAATTTTTACGGTGTTAAAGCCATATATAGTTTTGAAATGTCCCGCATGGGACGCACCCTGATGCAAAGCGTGCTCTCGCCGGTCATCTCTACCTGCCTGTATTTTATTGTCTTTGGCTCGGCCATTGGTTCTCGCATGGGCAATATCGACAACATTGAATATGCTGCCTACATCATTCCCGGGCTGGTGATGCTCTCTCTGCTGATGCAGAGCATCTCGAACGCCTCTTTCGGTATCTATATGCCAAAGTTTTCGGGAACCATATACGAGGTGCTGTCTGCTCCAGTGTCCTATGTTGAAGTTGTTCTCGGTTATGTGGGCGCTGCTGCCACAAAGTCGGTAATACTGGGCCTGATCATACTGGCCACCGCCAGACTGTTTGTGGACTACAGCGTTCTGCACCCTTTCTGGATGCTATCATTCCTGGTATTGACCGCCGTAACCTTCAGCCTGTTCGGTTTTATCATCGGTATATGGGCGGACGGCTTCGAGAAACTCCAGATAGTTCCGATGATGATTGTGACCCCCCTGACCTTTCTGGGAGGCACCTTCTATTCCATCGATATGTTGCCCGAGGTCTGGCAGACCATCAGCCTGTTTAACCCGGTTGTCTATCTGATCAGCGGCTTTCGCTGGGCCTTTTATGGCGTTTCGGATGTACACGTGGGCGTGAGCGTGGGCATGACCCTGTTGTTCCTGGCGGCCTGTATGGCAGGTATCTGGTGGATTTTCAAAACCGGATACCGGTTGCGTACCTGATGCGGTATCAATGCGCCCTGCTCTGTTTTGCCACCTTACTGGCGGGATGCTCTTCAGGCACGGGCGCTGAGCCTTCGGCTGGTTTGCCGGTTGCTGAAGGGTGCTTCGTGACAGACACAGGCACAGTCAGTGTCAGCCTTGAACTCGCAACCAGACAACCGGAGCGCAGCAAGGGCCTGATGGGCAGAGAGAGCCTGGCGGCCAGTTCCGGCATGCTGTTTAAATACCAGCAGCAACAGACCGCGGAACATGGCTTCTGGATGTACCAGACGCTCATTCCCTTGGACATTGCATACCTTGATGAAAATGACGCAATCGGCAACATCCTGCAAATGGTGCCCTGCGCCTCATCCAACGGAACCCGGTGCCCCAGCTATCCCGCCGGCGTAAAATTTATTTCTGCAGTAGAAATGAACGCCGGCTTTTTTGAGGCGAATGGAATCGGGCCTGGGGATCACCTCCGGCTGGGAAAAGAGAACTGCAAAGCCCCTTAACAATCCTTCCAGTCGGGCTTACGCTTGTCCAGGAAGGCACATATGCCTTCCCGGGCATCATCGGCACGCATGTTTTCTGCCATAACCTTGGCCGTATAGCCGTATGCTTCGGCCAGAGGCATCTCCAGCTGCCTGTAGAAAGCGCCCTTTCCTATCTTAAGCGTATGCCCGGATTTTTCAGCAATTGTGCGGGCCATGGTATATACAGCATCGTCCAGCTTTGCTTCATCAACAATACGATTAACCAAACCAAGCTGCTCTGCACGTGCTGCACTGATCAGCTCACCGGTGAGCAGCATCTCCATGGCATGTTTGCGGGATACGTTGCGGGACAAAGCCACCATAGGCGTTGAACAGAACAGCCCGATATTCACACCCGGTGTCGCAAAACGTGCCGTATCCGCTGCAACAGCCAGATCACAGCTGGCAACCAGCTGACACCCCGCCGCGGTGGCAACACCAGCCACACGGGCAATTACCGGTTTAGGCAGATTCACAAGCTGCTGCATTACCTCACTGCACCGGCGGAACAAAGCGAGCTGGAAATCATTGCTATCAAGCTCACTGCGAATCTCCTTGAGATCGTGCCCGGCACAGAACACATTGCCTGCCGCTGCAACAACCACCACGCGGGTCCCATCGTCTGTTGCAAGAACCTTAAGTGCGTCGGAAAGCGCATCAAGCATAGCCATGGAAAGGCTGTTACGACGCTCAGGCTGGTTCAGCGTTAGCGTGGTGATGCCGTTTTCGTCGGTGGTTTTTAACAGCAGGTTGGACATGATTCACTACCTCTTATTGTTGGGAATCGGGTTTATTGGAAAACAAACAGTATCGGACAGGATCCCGACCTTGTCGAAGCGACCTTTGTAGAATCTGTCTTCATAAAGGGTATTCCATTCAGTCGGCTAACATTTTGCGTATCTTTTTAAGCTCGCGCTTACGCTCAGAAGAGACTTTCGGGTAAGCCATCGGCAGACTGTTAAACGTATTGATTATGATCTGGGAAATTATCAACCGGGCGTTCTTTTTATCGTCAGCAGGCACCACATACCAGGGGGCGTGCTCGGTACTGGTATTACTCAGGCAGGCTTCATAAGCATCCATATAATCATCCCAGAATTTCCGCTCTTCAATATCAGCCATGCTGAACTTCCAGTTTTTGTCTGTCTCATCTATCCGGTCGAGAAAACGACGGCGTTGCTCGTCTTTTGACAGGTGCAGAAAAAACTTGCAGATACGTGTGCCGTTACGGTGCAAGTGCGCTTCCATTTCATCAATGGAACGGTAACGGCCCTTCCAGATAGCGTTATCATCACGCAATGAGTCGGGCAGGTTTTCACTATGCAGAATATGCGGATGCACACGGGCAATCAGCACTTCCTCATAATAGGAACGATTAAAAATGCCAATGTGGCCCCGCTCAGGAAGAGCCTTGTTCGTGCGCCAGAGAAAATCATGATTCACCTCCTTGGCGCTTGGGTGCTTGAAGCTGAAAACCTGACAACCCTGGGGATTTACACCGGACATTACATGGCGAATAGCGCCGTCTTTACCGGCGGCGTCCATCGCCTGGAAAATAAAAAGAACTGCATAGCGATTAGATGCATAGTGCATTTGTTGAAGATCGCTTAACTCTGTTACCTGGCGTCGGAGGCGTTTTTTATAGTCTTTTTTTGATGAGTAAAAGGGGTCCACCTCTGTTGGCCATTGGGCGAGGTCCACAGCCTGATCTTCTTTTACGCGGAATTGGTCTGTATCAAACTTCGCCTTCATGGGTTCAGCACTCCCGATTTCATAATAGTTAGTAGCCGTTATTCCGGGTATCTATAATGACTTGATGAAAACTCCCGGCGATTTCATTAAATGCTTTTTCGCCATTTTATGGGCCTGCCTCCGAAGCTCACTACGCTTTTTTGTTATCCGGTTCTGGACAAGCTTCCAATCAGAATCGTCAAGGCCCAAAGATTTTCTGTGTTCACGCAGGTATGCCAGTAATACCGCCTGATCATTAGCGTTACCCTGAATCTCAGACATCTCCTGCAGGCCCGCAACCATAGATGTGAGATTTGTATCAATTACAGGTTTCAGAACTCTCAGGCAATAAAAAAGGTCTTTAGAGCGCTTCCTGAACCGATGGAAGCTATCAGTATTGTTGGATCTTTTGGCGGTTTTCCCGGCTTCACAGGCATCCCGATATATGGTTTTAAGATTCGGAAGCAGATCGGACAGGGATTTCGGAAGGTTCCAGGTTTGTGGTACTTCGCTCTGCTTGCCTATTTCCAGTGCAAGCTCCAGGTAAAAATCCCTACCCCTTTCATCAGCAGAGTCTGGCTGCTGTGCTGAAAGGAAACTGGCTACGCCGGCGAAGGCTTTTCCTTGAAGCCGGGGGAATTCGGCAACAAGGCTTTTCCAGGTTTGTACCCGAACCATAGCGTCGCGATTACCGGATAGCTTACCGGAAAAAGAGCGGTAAAAATCCTGCCAATACCTGAATTCAGCCTCACCCAACCAGGGCCTGATCAGACGCAGCACCGCACGCATTTCCTTGCAGCTCTTACGGGCTTCATGAACCCCTCTTTCCGGATCCCGGCAGGCGAGTAACAGAGCAAGAGCGATATCATCATTAATAGAACAAACAAGCCGGCGGAGGTGCTTCTTCAGACTCCCCTCAACACTAAGACGATATCGCATAGATTTACCTCGAATTTACAACGACGATGGGGCCGCATGGCTCTTTTTACCAAATGTACTCGAGATTTTTATGCGGTGGATCTGGCAGTTCAACGGTAATCAGGTCATCCGGATTCACAGAACCACCTGCCGTTACTGCACCCATTACACCAACCTTACGAACAATTTTACCCTGATCATCCTTGCTGATGACTTCCTTCAGCATACCCTTCTGAAAGTTCTCAATCTGAACGCATGGATTACGCAGCGCCGTTAATTCAACGATGGCAGCTTCACCAATATGCAATTTACACCCTACAGGCAAGCTGAGCAGGTCAATACTCTGTGTTGTGATATTTTCACCAAGCTGGCCTGGGGAAACAGAAAAACCTTTGCCGTTCAGATCATCAAGGAGTTCCATTGGTATCAAGTGAACTTGTCGGATATTTTTTCTGGAGGGGGCTTTTTTAGCCAAAAACAGATGCTTTACGGTTTTCCCGGCGTGGGCATCGCCTTCCACACCAAAATCCTGAATCAGATTAATCGATTCACTGTTTTCCTTACTGAAGTTGTGCTTTCCACTTCGGCTTACGGCAACTACTTTGCAATTCATGATACCAAGACCTCAATTAGATGTAGCGATTTTCTGTTACGTGAAAAGGCTTCACTACGTACCAAAGTTGTCCCATGGAGCAAGAAGCACTGAAATGGTGATCGGTATCGCTAGGCCCACTAGGCAAACAACAATTGCTTCCACCAGTGAGGCATTGTCACTATTGACCTGCACCCAGTATTTAATCCAGCTGCTCCCTAGTAATGTCCGTTGCTTTTGAATCAGTTGTTCCAAGTCGGAGAGCAGAGGCAAACTCCAGGGGTGTCTGGTATCCCAAGGATGGATGCGGTTGACGCTCATTGTAATCCAGTCGCCAATTACTGATTTTCTCCCGGGCATGAGCAAGGCCCCGGAACCAATGTTCATTCAGGCGCTCGTCCCGGAATTTTCCATTAAAGCTCTCGACGTAGCCATTCTGCATCGGCTTTCCGGGCTGGATCAGTTTCAGCTCAACGCCATGACGGTAAGCCCATTGATCCAATGCTCTGCAAGTAAACTCCGGTCCCTGATCGGTTCTGACGGCTTTCGGGTAGCCTCTGAAGGCCGCTATGCTATCCAGGGTACGAACTACCTGTTCGCCTGAGATTCCCATGGCAACGGGAATGTCGAGGCATTCTTTGGTGAAATCATCCACGATCGTCAGGCATTTGATCCTGCGCCCGCTGGCCAAGGAATCCATAGACCACGTATGATTCGGCGCATCGGGCAGCACCAAGGGCTGTCGTTAGACCATCGCGCCTTTACGGCGCTTACGTTTGCGGACGGCCAAACCAGCTTCCCGGTAAAGTCGATAAACCTTCTTGTGATTCACCTCAGTACCCTCACGACGCAGTAGCTGATGAATACGCCGGTACCCGAACCGGCGGCGTTCGAGCGGCAATGGCTTTGATGCGTTCTGTCAGCTTACGCTCCTCTGGCGAGCGTTGAGACTGATAACGCATGGTTGCGCAGGATAACCCGACGAGTGAACAGGCTTTGCGCTCGGATATCGTCGTCTTCGACAGCATGGTGCGCACCGCCTCGCCCTTGTTCCCGACGGTCAGTACTTTCGGTTCAGAGCGGCCTTCAAAGCTTCGGTGTCCAGCATGGACTCGGCCAGCAATTTCTTGAGCCGGGCATTCTCTTCCTCCAGGGCCTTCAGCCGACGTGCTTCAGAGACTTCCAGACCGCCATACTTCTTGCGCCAAGTGTAGAAGGTCGCGTCCGAGATGTTGTACTTCCGGCACAGCTCTTTGACCGGAAGGCCGGCCTCGGCTTCCTTCAGAATGGGTATGATCTGTTCTTCGGTAAATCGCTTCTTCATGTTCATCGTCCTCTCTGGTGATGAACATTACTAAGATCACGATGGATTAGAAAGTTGGGTGCAGGTCACCTGGAGTTTGCCTCCATTCTCCGACTTGGAAAAACTGATTCAAGAGTTACGGACATTACTAGGATGAAGTTGGATTAAAGACTGGATGTAGATCGATCCACCTGCGATGTGTGTAGTGGTTCTATTGTTAGCCGCACGTCCTGTGCGAGTTTAATGACACCAATACACAGGTGGCAGTCGATGCGGGAGGGGAACCAAATAAAAAAGGGGAGCTCAAAGCCCCCTCTTTTTCTAATGCTTATTTGGTGCCAATAAAAACAGCCGTGACCTCCCTATCAGTGCCAGCAAACTCAAGCTCCATTAACTCTGGGTCATAGGCACCCAGACCAAAGAACTGGCCGTTGCGCAACGAGTCTGCACAGTTGGACGCTTTGTAAGAAACCTCGAATACATTGTATTTCGTATCAGGTATGGAAACAGATCCATTGAATGCGCATCCCGTAGTGTCACTACCGGTAATAGTTCCGTCTTCTGCTACGGTTACCGTAGTTGGATAGACTTCTGGGTCGGACATGGAATAGGTGCCAGTCAGAGCTGACATCGTTATGCCGAGATCACTATATTGATGGTCTCGCTCCAAAGTTACCTTATTCTCAACCCCAGCGATTCCAGCCGTGATTGTGGCCGTTCCCGACGTGAGAGTCTTGCCAGTTAACGTTCCGTTAATAGTTTCCCATGAACTATCGAAGGTGACATCAGTGCCGCTGCCACTAATCGAACCGTCACTACCAAACTGGAGTGTTCCCACCGTAATAGAGTCTAAATAGACTACGGTAACGAATTTTCCAGTCGGACTAAGAAGCGTGATGGCTTCTTCGGTGCTTCCATCCCCATAAACGATTCCCGTCGCATAGCCACCAGGAGCGAGTTTGACATTTGTCTCACTAGCATTGGTATCGGAGGAAGAGTTTCCTCCTCCTCCGCCGCAAGCAGCCAAAAGTGTACCGAAAAGAATTGGAGAGGCTTTAAGCGCGCCGCCTTTGATCCATGTAAACATCTACATGCTCCTAGCATTTTGTAATTGATGGATATTCGAGACCCTTTCATCATCGCAAATTGCACACTTCCAGCCATGCAGCGTTAAAGGTGCGGAGACAATGGTACAAAAAACGATATATCAACAAAAGCGTCATACCGTTAAGATTTGTATGTCAGTTATTGATAGCCCGTTATTGTTGGATCGAAACACGAAACAGAGGCCAACGGCCTTTCAGTTTTTGAGAGTTCGTATTTGCCGACTAAGGCGACGCTGGATCTTGGTAAGCGAGACCAAGCCCTACCAACGCAGTTGCCGGTTTCTCCGGGTATTCAAAGCCGAGATTGTCGCCTAATGCCTGAAAAAACACATTCAACTGACGGTGGCTTTGACCCTGAATACCAGTCTTCAGGCACAAAGTTCCGTACTGAAGAATTGGAAGAAAAATGATAACAGGCATTGCCTAAGCCATTCTTCTGACAATAGCCCACACGAGGATCAAATGTATTATCCCCATCACTGCGGCGAAGATTGGCGATTCTAAAACGACACCATTAATGCCGGGCGAAATAGCCGAAAATAATAGTGCAACAACCCTAATGCTCCGGATGCCAAGAAAGCAACTCTTGAAACCATATGAATGGAGCCAAGGCAACTGAAAATAATATAGTTATTCAATTAGTTAGAAGCTGGTAGTCCCTAATGCCAATATTCAGCGGCCATTACGCTTTTAGCGATGCAGGGTTACCGCTTCCACTGGTACATGATGAAATCACTCGGCCCCGAGGTGTACCTGTCATAGAAGGCTCGGCCTCGATCATTGAAGTACTGGGTAATCCAGCGTATAGCAGCCCAGCCTCGCTCATGAGCGAGGTTCTGAAGAGCCTCGAAAATAGCGTCGGCGGCCCCACTACCGCGAGCCTCCATGGAAACGTACATGTCATCCAGAAACCCAATTTCGTTCCCGCCAAGAGGGCGCGGGCAAGCACGAACATGGGCGATACCGACTGCATTGCCAGTGTCAGTGCGGATGATCAACCCTTCAAGCACGTGAGTCGGGTCCAATAGCCATTTCCACACTTCATCTGCAATAGCATCACTCATGGGTACGTCATAGAATTCGGCGTAGCCGTCAAAAAGAGCCCGCCATTCCTGTTTATCACTCGCCACGACGAAGTTTGTCTGGAAGGTACTCATAGTTGGCCTCTATTTGTCCTGAAGGGTTTTCCGCTCTGAATAGTTAGCACAACGGCTGGCTACCCCTCACCCAACCCGGCTTCCATTAGGCATTTCGGTTTCAGGGATGGCTAAACAAGGGGTAAGTTTATCTTCATATCCAACAACATCCCTTTTGGGTGGTTTAGTAAAACCAGACCCTCCTTCAGATAGTACAATTACCACATCAGGAGCTCCAAGTATATTTGATTGTCCACACAGCCGATTAACCAGATATACCTTCAGCGGAGTCCATTTCAAGATTGCCAGGCAAGCTACTTATTTTTAACTGCCCGTCACTTACAAACATAAGTAATAGTGGCATTCCAACACCATCATCTTCACAGGTAATTGCCCCTACATATCCAATTGAAGCACTAATTGTTGCAAGCCAGCAAGCAAATGGAAGTTCGCTAAGAGCACCCTCCATTTTAGTACTAGGCAGATGTATATTTACACCATAATTCATTTCACCATCTGCAATACAACCTGGAGAGTACACTGATTTCCAAAACTCAGAACGCCAGCTTCCTACTGAAAAATCCTTATATGATTTCCAGTAAACATGTTTTGGCAGCCCATTATCAAAAAAATTGTGATCTGGTAAATCAGTTGGTGGAGCCCCTTCACCATTAAGAATATATTCCAATACCGTGATATCTGTATAAGTTAAATTTCGCTTAAGTTTTAAATTTAAAGTAAAAGTGTAGTAATTTGACATAATATGATCTATTTCCCAAAGAGTCTGTAGATGGTTTTCTCCTTTTCGCTGTCGCCCCGTTGCCTCATCTCGCAGCTGGAGATAATGCCCTTGAAACAGGTAGACAGGATGATCTTCAGAAGAATGGCAGGATCGTTTTCTCAATCTTATCAAACCGGGTTCGTTTGGTTTTTTTCTACCGCCTCACCGTCACGATCACACGCTTGTCGCATGCACAGCTTTGTTAGCATTCTCCGTAAAATCGCCCGCACTCTGAACCCGACTCCACCGAACAGGGTCACCTCAATTTTGTTCAATACTTAGCACTTACGCTATCGCAAACTTTAGCAGGAGCCAATAAACAAAGAGACAAAAATGACAATATCATTGATTTTACCAATGACGGCTTTTGCCCTGGCGGCTTCCATTTCGCCCGGCCCCGTAAACCTGGTGTGTCTGAGCAGCGGCACCCGCTACCCCCTTTCCAAAGGGCTAATCTTCGTTACCGGTGCGACTCTGGGGTTCATCGTCCTTTTCGTTACTATAGGTCTGGGGCTTTATTCTGTGCTGACGGTTGTACCAGGGTTCAACGCATTCTTGCGCTGGGCCGGCGTCGCATTTTTGCTTTATCTTAGTGTGCAGCTTTTTCTCGATGACGGGCGCCTGCCAGAGGGCGAAACCCAAAAGGCACCGGGGTTTATAACCGGCGCGATCATGCAGTGGCTCAACCCGAAAGCGTGGCTAGCTTCAGCTTCGGGGATTGGGGCTTACACGAGTTGTCACGACTTCCGTGAAGTCATCATGTTTGCGATGCTCTATATGCCCATCTGCTGGCTGTCACTAAGTTGCTGGGTTTACGCTGGAGTTTATCTGCGACGGTACATTCAACGCCCCATTGTTCTGAGGATACTGAACCGGGCACTCGCACTGTTACTTGCCGCCAGCTGTATCTATCTGCTGATTGAGTAATGACTGTCGGTATTGCTTCGGCGTGGCAGCCAGCAATTTCTTGAAGGTGCGTTGAAAATGTGGCTGGTCGGAAAATCCGGCATTAACTGCAGTTTCAGCAATAGGCTTGCCGCGTTTCAGCTCCCGTTGCCCGTATTGGACCCTGTAATTGATCAGATACGCGTGTGGAGTGAAGCCAAAGTGATGCTTAAAGGAGCGTATTAAATGCCCCGGGCTGTATCCGGAGCGCTCGCACAACGTATCCAAAGACACCTCCTCTGATGCGTGAGCCTTCAAGTAGTCAGCCACCGCTTGCAAGTTATCCGGTGCCTTCGGTCGCGGTTCTGCCGCCTGGCCTGACAGTTCGTGCATCAGGGCTGTCAGGTATTCCACGACAGCCGTTTGCTTTTCCAGCAACTCTCGATCCGGCCCCAGCAAACATTCTGCAATCCGACAATAGCCCGCATACCACTCGTGATCAGGCATGGTGGCTGTCGCGATATCCTCCCAACAAGGTGTTTCCAGAAGGCCCGCCTCGTATCGCAAATTGGTTAACCAATCGGTGTCAACATACAGCATCAGGTAGCCCCAAGGCTGATTGTCGATTGGATTACAGGCATGCACCCAGTCAGGATTCACAATTACCAAATTTCCTGCACTGACCTTAAACTGACCGCCCCGGTAGAGAAATGTGCTCTGGCCTTCAGTTATAGCACCCAGGGACCATTGAGTATGGCTGTGTGGGGCGTAGCAGACCTGTCTTCCGTCCACGACTTTCCGGAGCTCCACATAAGGCATGCGCCAATCTCGCCAGAACACAGGTTTGCTTGGGTCTTTCATATCCTGCTGACACTCTCAGTGTATTGGTTCAATACTAACGAGCCTGTAGAAAAACGCTTCACAGAGCTTAATCCACAGCTGCCTTGTTGTTTTTGCATCACTTGCGATCAATTGATGCAATTTTGCTCGTTTTCCGATCATAGCTGTGCATCAGCGATATTCAGATCACAATACCGGCCAGCCATCTCCGGGCGGCTATGGCAACATCTTAGCCCAACATCATGCAGCTAACTAATGGCTGGAGTTCAATCAGGACACCGGTGAGTATCTTGATTGGCCTGTTAATCAGTATGGCGAACCCTCCAAAGGCAAGTTGTTGGCCTTTATGCTCGGGGTCGATACTGGATTACGAGGGCTTTACGATGGGAGGTGAAGCGGCCGCAGCGCACTGAGGAATTAGCGTGCACCTCGAAAGACTCCTGGCTCGAACGGGTTAATCGCCTCACTCAAGTCCGTGAAGTGACACAGACGGAAATCGACGCACTGCCTGACGATACCGCTTATGCCTGGGAGAAACTGAACTGTGAGAATATTCCGCCACCTTGGAGTTCTGTCAATAACTGTACGTTTGCAGACTCCTGAAGCATAGAAAAGAAAACTGGTGATCCATTAATTCGGCTAGGGATAAAGGTCCTATTGAACTTTTCGCGTTGATCGCAAAGCAGACATGAAATTTTGAAGATAACGCCTAAATTCAACGGTGGCCTTTACGTAGCGAAGCGGAGAAAAGGCCGTCCGGTGGAGGCCGTAGGCCGGAACAAACTACAACTACTGGTTATGTGGGTGGACTACTGAGCACAAGGCTGTAGCGAAAAAAGAAATAGCCCAAACCAAATATTACCTAACAATATCTGCAGCTTGATCGCATCCCGAGCAAATGCCGGAATGTTTTGGTAGCGATATAGATAACCAATGACTACCCACTGCACAGCCAACCATATGACAGAGAAATACAAAAATCCTTTGTGGCACTCAGTGTCGGGGGTCGTGTAATAGACATACCACCAAGCTGATACTGCGCCCGTGACGACAAGCACGAGAATCGTGCACGATAAAAAATTGCGCCAACGCGGGTACTCTGTGCTTAAAAGCTTGTCCTTCGCTTCGGTCAAATTTTTCGGCATTCTAATCCCTTCATGAACTGCCCACATAATGCTTTGCATAGCGGCGCGAGGTAAGAGCGTCCGGCGCCAAAGGCGCGAACTGCTGCAACTTGTTATAGGGTAACATACGAATATTTGGAGAGTAGCAGCTATGTGCTAATAGCTGATAGTGGTGCCTATTGGGCAGTAAATAGGTTATAGAAAATCAACAACCCAATTGTGTAGGGCGTCTTTATTTGAACGCGGATGCCAAGCCACAATCACATCAAAACTCAAAGGACTCTCCGAAAGATCAAGGATAGACAAATTGGAGTTTTCCAGCGCTCTCGATGGTAAAAAGGCAATAGCTTCGGTTTTTTCCAAATAAAGAGGAACGATAGAGAAGCAAGGTGCAGAAATTACAACATTACGCTTCAAGCCATGCTCTTCGAACCAAGTATCTATTGATCCTCGAAAATTGGGCCTAGAGGGCGAAACAATAATTTGAGGATAGCCGGCAATATCATGAAGACGCAATTTCTTATTAGCCAATGGAGAGTTCTTAGCCGCAACGCAAATATGATGCTCAGAAAAAAGCGTCCTACAGGGGTAATTACTTGGCACAAAATCTGGACATGCTATCACCAGATTAATTTTTCCTGTTGTAAGCGAATCACTTAAATTGTCAATATCCAAATCTTGAATAATGATTTTCAAATTGGGGGCCTGTTGTCGCATCTTGGCGATAACTTCCGGCAACACGACTTGCTGAGCATAATCGGTGGCGGCAATAACATAAGTGCCTACTATAAGCTCAGGCTCAAACGACTCAGGCTCTAACAGTTGCTCAAAACCTTGCAGAGCCTGATCAATCTTGCCACTCAATTGTTCGGCATAGGGCGTAGGTACCAGCCCATTACTCTTACGAAGGAATAGCCGGTCATTAAATATCTCTCTCAATTTACTCAGTTGCCCACTGACAGCTTGTTGTGTCAACCCAACCTGCTGAGCAACCCGAGAAACATTTCGCTCCCTTAACAGGGCTTGAAATATCCTTAACTGCTTAATTTCCAACCGATCAATACCACTCATACTTGTATCTCTAACAAGAGTTAACTGTTTATAATTGTATGCTTGGCTGACTACTATGGCTACTCAAATGACAAACAACTGGCACAGCAAGAGGTAGATATGAAGAAGATTATTGTAATAGGAGCATCAGGGAAAATGGGTCAAGCCGCACTGAGCGGACTGGGACACCATGAAGTGGTCACCGCCAGCTATTCAGGCAAGGGATGTGATTATCAAGTGGATATTGGTAGTGAGTCATCCATCAGACACCTATTCGAGCAAATAGGTACATTCGATGCTGTCGTCAACACGGTCGGCCTTTGTGAATACGCCGATTTTACCGAAATGACCGAAGGACAATGGATGACAACCGTCCTCAGTAAGATGATGGGGCAGATCAATTTAGTTCGTATTGGTCAGGAATACATCAATGATGGCGGATCATTCTCTCTGATTACTGGAATCCTGAGCTCAAAACCAATCCCTATGGCGATTGCTGATGCCACCACCAGCGGAGCCATTGATACCTTTGTTAAGACTGTGGCCTTTGAGCTACCAAGAGGCATCCGCATAAATTCGATTAACCCAACCGTAATTGAAGAGGCATGGGACGTCTATGGAGAAATGATGTCAGGCTTTCAACCAGTACCAGGCAGCTTGGTAGGTAAGGCGTTTGCTCGCTCTGTTGATGGATTTATAACAGGTCAAGTGATCACCGTTGATGCGTAATTTTCTGTTGTGATGTTTTAAGCCTCTGTTTCGATTGGGGATTTTAATATCCGCTTCGAGTTATTAACGAACTATCCTCACCCTATAACGCCGCCATCACAGGAGACAAAACCAGAGCGGAGCGGCGGTTTTGGATTCCTGTGATGGCCTTGTTAAGTGTATTTTGCCACGCAGCTTTGTACATTCTTGAGACCCTCTACAAAACTATTTGAACTTATTCGATCTATTGGATCATCCCACGGTTCTTCGAGAGAGGTGTTCAGTACGCATACCACCCATTCGCCTTCCAATGTCACCTCATCGCCATAGAATCCAAAGTCGATATTTAATGGCTTAGATTTGTGCTCAAAGAACATTAAATCTTCTCTTGGTTCTAAGGCAGCTGAAAGATGCGTAACTCCTGCAGCTATTTTCATGATCTTGTCCGGATCGTGAATAAACCATTTTTCCGTACTAACTTCATTCATGGCTTTACACTTAACGCTTGGCTTTGCGGCGTGCCGGAGCGCAGCGTAGGTGCGTCCGACAACAGCGCCTTGTTATGAGTTTGCACTAAAAGCCCCCCCGTCACCGGGTGGAACATTTGAATTACCACCGCCATTTCTCCCTTTCGCCCAACCAATTTTTAGATGCCGATGCGCGACGAATGGGCCAATGAGAGGAATTAACCAGACAAATGCAGTCCAACTCAATTTTCGGCCAACCGTGAGCAAGTCACGAGAAGCAATCTCGATAGACACGATGAATGCGAAGGAATAATTGAGAAATGCGATAAGCTCCAAGCCTGCAACCTGCCAATTACTCTCCATAAACCTCCATCATGTACTCATAACGAATGATATGGACTCCCCCTGCTCCCATGGCATCAATCATGTGCCACATTGAAGGTGTAGTCAGACTTCAATCAGAAGAGGGGGAGTCCTCATGAATGTTACAACTATTGGCATCGATCTGGCGAAAACTGTGTTCAGTATTCATGGCACCAATCAATACGGCAAGGTCGTGGTTCGCAAACGGCTTAATCGCCCTAAACTGCTGGCGTTCTTTGCACAGCTGCCACCGTGCCTGATCGGTATGGAAGCCTGTTCTGGTGCCCACTACTGGGCACGGGAGATGACCAGGCTCGGCCACGATGCCCGGATCATTGCCCCCCGCTTTGTTGCCCCCTATCGCAAGAGCAGCAAGAACGACGACAACGATGCCGAGGCCATCTGCGAAGCTGTCGGTCGACCCAATATGCGTTTCGTAGCGATCAAGACCGAGGATCAACAAGCGGTACTTTGCCTACACCGCATTCGTCGTGGGCTGATCAAAGAACGCACGGCCCAGATCAACCAGATTCGTGGACTGCTGGCTGAGTTCGGGCTGATCATCCCTCAAGGGCGCTATCACGCTCGACACCGGATTCCAGAAATCCTGGAGGATGCCGAAAACGGCTTACCCATGCTGGCAAGGCGATTACTCAACAACATCAACCNGCGCATCCTACAACTTGATGAAGAGATCCTGGCTTATGACAGGGAAATCGAAGCCATGGCCCGGCGTGATGAGCAAGCCAAGCGCCTGATGGCTATCCCTGGCATTGGACCACAAACCGCGACAGCCATTCTCGCCAGCGCTCCTGATCCCAGACAATTCAAAAGCGGACGACATTTTGCCGCCTGGCTGGGTCTGGTGCCCCGGCAATATTCGACGGGTGGCAAACCCCGATTGGGCAGAATCACCAAGCGCGGAGACAAATATCTTCGAACGCTGTTAATTCATGGCACCCGAGCAGTCATAGCGAAATTATCCGATAAGAATGACCGGCTAAGCAGTTGGGCCAAAGAGTTGGTAGAGCGACGTGGGTACAAGCGGGCAGCCGTCGCGTTGGCAGCGAAGAATGCCCGGATTATATGGGCACTGCTCATGAATCAGACAGAGTTTAAAACGCAGCCTCTGGAGGGCTGATAACCGAGCAACGACGACAGGCAGAGCACGCCTGCCAACCGAGTCTTGCAACGGCAAGCGATGACGGAACGGTCAGACCAAGAGTGATAGAGCCTGTTTAGCTCAGCGGCTATAACAAGCCGACTAACGAATGAGGCCATCACTCACACGCATCATCATCCTGGCCCGGGCAAAAGCGCCCACACAGAGGCCGAATGTAGAGCTGCAGTCTCAAACCGATTCGAAATCAAATGGCGTTGCTTGACCGCAGGGGGAGTCCATGTAGCCTTGCTAAGCGGTTGTGGTGAAGTGGCGGCTTGTTTGCGTTTTTTTTTGCAAACAAGGTGACAGTTTACCGCAATCCGACTTGAGCAACTTGTTATGTGCCTTATTTAACTCGATACCTTAATAAGACAAGGTTATCTAACACAACATTGTTTGACCAAATAAATGAAGCGCCAGCACCAGAGAACTGTTCTTGGAAGTTCATATAAGCTTTCTTATTATCGACTCCAATTTCAGACTCCGTAAACTCCACTGCGTTTGGCCAAGATAAGTAGCTGTCGTCTGATTTCCAATTTACCGGTATATCCCAATGTAATGAGTAGGTATCAATGTATTTATCCGCACCATTGGTATCGCATTCTGTTGTTGAACGCTGCTCTCCAATCTCTTTAGCACAACTCAGATCATAAATAGGGGAGGTGTAAAAAGTTTGAGCTGACCAACTAGAATCTGTTATCGTATCATCAGAGAAACTTGCTATAAAACCACCGTCTCCTGGGTGAAAACGTTTACCACGATTATCTTCACTACCCAAGCCAGAATTTTCTTCCCAATCAACAACTTTGATTGCAATATCATATGGCTTTTTAACTTTAAATTTCACGACATTGGAATTAAAAGGAGTAAAAGGTATAGGATCCACGGCTATTAACTTACCGTTTATAAATAACTCAAAGTAATTATCCGCAAATATGTACCCTGTAATAACCTCTCCATCTTTATCTACTTCTATGATAGGTACGGACGACAAGTTAACCTCAGATAAAGATTTTGGGGTTACCTTCGAGCATTCATTATAAAGGTCTGTGGCAAAACTATTTTGTTCATACTGAACCTTTGCAGGAACAATATATTCAATATTATCATATTTTTTAATGCCGACTGGAGACGGACGTGAACGTCCTTTTTTACAGGTAAATAACGTTGAAACGTTGACTTTAGCCTCACCTTTAATTACATGAGCAGTCCCAGCATAATCACTAGAACTAGCTGATGACGAAAAACTTAACATAGTAAATAACGATAGTACCGAAAATTTAATTTTAGTATTCATAAATATTCCCTTATGAAATAGTAGTTATGCATATATAAAAGAACCAAAGCATAGGCACATAACAGCTTATTAGTTTGCATTCTTATTAAACCTCAACACTATCGCCCCGCCCAAAACTCCTTCACAACCCGAATAGGCTATATTTTTCAGAGTATTACCTTTCTATCTCAGAGGGCTTTTGGGCTCCTGATCTTGTCAAAAGTGTGCACGCGGGATATTTGTGCGCATTTTTGCAAGTTAAATCCAGAGGGACGAAAATTTCCCTCGCCGAAACAGATACCTACAGAAATGCTTTGTGAAAAGTGTGCAGAGCCGTTCACATTAAACCGCAGGAATTTTGGCGTTTTGAGTATTTTTCATTATACCCACACTTTAGCGACAGGCCGTTTCGCCATCAAGATTCTCCGGTCGCAATCGGGGCGATCGAACGTTCTGAGTTTTGAAAATCGTCGGTTTCAGAGCGGCGCAGGAGGAAAAATTGGCGGAAATGGCTGGTTCTCGAATGTTCGCTTTTGTTTAATCGGGCCGACAACCAGCAAGCTTTGGAACCAATGACAGCCGAACACTTCATTAACGTGTTCCCAAAGAAGTTAGAGTCTTAAGGTCAGTTCAAGGAAGGATAAAAGGCACCCATTTTGTCTACATAGCGTCTACAAAAGAGCTTTAGAAGCGCGCCGGGATTTTCCAGAAATATATAAGCTATTGATTTTATTGGTGCTCCGGGCCGGAATCGAACCGGCACGACCGTGAGGTCGAGAGATTTTAAGTCTCTTGTGTCTACCAATTTCACCACCGGAGCATTCGGGGGCAGGTTTTAAGGGCCAGAATTGTATAAGGCCTCGGATAATAACGCAATTCAAAACGCCGCCGGCAAGCTTTACCGGCGGCTTCGGTACCTGCTACTGGCTGGCAACACCAGGGTTTTCGCCGTAGTTATGGTGATCCCCGAGGCGTTTTCCGTCCACTTCCTTACCGTAGAAACCATCATGGTTATGGAAGGTTTCAGCGGTGCTGTCCAGGGAATCCTGAGTGCGGCGTCGGGGGTCCTGGGGGCGTTCGTGGCTGTTGATGAACGCTGCCAGGTCCCAGGCGTCCTGATCACTCAGGGAGTATGGTTTGCCCAGTGGCATGTTGGCTTTGATGAAACCTGCTGCGGTGTTTACACGGTGCATCCCGGCTCCCCAGTTGTAGGCTCCGTCGCCCCATAGAGGTGGAAATACAACCTGCCCTGCCACCCGCTGGCCGTTGCCATCATCACCATGGCATACCGCGCATTGTTCTGTGTAAAGCCTGGCACCGCGATTGCGGTCATAACCGCCCTCCGGTTTCTCAAGTTTCTGGTAGGCACGGCCCGGGAGAGCCTTGTTGACAGGTGCACCGGTTGATAGCCAGTGAATATAGGTCTCCATAGCAACGAGGGTTTCACTGCCGGCTTCCGGAGGGATGCCGTTCATGGAGTAGGTAAAACAACCCTGCAGGCGCTCTGTAAGAGTGTTTACCTTGTCATTTTTGCTTCGATACGCCGGATACATTCCGAACGCTGCCCACATGGGTGCTGAGTGAGCCGCCCGGCCAGCGTCCAGGTGGCAATTTACGCAGTTCTGGTCGTTAAACACGTTTTTGCCGCGCAATTGCTGGGTATTCATGAACAGGTCGCGGCCAAGGCGAACCATGTCTCCATACTGGTTGTCGGGTATATCTGCTTCCAGTGGTGGCTTAAAGGTGACCTCGCCTGCAGGTCCTGGGGGTATCTGTTTCTGGTAATCCACTTTGGTGTCTGCTGCGTGAACAAGCGTAGACAGGGCCAGAACCAAGAAGGAGCTGACTGCAACCGAACGGAGTGATTTCCGGATGTTCATTAGTGGCTCTCCTTTTGGCTGGTCTGCTTCGCCAGTTGCTCGGGCAGCTTCGCATAATAGTCGGCTATAACCGAGATCTGCTGTTCGCTGAGCCGTTCCGCAATGCCTTTCATCAATTCGTTCGGATCATTGTCACGGGTTCCGCTTCGCCAGGCGGTCAGTTGAGCTTTCAGGTAGCTTGAGTGCTGCCCCGCCAGAGCCGGAAAGGATTTCCCTACCCCCATGCCGTTGGGCCCATGGCACTGGTTGCAGGCGGGGATGACGTTATCCCAGTCGCCACGCATCGCCAGCCATTCGCCCTGGTTATCCGGGTTTGCGGTCTGGTGAGTAACGGCTGCAGTTTGTGATTCGAGGTTCTGGTAGTAAGTGGTTACCGCCTGAATATCTTCATCGCTCAGTGCTGATGCAAAAGGCTGCATGATCGGGTTTTTTCGAGTGCCTTTGGCGTAGTCATGAAGCTGCTTGCTCATGTATTCAGCATTGAGGCCTGCGATGTCCGGGAAGCCAGCAGCATCGTTGCCCTTCCCGTCAGGGCCATGGCACATGCTGCAGGCCAGAGCACCTGCGCCGTTGCCCTGTGTGGCAATGGATTCTCCAGGGTCTGAATCTCCGGCAGCAATCGCTACACTTACATTCAGCGCCAAGGGGGCGGCTAGTGCAAAGAATACGGTTTTTATGTTTTTGCTCATCAGTTTGCTCCTGACTTTCTTTGTTCTGGCAATCTGCACGGATATCTCAGTTTGATTTCCGCGCCATGCCTTTATAAATATAGCCTGCTATTTTAGGAGCATTGGGAATGTAGAAGTTCTCAAGCTCCTCCAGCTCAAAACCGGCGTGGCGGATCAGATCTGCGATATGTCGGTTCAGGTGGCAACCACCGGATATTTTTTTCCAGCCGGGGGTAATCCTGTGTTGCCACTTACGGGTAGTCTCATGGGGTGCTTCACCATGCTCCAGAAATAGGAGTTCGCCCCCTGGTTTCAGTACCCGTTTCATCTGCAGCAGTGCGGTATTCCAGTCAGGTATAGTGCATAACGTAAAGGTAAGCAGAATAGTATCCACACTATTGTCGGCGAGAGGGATCTGTTCTCCCGGCAGGCCCAGCCACTCCACATGTATCGGCGAACGCTTTACATTGGGAATTGCTTTGCGCCGCATACCGTCTGAAGGCTCAAGCCCGTAAACCATGGAAACGGTTTCCGGGTTGTAGAATTCCAGGTTAATACCTGATCCCATGCCTACTTCCAGAACCCGGCCTTTGGCTCTCGGCACAAGCTGGCTGCGCAGCTTCATAACCTGGCCCATAGAACAGGCACGGTCTATGATGTGTGGCAGTATCCGTTCTTCGTAATAGCTCATGCGTTGCACCAAAATTGTCTTAAGTCAACGAGTGCGACAATCTGTCCTATCGGTTTTGTTACCATATCCGGTAGCATGCACCGTATCTGCTGGTAATAACAATATAACAATACAAGCTAAGGCAGCGACCGAACGAGTTTGCTGGGCTCGTTTATTGTGAAGTTATCATTACCGGAGTGTTCCTATGGAACTAGATCCTCTCATTCTGTCGCGAATTCAGTTCGCGTTTGTTGTGTCTTTTCATGCCATATTTCCGGTGTTTACCATCGGCCTTGCTTCCTATATCGCTGTCCTTGAGGGGCTTGCGTACAAAACGAGAAACCCCGTTTGGGCAAAGCTGTCCTCATTCTGGACCACAGTGTTCGCCGTGGTTTTCGGGATGGGTGTGGTATCCGGTATCGTGATGTCGTTCCAGTTCGGCACCAACTGGAGTAATTTTTCCCAGGCGTCCGCCAATTTCCTCGGCCCCATGCTGAGCTATGAGGTGATTACAGCGTTCTTCCTGGAAGCGGCATTTCTTGGTGTGCTTCTGTTCGGGCGTGATCGGGTGCCTGCGGGCGTCCACCTGTTTGCGGCGATCATGGTGGCCACAGGGACCTTCATTTCTGCATTCTGGATTCTCTCCGCAAACAGCTGGATGCAGACCCCTGCGGGCTTCGAACTGCGTGATGGTGTTTTCCATGTAACTTCATGGACAGAGGCAATATTCAACCCGTCATTCCAGTACCGCTTCGCTCACAAGGTTCTCGCGTCTTTCCTTACCGGCTCTTTTGTTGTCGCCGGCGTAAGCGCGTGGTACCTGCTTAAGGGCCGCGAAGTAGAGGCCAACCGCAAGGCTCTCTCAATGTGCCTTTGGCTGATTCTGTTCATCGCGCCGGCACAACTCCTGGTAGGTGACGCACACGGGCTTAACACCCTTGAGCATCAGCCAACCAAGGTAGCGGCTATGGAAGGTAACTGGGAAACCTCTTCACATGTGCCACTCCTGTTGTTCGCCATTCCAGACCAGGAGAACCAGACCAACCACTTTGAAATCGGCATTCCGAGTATGGCCAGCCTGATTCTGACTCATTCATTCGATGGTGTGGTGCCAGGCTTGAAGGATGTGCCGCGCGAAGAACAGCCCCCGGTTGCCATTGTGTTCTGGTCGTTCCGGACCATGGTCGGGCTTGGAACCTTAATGATTCTGATGGGGTTCACAGGGCTGGCGTTGCGGGTTGGTAACCGCTACTGGCGCGCCCGCTGGTTTCTGCAGAGTATGCGCTTTATGAGTGTTGCTCCGTTTATTGCGGTACTCACCGGCTGGTTTGTAACCGAAGTCGGCCGGGCACCCTGGCTAGTGTACGGGATAATGACTCAGGCCCAGGCTGTAACCCCGTCGCTGACCGGAGGCATGGCCCTTTTCACGTTGATCGGCTATGTGGTGGTTTATTCCATGGTGTTCTCTGCCGGTTTGTATTACCTGATGCGAGTGCTCTATGAAGGGCTTGAGGATAAATACGACAATGAGCCCGACGAATCTGACCGGCCTATGCGACCTCTGTCTGCCAGTCATGTGCCGTTTGAGTTGCACGAAGACTCAAAACTCAAGCCAGTCAATCAGGGAGGCAAGTGAATATGGAACTGTTTGATCTCACATTGGTCTGGGCATTTATTATTGGTTTTGGCGTCATCATGTATGTACTGATGGACGGTTTCGATCTGGGCGTGGGAATCCTGTTCCCCTTTGCTCCGTCGGAGCAGGATCGCGACACTATGATGAATTCCGTCGCGCCCGTTTGGGATGGCAACGAAACCTGGCTGGTGCTTGGCGGCGCCGGACTTCTGGGCGCATTCCCTCTGGTTTACAGCATTCTGCTGCCTGCACTGTATATCGGTGTTTTCCTGATGCTCGCCGGTCTTATTTTCCGGGGCATTGCCTTTGAGTTCCGCTTCAAAGCGCGTACTTCACGCTACTTGTGGAACTGGGCCTTTGCCGGAGGTTCCACAGTAGCAGCCTTCGCTCAGGGCGTTGTTGTCGGGACCTACATTCAGGGTTATGAAACGACTAATGGCGTGTTTACAGGTGGTGGCATGGACTGGCTGACTCCCTTTACGGTGCTGACCGGCCTTGGACTGCTTGCAGGTTATGCGCTGCTGGGCTCTACCTGGCTGATCATGAAAACAGAGGGACGGCTTCAGGAATGGGCTTACAGGATCTCCCTGCCCCTGCTGGCAGCCGTGTTGATTGTCTTCGGGATTATCAGTGTCTGGACACCCTTCATTGACGACATGGTTCGTGAGCGCTGGTTCAGCAACCTGAGTATTATCTGGGTGCTGCCTGCCCTGACTCTGCTGTGTGCATTCCAGATTTTCCGGTCTGTACGCAATCGCTATGAAGGCATGCCTTTTGTGGCCACAATGGGATTGTTCATCACAACCTATCTTGGCCTGATCGTCAGTCGCTGGCCTTACCTGATTCCACCTGACTACACCCTGTGGGATGCGGCGTCAGCATACAACTCACAGGTATTCCTGCTGTTGGGTCTGTTGATTGTGATTCCCTTCGTGCTTGTGTACACCGCCTGGACCTACTGGGTCTTCCGGGGCAAGGTACGGGCTGGTGAGGGCTACCACTAAGTGAGTGAAACGCAGGTTGAGAGCAGCGCCGTAAGGCGCTGGCTCTCCGGGCTTGCCAGCGGCAATAAGCGCTGGATCCGGGGTACAGTTGCAGCCGGCACCCTTGCAGGTGTCGCAACCATCGTCCAGATGGTGTTTCTGGCCCGGATCGTTCACCTTGGAGTTATTGAAAATGCGCCAGCCTCTGTGCTGGCGCCTCTTTTTGCCGGGCTTGTACTGGCTATTATTTTTCGTGCGATAGCTCAGGGTGTTCAGACGCAACTCGCCGCAAGATGCAGTGAGCAGGTTCGTCGCACTGCGCGCAGACAAATTCACAGGCACTGGCGAAACAGTGGCCCGCTGGCCCTGGGGCAAACCTCAGCTGGCAGCCTGGCACGGGAATGGATTGATCACGTTGATGCGCTGCACGGATATTTTGCGCGTTTCCTCCCCCAGATGATCCTTTCTCTTGTGATTCCTTTGCTGATTCTGTTGCTTGTGTTTTATCTGGACTGGTTTGCGGGGATTTTCCTTCTGCTGTCAGCTCCCCTGATTCCCCTGTTTATGGCGTTGGTGGGTATGGGCGCAGAAAAGCTCAATCAGCAACATTTCGAGACCATCAGCCGGCTGTCTGGCCAGTTCCTCGACAAGGTCCGGGGGCTGACCACCCTGCAACTGTTCGGGCAGACTGACAGCGCCGCAGAGCTGATCCAGAAACGGTCGGATCATTACCGCAGGATTACCCTCAAAACCCTGCGTATTGCGTTTCTGTCATCAGCGGTTCTGGAGTTTTTCGCGTCGGTTGCGATCGCCGTAATCGCCATTTATATCGGCTTTGGTCTTCTTGGCTATATCACCTATGGACCATCGTCTGATCTGACGCTTTTCTCTGGCCTTCTGATTCTGTTGCTTGCCCCGGAATTCTTTCAGCCATTGCGTACGCTCTCCCAGCACTATCATGATCGTGCCGCTGCACTTGGAGCTGGCGCAGAGATTCTGGCAAGGCTTGGTACTGATGCGCCTACCGCTCTGGCTCCTGAAAAAGAGGCAGGCCCGGAGGGTTTGGCCCCTGAGCCGGATACAGACACAGATACAATCAAGCTGAACTCTGTGTCTGTGGCATTTCGCCCGGACCACAAGATCCTGAACAATATCTCTCTTACCGTAAGTAAAGGCGAGGTAATCGCCCTGACCGGTCCATCAGGAAGCGGTAAATCCACCCTTTTACACCTGCTGGCAGGTTTTCTGGAACCAGACAGCGGCGATGTTCGCCTGTTCGGTAAGCCCGCGGGTAGTTTTGCTTTTGGCTGGCTTGGCCAGAGCGGTTTTCTCGTGCATGGCACATGGGCGGACAATCTGCGGCTTACGAGCCCGGACGTCTCCAATGTAGCAATAGAAGCGGCCTTGCGAAATGTGGGGCTTGGCCCTTTACTGGATAGCCGGGAAGCTGGCATTTTCAGTGCAGTTTCTGAAGACGGCCAGGGGCTTTCCGGTGGACAGGCCCGGCGCCTGAGTCTGGCCCGTATTTTCGTTGCGGACTATGAGGTGATTCTTCTGGATGAGCCTACCGCCGGCCTCGACAGTGACAGCGAACTCTTTGTACTGGAAGCCCTGCACAAACTCGCTATGGCAGGCAAAACACTGATTTTTTCCACCCATCATCACGCCCTGCTTGCTCTTGCTAACCGGGTACTGCTGGTTTCCGGAGGAGATATCAGGAATGTCTGAGTTAAAACCCTGGCTGAAGCTTATCTATGCCCGTCCCGGAAGACTTCTGATCGGAGCTCTGTTAATGCTTGCAGCCCTGCTCTCCGGCCTTGGGCTGCTGGCGTTGTCTGGCTGGTTTATTACAAAAACCGCGCTGGCAGGCATTCTTTTGGCAGCAAGTTTGCCGGCCACGATTAACCTCTACATTCCCGGTGGTGGCATACGTTTTTTTGCGGTATCCCGCACGGTGTCCCGTTACGCAGAGCGCCTGTATAACCACGATACGGTGTTAAGGTTATTAACCGATATCCGGGTTGAACTGTTTCGCAGGCTGGCCTCTGCTGGTCGGGGTCAGAGACATGAGTTAACCGGCGCTCAATGGCTGTCCCGGCTGACAAATGATGTTGATGCGCTGGATACCCTATACCTGCGCCTGATCGCCCCTGCTGCACTTGCAGCATTTGTTACGCTGCTCGTATTCGGCTTTTCAGCGATACTTTTTGATATTCAGGTTGCTGTCGGAGTTGGGATGATACTCGGAGTGGCTTTTGTACTAGCTACATTGGGCACATATATACGAACCGTGAAAATTGCTGCCCGCCAGAGTGATCTGCAGGAAGCTCTGCGAACCTCTGTTATAGAACACCTGGAAGGTTTTGCTGAACTTACTGCGGCCGGACGCACCGGAAAACACGGAGCATGGCTCCTGCGGCAGGCGTATCAGTCGTCGTCGGACCAGGTAAAAGCGGATTCCCGCATTGGCTGGCACCAGTCGGGTTCGCAGTTGTTGATTAACCTGTCTGCGGTGTTTGCACTTTGGGCCGGTTTTGAGCTGTTTCGTTCAGGAGCTATATCCGGCCCTGTTCTGGTTTTACTGCCTATAGCCCTCCTCGGGCTTGCAGAAGTCTATAGTATGTTGCCTGATGCTTTCGGCAAGCTGGGGGCCACCCAGGCGTCTGCCGCCAGGCTGAACCGGGATTGCCGGGAGCCAGACTCCCAGGGCGCCGCACATACCGTTGTTCTGCCAGAAGGTACGGCGCTGCTGGCAAAAGACCTGACGGTTAAGTACCCGGCATATGCGCCGCTTTTCACTCACTTCGACCTGCAGGTAAAAGTCGGTGAACGAGTGGGGATACTCGGGAGTTCCGGTAGTGGGAAATCATCCCTCGCCGACGCTTTTTCCGGGCTGCTGGTGCCTTCAAACGGAGCCTGTGTCACCCTGCCATGCGCCTATCTCACTCAGAAAACCGTGTTGTTTGAAGATACCTTGCGGGCAAATCTTCTGCTGGGTTCGCCAGACGCAACTGAAACAGACCTATGGCAAATTCTGGAGAAGGTTGATCTGGCTGAGCGGTTTATGTCGGAACCGGATCAGCTGGATACCTGGCTGGGCAGTTCAGGCAGCAGGCTTTCAGGCGGCGAGGCGCGGCGTGTCGCCCTTGCCCGTGTGCTTCTGAGCCAGGCGCCCTTGCTGATTCTGGACGAGCCATTCACTGGTGTTGATATGGCTACAAAAGAGAAAATCACCCGGCATATTGATGCCTGGCTGGAAGGCAGAACGGTAATCAGTCTGGCACACGGGCCGGATGCCCTTACGGGCACCGACCGAGTGATCCTGCTTTAGCGGGTTTCGACCACTTCAAACGTCAGCCCTGACTTGCCTGTCAGGCGTTCCATAAGTTTATCCCCGAGTACTGAAGCTGGCGTCCAGAAGCCCCCGGGATGATCTGCGGGAATATCAAATGCCAGGCACATGCCGGCTTCACCAAGCATTTTACTGGTTGAACCATAACCTGGGTCGGCATCACCCGTGACTTTCGTAATCATTGTTCTGCCGTCCGAGGTTCGCCCCACAAATCGAAGGTCATAGAACCCGGCCTTCTGGGCGTCCGGATTAGGGCCTTCACCCGGCTGGGGTACGATTTTTTCAATCAGCCAGCGGGAGGGCCTGATAGCTGATGCGGTGAAGAATCCGGCCAGCATTGCTGTTATGCCATAGGCCTTCAGGCGGCCCTTGGTACCACGGCCGGTCATCATGGCTTCATCGTAGGTGAATTCTTTACCGTATCGGGCACTTTGCATAGCGTTTGAACGGTGCACGATGCGGGTATTGATTGCCCCCATAACGAATGGCGCAAGCCATACATTGAAGGTCTTGTCGAACTCTGCTCCTTTCAGGCTTGGCTGTCGTACCTGTGAACGGTGTTCCGGTGGGCAGATAGAAAACGGATTGGCCAGTTCTTTACGCAGTTCCGGGTCGGCAGCGGCTTCTTTGGCGATGTTAATCATTGAAGCGACCGTACCACCAGACAGGCCACCCTTGGCAACCTTCACGCGCATACGCACATCCTGACAGGGCTCGCCAAAGGTTTTCTCCGCCTGTTGCTGCAGAAAGAAAACACCCATATCAGACGGGATGGAATCAAAACCGCAACAATGAACAATCCGCGCACCGGAGGCCTTTGCCTGATCTTCGTAACGCTCCACCATGCGCCGGATCCACTGTACTTCGCCTGTAAGATCGCAGTAATCCGTACCAGTTGCTACGCAGGCCTTTATCAGGGGCTCTCCGTACAGCGCATAGGGCCCCACGGTAGAGATAACTACACGGGTCTGCCCGCACATTGCTGTAAGAGCCTGGTCGTCAGTGGCGTCCGCAAGAATTACCGGCAACTCGTCGGCGCCGGTGCCCAGGCCTGACTTCAGAGCGCCTAGTTTTGATTCTGAACGCCCGGCGACGGCCCACTTGAGCTCCCCTGCAACACCGTAGGATTCGAACAGGTAGTGTGTAAGTATCTGGCCTACGAAACTGGTAGCACCAAAGACAATCAGATCGTAGGTTGTTGCTGCTGGCTTACTCATTATCTATCCCTTTTTGGAGTTTCGATCTGGAGCTGTCCCATTACCAGTAAAGTACCCCACAAAGCAGGAAGACGCTAACAGTCAGTCTTTCCGGATGCGCTGAATTCTGGTCTCTACCGTAACCGTTAATGACTCCAGTTCCGCCGCTCGGGACAAGCCTTCGGCGGTAGCGCGGTAGAGATGAGGTGTCATGGCCAGAAGATCCGAGATGGCACCTTTGTCCGGGAGGGTCAGGTTATAGCGAACAAACGATATATCCACATTTGTAAACCCATCGGGAGCAGTGTCTGGCACTAGCCGGGGATCTTTCAGTTCCGGATAAATAATTTCCCGGAGTTCCCGTAGGTGGTCTGGCCCTGCATCTATAAGAATAATCTCACCGCCGGACCGGAGCACTCGGGCAAACTCCGGGTACACGGGAAAGCCGAACAGGCACAATATGCGGTCCAGTGTTTCTGTCTGCACAGGCAGGTTGGCATTACTCCCCACAACCCATGCAGGATTTTTATCCTGTTTGGCCGCTGATAACACTGCCCATTTGGATATATCCAGCCCCAGAAGCGCGAGGCTGGTATTTTCAGGTGCGCTATCGGCGAGGTGACGCAGGTAGTATCCCTCCCCGCAACCGGCATCCAGGCAACTGATGGAGGCTTCAGTGGTACCCTTGGGGAATACAGCACAGCTGAGTGCTTCTGCAACAGGCTGATAATACCCTGCATTCAGGAAACGCTGACGGGCTGCAACCATCTCTTTGTTGTCGCCTGGGTCCCGGGATCGCTTATTCTGCACAGGTAGCAGGTGAACATAACCCTGGCGTGCAATATCGAAGGTGTGGCCGGCAGCGCAGCTCCAGTTCCTGGCATGTTTCTGCAATGGGGAGCCGTCAAGAGGACAGGCAAGAGCTTCGAACGGGCTGACAGTCATTTCTGGGTTTCCGGTATAACAGAACAGGAGCGGGCATTAATTTACAGTTTAAGATGCTGAAACAAAAAAGACACCCGAAGGTGCCTTTTTTGAAGTCTGACAGAAAGTTACAGAACTTTCTTCAGTTCTTCTTCAAGTTGCGGTACCGCTTCAAACAGATCCGCTACCAGGCCATAGTCTGCAACCTGGAAGATCGGCGCTTCTTCATCCTTGTTGATCGCAACGATCACTTTGGACTCCGACATACCGGCCAGATGCTGGATAGCACCGGAAATGCCCACCGCGATATACAGCTGCGGGGCAACAATCTTGCCGGTCTGGCCTACCTGCATGTCGTTGGGCACAAAGCCTGCATCGACTGCGGCACGGGATGCACCCATACCAGCACCCAGAAGATCCGCAACCTTCTCCAGCATGGCGAAGTTGTCGCCATTCTGCATGCCACGACCACCAGAGATAACAATGTCAGCACTGGCAAGATCAGGACGGTCGGATTCCGCTTTCTGCTCGCCTACAAACGAAGACAGGCCAGCGTCTTTTACAATGTCCAGTTGCTCGACAGAAGCAGAGCCACCTTCAGCAGCGACCGGATCAAACCCTGTCGGGCGAACGGTAATTACCTTGATGCTGTCGCTGGCTTTAACCGTGGCGATGGCATTGCCCGCATAGATCGGGCGGACAAAGGTGTCTTCAGACTCAACACGGATAATGTCAGAGACCTGAGCAACGTCCAGCAGCGCAGCAACGCGTGGCATGAAGTCCTTACCGGTAGTACCGGCAGCGGCCAGNATATGGCTGTAGCCTTTACCCAGTTCGGCAACCAGTTCACCCAGGTTTTCACCCAGAAAGTGGCCGTAAGCCGCGTTGTCGGCAACCAGTACCTTGTTTACGCCTTCAGCCNTGGCCGCAGCTTCTGCAACTGCGCCGCAGTTTTCACCGGCAACCAGGACATCAATATCGCCGCCGATGGCTTTGGCGGCCGCTACAACACTCAGGGTCGCCTGTTTCAGGCTGCTGTTGTCGTGCTCAGCAATTACAAGGATGCTCATCAGATCACCTTCGCTTCGTTCTTCAGTTTATCGACCAGTTCGGCAACATCAGCCACTTTTACACCAGCCTGACGGGCCGCAGGTGCTTCAACTTTCAAAGTGGTCAGACGTGGTGTGATTTCAACACCCAGATCAGCCGGGCTCGTTACGTCGAGTGGCTTTTTCTTGGCCTTCATGATGTTTGGCAGAGATGCATAACGCGGCTCGTTCAAACGCAGGTCTGTGGTTACAACCGCGGGCAGATTCAGGGAAAGGGTCATAAGACCGCCATCTACTTCACGGGTCACATTAACNTTGTCGCCCTCAACAGCCACAACGGATGCGAAGGTGCCCTGCCCCATACCAGTCAGTGCAGCCAGCATCTGGCCAGTCTGGTTGTTATCGGAATCAATGGACTGTTTACCGAGAATGACCAGTTTCGGCTCTTCTTTCTCAACAATGGCCTTAAGCAACTTGGCCGCTTCAAGAGANTGAACCTCTTCGTCGGTTTCCACGTGGATACCACGGTCAGCGCCCAATGCCAGAGCGGTACGGATTTGCTCCTGGCAGGCCTTGGGGCCAATGGATACCACTANGATTTCGTTAGCAACACCTTTTTCCTTNAGGCGAACCGCTTCTTCAACAGCGATTTCGCAGAATGGGTTCATTGCCATTTTTACGTTGGCGAGATCAACACCAGTATTATCCGGCTTGACGCGGACCTTTACGTTGTAGTCGATTACTCGTTTTACAGCGACCAGAACCTTCATAGATTCCTCGTTCTTCTACGATGGGTTAATGACTCTATCAAAAACACTCTAATAAAGGCCTGTTCGGGCGGGTTACAGAGTATTCTCGATTGCTTCGTCTCGGCGAGATACCAGCATTGTGTGTATTCAGGCCGAACGTTATAAAAAGCGGCCTCGCACTGGGGCCATTCGTCACGGCGGACTAATACTGAAGGCAAAGATTAAGTGGGTCAATAGCTCAGTTAGACGCACCATGGGTGTTTCCTGAGCCAGTCAACCAATATGCAGCCTTCTGAAAAAGGCATAAACCTGCGGAGAACCGGACTCAGCGCACTGATTTATAGTGCAAAACTACAATGCCAAAGCTGCGGTCAAATTTCAAACAAACGTTTGATTGCACACTCAAATACGTTATTCTTTGAGGCCATATAGCCGGAGTTTTTGGCAGCGGGTAGTCGTCTGCGGATACATTTAAAGGTATGATGGCGCTCCAGAATTCAAAGCCTGCGGGCAATATAATATCCATTAAAAATAATGTTGAGGAGACCAACGTGGAACGCGAATCGATGGAATTTGATGTTCTTATCGTCGGCGGCGGCCCTGCTGGCCTGTCTGCGGCGTGCCGTGTTATGCAGTTGGCACAGGAAGCTGGCGAAGAACTGACTGTATGCGTGGTAGAAAAAGGCTCAGAAATCGGCGCTCACATTCTGGCCGGTACTGTGTTCGAACCGACTGCGCTCAATGAACTCTTTCCCGACTGGAAAGAGAAAGGCGCTCCACTGAATACTCCCGTCACCCGTGACGACATTTTCCTTCTGAAAGACGAGAACAAAGCTACCAGGATCCCGAACGCGTTTGTGCCCAAAAACATGCACAACCACGGCAACTACATTATCAGTCTTGGGAATCTTTGCCGCTGGATGGCCGAGCAGGCTGAAGCGCTGGGCGTTGAAGTATACCCGGGCTTTGCTGCTGCCGAGACTATTGTTGAAGACGGTCAGGTAAAGGGCATTCTCACCGGCGATATGGGTGTTGCCCGAGATGGTTCTCACAAAGACAGCTATATGCCGGGTATGGAGCTACGCGCCAAGTACACTCTGTTTACGGAAGGCTGCCGCGGCCATCTGGGTAAGCGCCTGATCAAGGATTTCAACCTTGATGAAGGCAAAGACCCTCAGCATTATGGTATTGGTATCAAGGAACTGTGGGACATTGATCCGGCGAAACATGAGCCTGGTCTGGTTGTTCACACAACTGGCTGGCCTCTTAAGGAAAGTGGCTCAACCGGTGGTTCTTTCCTGTATCACCTCGAGAACGGCCAGGTTTATGTGGGTCTGATTTCTGATCTGTCCTACAGCAATCCGCACATGAGCCCTTTCGAAGAGTTTCAGCGCCTGAAACTGCACCCGGAAGTCAGGAAATATCTTGAAGGCGGAAAACGTGTGTCATATGGCGCTCGTGCCATCACCAAAGGTGGTTTCAACGCTCTGCCCAAGATGAGTTTCCCGGGCGGCCTGTTACTGGGTTGTGATGCGGGCACCCTGAATGGCTCCAAGATCAAAGGCTCACATACGGCCATGAAGTCTGGCCTGCTGGGTGCAGAAGCAGTCTTTGAAGCCCTGAAAAATGGTCAGTCTGGTGAGGAAATCACCAGCTTTGGTGACCGGTTCAAAGAAAGCTGGCTCTACAAAGAACTTTATGACGAGCGTAATTTCGGGCCGGCAATGCACAAGTTTGGCAACTATGTGGGCGGTGCAATAGCTTTCTTCGAGCAGAACATTCTGCGCGGAAGCCTGCCATTCACCTTCCGTGACACAACGCCTGACTACGCAACCATGAAGCCTGCGTCTGAGTGTAAGAAGATCAACTACGCCAAGCCGGACAACAAGCTGACCTTTGACCGCCTGACGTCGGTGTTTGTTTCCAACACCAATCACGCAGAAGATCAGCCTGTCCATCTGAAGCTGACCGATCCGGATATTCCGATCAAGGTAAACCTGCCGAAATACGATGAGCCTGCTCAGCGTTACTGCCCGGCCGGAGTTTATGAAGTGATTGAGAAGGATGACGGAAGCGGCAAACAGTTCCAGATCAACTCGCAAAACTGTGTGCACTGTAAGACCTGTGATATCAAGGATCCTTCCCAGAATATTACCTGGGTAACACCGGAAGGTGGTGGTGGACCAAACTACCCCAACATGTAATTCCGGATCAGGATCAAAAACGGCCCCTTGTGGGCCGTTTTTTTGTTCATCGTCTTATCAGGCATAAAAAAACGGCTCCCTGGGGAGCCGTTTTCGATATGACTTCAGAAAAGCTTAGTGAGCGTGACCGTGCTCTTGCTCTTCATCAGTCGCATCACGGGCTTCGATAACTTCTACATCAAAATGCAGAGTTTCACCAGCCAGCGGGTGGTTCGCGTCAATGGTAACGGTTTCTTCGTTAACGTCCACAACACGAACAACCTGAGGGCCGCCCGGAGTCTGTGCCTGGAACTGCATGCCCGGCTCGATGGTGTCTACACCTTCAAAAGCGGTACGCGGAACGGGCTGTACCAGTTCTTCATTGATTTCGCCGTAGCCGTCAGCTGGCTCGACAGAAACCTTCAACTGGTCACCTGGTTTTTTCTCATTCAGTGCACTTTCAAGTCCACCGATGATGTTCTGTGCACCTTCCAGATAAGACAGAGGCTCACGACCTTCTACACGGGAGGAATCGAGTTCTTCTCCCTGGTTGTTGGTGAGCGTGTAATGGATGGTGACTACGCGAGGTTGGGCCATGTGATCTCCTTGAGTGTCGCAATGACTGTATGTTTGATTAGGGGTAATCGAAAGTAATCATGAACAGCCAAACTGCACAGAGGGACTAACGACCACCGGGCCTCGTTAGAGAGCCAGGCTCGTAACAAGCACGAAAACACAGTTTAACAACTGACACAGTGCGTTTTCTACCGTCTTTTGTGGGGGCTTCCCTAAGCTTTTCAACCGCCCTGACCGATTTTGTAGAAATTTCCGTGGCTGAACACGCCGAACACGGCTTTTTCATCAACGGTTTGCTCAACAACATGTTCCGCAAGATCATAGTAAGCGGACGTTGTAAGCAGGGCGTCAACACCGTGTCGAACGCGGATAACGGGCCTGGGTTGCCCGGAATCTGCGTAGGTGCCGACCTCGAGAGGGTGCTCATCGCTCACCTCAAGGGTTTCACCTACGTTGGTAGTTAACCTGATGATCTGGCCTTCGCCCTCTCCTTCTATTTCAACAGAGTGAGCAAGCAATGGCGTGTCTTCCACCTGAATCCGCCACTTCTCTACCGGAGTTACGAGGTAGTACTCACCATCTTCCTCACGGCGAAGAATAGTAGAGAACAGCCGGACGATGGCTTTCCGGCCCAGAGGCTTACCTTCATGAACCCAGTCCCCATTCCGGGTTATGCGAAGATCCATGTCTCCTGACAGTTCCGGATGCCACTTCTCCAGCGGTGGCTGGCTGAGATTGCCCCCGGTGTTCTGTACCTGCTCAACAATATTTTCAGGATTCCCGCTCATACATCTGCTCCGCATAGCGACGAGTTACAAACCACGCTGCCATTCAGGCCGCAATGGGACCGCACCGGGATTTGTTATGGCAAGGTTAACCTGATCCAGCAGCTTTTGCTTGTCGCGACCCAGGTTCCCCTTAAGGACGAGGTAATTCGAGGCATGATCGCTCCGGAACACCGTCCGGTCCAGCTCAAGGTGCTCCAGAAACATCCGGATTTCTTCAAACAATCCCTGCTGGGACAGGGGCACGAAATCCTCACCGAAACCCTCGCGGAAACGCTCTTCCCCCTGAGGAAAACTCACCACCAGTGTAGACAGGTAATCCGGTTGGGTTTCGTTGCACAGAGTTGCGGTATTTATGGCATGCTGCCGTGACAGGGTTTCACCACCGAGGCCGTTAAGCACCATCACTGAACTGGTCAGGCCTGCCTCGCGGATTTTCACCAGGGCTGACCGGGTTGATTCCCAGGTTTCCCCTTTATTAATCCGCTTCAGTACCTCATCGTCGCCGGACTCCATTCCCACATAAAGGATTTTCAGGCCTGCCTCTCTTAATTGAGAGAGCTCCGCTACAGATTTTTTCGCAAGATTCCTTGGAAGACAGTAGCTGGAAACCCGCTGAAGTTCCGGGAACGCAGTTTTCAGTTCTGCCAGAATTTCCAGAAGCCGGCGCGTTGGTACCACCATGGCATCCCCGTCGGCCAGAAATACCCGTTTCACGCCGCCCAGACTTCTGGCTGCATTGTCGATATCCTGTTTCACATCTTCAGGCTTGCGGGCCCTGAACTTTTTCTGGGGCTGGGTGTACATTTCACAGAATGTACACTTATTCCAGGAGCAGCCATTGGTGACGGGAAGAATCAATGATTTGGCTTCACTCGGAGGCCGGAACACTGGCTCTACATAATCAATAGGAAAACTGTACATAGTCTGCACTCGGTAAAATAGAAATGACCCTGCCTGCAAAACAGTCAGGGCAAAAACTGGGCTTTCAAGTCTGCACAGCCGGGACCGACCACTGGCATGTCGAGCACTACAGCCTGCCCGGTCATAAAGGGGATACCCCGCCTGTGCCCGTCAATCAACAATGTGGAGAGACTGCCTACCAGGGGCATGTGGGAAACGAGCATAAGCGGAGAATGGGCGTTTTCAAGAATAGCGTCCAGGCATGCTCCGGGGTCGTCATCCGGAGTAATAAACACCTTTTCGTCCACGGGGCAATTCAGAATCTCTGCAACAATAGCCGCTGTCTGCCTGGCCCGAAGGAAGGGGCTGCTCCAGATTTGCATCGGTCGCCATGGCGATGCTGCAATCTGTGATGCGCATTCCGCAGCCTGGTGCCGGCCATTTTCAGTGAGCGCCCTTTCCCGGTCCAGCGAATGCCAGCCAGCTTCACCATGACGCATGATAAGCAGTTGCACAGCTAACCTCCGGTGGTGGTTCCAGTTATTCTACGATTGTCCGGGGCAGGATGAACTCTACGTCCGAGTTCTGCACAGACATCATCAGGCTGTTGATTACCGCACTGATCGAGGCGTCTCCATAAAGGATTTCATAAAGGCCGCGAACAAGGGGCATGTAGATTCCAATTGCTTCCGCTTTTTCCTTTACGAGTTCAAGGGTGTAAATTCCCTCGGCTACCTGGCCCAACTCAGCAACAGCATCATCAAGATTCTGGCCCTGGCCAACGGCATAACCAACCCGGAAGTTACGGCTTTTGGAGGAAGTACAGGTAACAATCAGATCGCCTACGCCAGCAAGTCCCATGAATGTCATGGGGTTGGCTCCGAGGCTGACTGCAAAGCGGCTCATTTCCGCCAGCCCACGTGTAATAAGCATGGCATTGGCGTTCTCCCCCATGCTCAGGGCAGACGCGAGGCCGGCCACAATGGCATAGATATTCTTGAGCGCCCCGGCGAGTTCTACACCGTAAATATCCACATTCGCATAGACCCGGAAGTACTCACAACCAAGCAGGTCCTGGACCGTCCGGCGTACATCCGGATCTTTGGCCGCAATAACGGTAGCCGTAAGGTCGCGATTTACGATTTCGCTTGCCAGGTTCGGACCGCTCAAAACACCAATCCGGCAGCGCGGAATCTCTTCCTGAAGGATTTCGCTCATGAGTTTGAAGCCGTGGGCTTCAATACCCTTGGTCAGGCTGACAACAATCTGCCCGTCATGAAATTTGTCGCTGTTTTCGCGGATAACTGCGCGGAAGGCTTTGCTTGGGATGGCAACAAATACAATTTCTGCCTTGTTTACGGCGCCGGCAAGATCAGTAGTGGGCTGGATATCACCTGCGATCTCAACGCCGGGCATATAGCGGCTGTTGATGCCAGTGGTGCGAATTTCTTCAACTTGTGCCTCATCACGCATCCAGAAGTGAACCCGGTGACCATTCTCCCCGAGCACTTTTGCCATAGCCGAACCGAAGCTGCCTCCCCCGAGAACCGCTACATCGTGTACCGGTTCTTTAGCCCCGTTCGTGAGCAGCTCATTTTTTTCAGGCATAGTTATTCCGTCTTTTTTGAATCAGGTCTGAATCGTACAGCCCGGAATGCTGAACATGGCCCCTCAGCCAGGCTCTTCGCATTCCAGTGCGCGCACCAGGTTTTTGAACTCTTCCCGGTTTTGTTTGTTCAGCCCCATAAGAACTTTATGGGCATCAAGTACCTTGTTACGAACTTCCTGTTCGCTGGCCCTGAGCACAGGTATTTCTTCTAGCTCTTCAATACGCGAGGCAGGTTCCCGGACAATAATGAAAATTTTGTCGAAACCCATGGAAGTGATAATACGGCTAATGTCCGGATTGGTGGAAATCAACGTAGGTAAGAAGTGGCTTTGCTTCTGGGCTGCCATGGCTATCTTGGCAAGCAGGCCGAGGGTGGTACTGTCAATAATTTCTGTTTCCGTGAGGTCAATCACCACGGTTTTGAAATGCGGATCCAGGGTGATGGAGTCAACCAGATTGTCCAGCGTGCAACAAAGGTTCAGCCGGATCTCTCCAATAAACTTCAGGACGTAAATGCCCTGTTTTTCAGCCTGCAGGATTTTATAACCAGCCATGTCTCATACTGCCACTATTTCAAGGACATATCCTCTGACACTTTAACCGTATCAGTAACTGTCACAATACCGATGTCGTCCGGTAACTCTGTGATCTCATCGAGATTGAGAGCCTCGCTTAGAGATGCGACAGTGTGCCGACCTCCAGATACGAGTTCAAGTAGTCTCTGCTCCTTTTCATCAAGACTTTTCTGGCGGATCACTTCGAGAATGCCGTCAGAAAACAGAATCAGGTGAAAAGGACTGTCCAGAGGAACCTTATACATTTCCCACTGGGGGGACTCAAACAGCCCTACCGGAAGGCCACTACCCTCCAGAAAAGCTGTCCTTCCACCTTCAAATGACAGTATGGGCATCGGAAAGTGCCCTCCTACCGCATATTCCAATGTACGCTCAGTTAACGAAATGATCCCGACAAACATAGTAACGTGCTTGCCCAGGCCGGTATCCAGCAGTTCCGAGTTAATGCGCTCAAGAAACCGTGTGGGAAAAAGGATATCGTCACTGGACCCCCGGCGCAGGTTTCGCTGCAAACGGTTGCTGAGGTTTTTAAGCAGTACAGTCACGAACGCCGAGCTGGCACCATGGCCGGATACATCGGCAATATAAACCAGCGTTTTGTCTTCGGTGAGCGGGAAATAGTCGAGAAAATCACCACTGAGATATAAGGATGGCTTGATCAGGTGATCCACATAGAGGCCACCGGTAATCTGCTCCTTCTCGGGCAGCATCCGTAGCTGCACCTTGCGCCCTGCTCTCTGATCCGCACGCAACTCGGCTATACCATCTCTCAGATCGCTGTTTGCTTCTTCCAGCTCTTGTCTGTAAAGCTGGTTCAGGCGGCGAACCCTTACTCTTTCAAGCAGTTGGCGGATAACATCGCCCAGTGCACCTTTGTCTTTACAAGAGGGTTTGAGCAGGAAATCCGCGGCTCCGGCACGGAGCGCATCCACCACGTCGACACTTGACTCGGTAGCCGTACAGGCAACGATGGGGATAAATGTTTCGTTCTCTTCAAACTCGCCCGCGAGCTTACGGATTTCCGCAGGAGCAAGATCGGCAAATATGATGTCGGGCATGCTATCTTTGAAAGACGCAAGCGCGGTGGCCTGATCGGGATAGCCAGAAACGTAAAATCCTCGAATTTCCAGATAATGCGCAAGCTCAGTACGAGCTTTCTCATCTGCATCGATGATAAGTATACGGATTAATAAGCGCCCGGTGCGCGAGGTCATGTTTGCTGCCCTAAACTACTAGCGATAAACGAAAAATGGCGTTTCAAAACCTATTTTGGCACGCCTACGTGATATAACAAGGCCAGTTTGGCGAAACCCGGAGATTCCTGCGAATGAGAAGAGCGGTAAATGACCTGTTGGGAGCTTATGACAAGCTGATCATGGATCCGGTTCACGGAGCGATCCCGTTATACCGGCATGAAATTCAGGTGATTGACCATCCGTTGTTCCAGCGGCTGCGCAACATCTGCCAGAACGATATTCTCAGCCTGGTTTTCCCTGGAGCAACACACTCACGCTTTCTGCACAGTATTGGCGTGATGCATGTGGGGACCCGCATGTTTCGTTCAATGATTGACGCCTATCTCAGGGAGCGCCAGCTCAGCGAGCAGACCGACCTGAGTCTCAGCCAGCTCGACGCCATTGATTACCTGGCCAAAACCATTCGCCTTGGCTGCCTGCTCCATGACAGCGGGCATTCTAGTTTTTCCCACCAGTTTACCCAGGCAAAGCGGATTCGCCAGCTGATGTCACGCCCAGGGCGGTTCGCAGACTTATGGGAAGGCGTAAATTATTCGGCATACCACAGCGAGGAGCCCGAAGAACTTGAACATGAGCACTATTCGGTAAGGGTTGCCCACGAAGTTCTGTCGGCCGTCGACCTGGAGAGCGCAGGCCTTCACGCCCAGGATATTATTGGCATTATGGAAACAACAGAGGTGACGCCCAGCGAAACTTTCTGCCGCCACGCCCGCACATTCTGGGGGTTTATTGCCGGCGAAGACGCGGAGTCGGAATCACTGATCAGGGAGAATATCCCACAACTGGTGCTGGATTTACTCTCATCGATTGTGTCGGGAGAAATTGATGCCGACCGTGCAGACTACATGCTGCGGGACGGATTCCACTCTTCTGTCACGATTGGTGGGTTCAACCTTGACCATCTCCTCAGCAATCTGCGCTTCGGGTGGGACGAGTCAGAGCCGTGGCTTGGGCTTGCAATCACTCAGAAAGGCCTGGGCGCACTGGAAGACTTTGTTTACAGTCGCTATCAGATGTACCGCAAGGTTTACGCCCATAAAACTGCGCTGGGCTTTGACTGGTTGTTGCGGGAGGCCATTAACGAAGTTCTGGAAGATCCGGAAAGCTTTGAATGGATAGACACCTGCCTTAGCAACATGCGCTACTTTGCTGAGCTCACCGACAACTTTTTCTGGGAAGCCTTCCGGAAAGTCGCCCGCCAGCGCCCGGACAGTTTTTCATTCTGTATCGTTAACCGGGTAAAACTGAACCATCTGGATACCCGTGAAGACCTTTCCTCCAGCGGTATAGCCAGCCACAGCGCCTGGCTCGCCGAGGCCATGGAGTTGAATCCCGCCCATGTAGTCACCTGTTCCATGCGGGCACGGTTTTCCAATATCCAGGATAATTTTAATGGCATCAAGGTGCTGATCCGCAATCCTGTATCCCGCGCGCGTTCGCTAAAACAAATTACCGATGTCAGTGCTTTTTTCAGCAAGTTCAGCGACGGCACCATTACTCACTTCTATACCCGTCCCGATAGCACTCTGGCCGCCGGGCAGAATATTACCGGCTAGCATCAGTTGCCACGTATGCGGAGACAAGGCTGCAGGCGCTGTCGAAGGCGCCTTCAACCCGGCCCCCGCTAAGCCAGTCACCAGCAAGACCTATGTCCTGCTCCGGAAACCAAAGGTGGCCCGGACTGGATCCGCCTTCTGAGCGGGCATACAGCCAACGGTGCGTTACTGAGTCGGTAGCCATCAGGTCCGAGCCGGTAAGTTCCCTGAATGCCGCAATCAGCTCTGCAGCAACCTGATCTGGCGTGGTTTCCAGGTTTCGCTGGCTCCATTCTGAGCTTGCATGTAGCACCCACCATGATCCCCTGCCACCCTGGTCTTCACCCTTTCGGCCAGGTTTACTTGAGTTATTCGCCACCCAGAAAAGTGATGGATGGTCGCAGCGCATACCTTCGTGGCGGGGCCATGGAGTTTCTTTGAAATGTGCAGCCACTGCCCAGCAGGGTAAAACCCGGGTAACTGCATCATCCAGATATGCCGCCTGTTCGGGCAGGTTACTCTGCACAAGTAAATCCCGGGCCTGGGCTGGTGGCGCAGTGATAATAACTGAGTCGAACTCGACGGCCTGAACATTCCCGGCCCTATCCGACAGAACCCAGCCATTGTCATTACGCACAATGCGTTCAATCCGTGTCTCCGCAGTTACTGTGACGTGGGCAGATAATGCTCTGGAAACCGCGGTCATCCTGGGAATACCGACATATCTCGGTTCATCCGGAAACTCCTGCCACTGCCCATCTTTGCCCTGGAAGCCAAACTGGCCATCCCATGTAGTAAAACTGCTGTTCCCGGCGAACCGGGTAAGGAATGGCAGGAACTCCGGGTTCCGGGAGGTAAAATACTGTGCCCCCACATCAACTGAGCCATTGGCTACCCTTTTGGCCGCCAGCCGGCCTCCCGGCCCTCTGCTTTTTTCAAACAGGCTTACATCATGCCCCTGCTCTTTCAACTTGATGGCTGCAGTCAGGCCTGCTATGCCTGAACCAATAATCGCAATACGGCGTATACCCATAGCAATAAACGTCTCGTCAAACATGATTCATGGAAAAAAGGGCAATCAGGGTATGACCCGAGTGCAAAGTTGTTTTATAAACATCCTGAGGTGGTTCGATTCAGATGCCGGCACGGATCACATAGATGTAAACTCACGCTCCTTCAATTTCATCCGCGTGATTCCATTCCTGACGCTTCATCTGGCATGCCTGCTGGCCTTTTACACTGGCGCAAGTGCCTTTGCAGTGGGTTTCGCGATCCTCTTTTTCCTGGTGCGAATGTTTGCCATTACCGGATTCTACCACCGGTATTTCGCACACAAGACGTTCAAAACAAGCCGGACGGCCCAGTTTTTATTTGCAGTCCTTGGAGCCAGTGCTGCTCAGCGTGGTCCGCTGTGGTGGGCGGCTCATCACCGGCATCACCACCAGCATTCAGACCGCGAGCAGGATCTGCACTCCCCCCATCAGGGCGGCTTCTGGTGGTCACACATGGGATGGTTTACTTGCGATGCCGGATTTGCGACGAACGAGCGCCGTATTCGCGACTGGCTCAAATTCCCTGAACTGAAGCTTCTTAACCGTTTCGATGCCCTGGTTCCCGCAGCGGCAGCACTACTCATTTACCTATTGGGTGAAGCACTCGCCGCCTGGGCGCCCGGGCTTGGCACCAATGGCCTGCAAATGCTGATCTGGGGCTTTTTCATCTCTACGGTCGCACTGTTTCATGCCACAGTTTCCATTAACTCGCTCTCTCACGTTTGGGGCAAGCGCCGGTTTGAGACTGCAGATGACAGCCGCAACAATTTCTGGCTGGCCCTCCTGACCCTGGGCGAAGGCTGGCATAACAACCATCACCGCTGGCCGCAATCGGTTCGGCAGGGCTTTCGCTGGTATGAGATCGATATTACCTGGTATGGCCTGTGGCTGTTGTCAAAACTGGGAATAATCTGGGAACTCAACCCTATCCCCAGGCATATTCAGGAAGAAACCCGACAGCTTGATCAGATGAGGAGGGCCCGTACATGAAAACCGCCCCCGCTATTGAAGTCGGCCGCCCGGATCCCGGCGTGCCTGCCACACTGGCTGAGTTCAGGAGTCTGTTTGACGAACTCGACAAAGGCAACCTGGGTAAATTGCCTTCGGTTTACAGTGAGAACATCCGGTTTCAGGATCCCCTTGGCGTTGTGTCAGGCCTTGATGCTTTAACCCGATACTTCGCTAAAGCTTACGCAAACGTGATTTCCTGTCACTTCACATTTGAGGCCGCGGTAGTTGAGGGTGGTTTCGCCAGCATACCCTGGGTGATGCATTTGCAGCACAAACGGATTCGCCGTGGACGCGAAATTCAGGTAGCTGGTATCAGCCACCTGCAGATCAAAAACGGAAAAGTCTGCTACCACAGGGATTATTTTGACGCCGGGCAGCTTTTGTATGAAAACCTGCCTGCGATCGGGAGCATTATCCGTTGGGTAAAGGGATACGCAGGATGAGCCAGCGCCTGAATACTCCTTCCAGCATATGGATTACCGGGGCCAGCTCTGGCGTTGGCGAATCTGTGACACAAGCACTGGTTCGCGGAGGGCACAGGTTAATAATTACAGGACGCCGCTCTGAACCTCTGGAACAGCTGGCAACCCTTGCGCCAGAACGAATGGTACCGGCAGTAGCGGACACAACCAGCAAGGAAGATCTTCAGTCGCTTGCGCCATTACTGGAATCATACGGCGATCTGAATATGGCCATTCTCAATGCCGGGACCTGTGAGTATCTCGATGTCGCGGATTACAGCAGTGAAGTAATCGAGAAGAATATAGAGACCAATGTAATCGGTACTGCCCGCTGCGTTGAAATCGCCCTGCCCGCATTGCGCCGTACCTGTGCCAAAGGGTTGCCCGCTACCCTGGTCATTGTTGGCTCCTCTGCCTGGTGGTTCCCTTTCGCAAGGGCAGAAGGCTATGGCGCATCAAAGGCGGCGTTGGCCTACTTTGCCCACAGCTTACGGGCAGACCTTGCTGCCGAGGGCATAGACGTAGTGCTGGTTTCTCCCGGCTTCGTAAAAACGCCACTAACCGAACGCAATGACTTCCCCATGCCATTTCTTGTGACTGTCGAGGATGCATCCGAACGAATCGTCAGTGGCCTTGCCAAAGGCCATAACGAAATTGCCTTTCCGAAACGCTTTACCTGGATTCTCAAATGCCTGGGTGCCCTGCCCCAGTCACTGATTGATCGCATGGCCGCGTCTATGGCCCGCCGAAGTTCCAGCGAACAGGAAACAAATACATGAACAACGAACGTCAGCGTATTGCTGTCATCGGCGCCGGGGTATCCGGTCTCACGGCAGCATGGCTGCTCGCTGAAAAGCACGATGTCGAAATTTTTGAAGCCGGAGATTATGCCGGTGGTCACACAAATACCGAATATGTGCAATCGGGTGGGCGTACATGGCCGGTAAATACCGGGTTCATTGTATTCAATGACTGGACCTACCCTAACTTCATGCGCCTGATGGAGCGGTTGGGAGTGCGTTCAGAAGTCAGTGACATGAGCTTCAGCGTGGACTCAGGCTCAACCGGACTGCAATACAATGGCACAAACCTGAATACCCTGTTTGCCCAGCGGAAAAACCTCCTGAACCTGCCGTTTCTGAATATGGTCCGGGAGATCCTCAGATTCAACAAGGAAACCCGTGCAGACATGGCCGCTGGAAAGATCCGGAGTACAGAAACTCTGGGTGAATATCTGAACCGTAACGGCTATTCCCGCTATTTCCGGAACCACTACATTGTACCAATGGGTGCCGCTATATGGTCGGCGCCGGAAATTGTACTTGAGCAGTTTCCAATACGTTTTTTCCTGCAGTTCTTCAACAATCACGGAATGTTGTCCGTAGATGACCGTCCTTCCTGGCGAGTGATCTCGGGCGGTTCTGCGCAGTATGTAAAAGCCATGATGGATCGACTCGGTGACTGTATTCACCTCAATACTCCGGTGCAGGCAGTACGCCGGACTGAGGATGCCGTCCTGATCACTGCGGAAGATCAGACCCATGAATTCGATCAGGTTATATTCGGTTGCCACAGTGATCAGGCTCTGGCCATGCTTGCAGACCCCAGCGACCAGGAACAAGAGATCCTGAGTGCAATCCCCTATCAGAAAAACGATGTGGTATTGCACACGGACAGCAGTGTATTACCAGAAAACCGGAGAGCCTGGGCGGCCTGGAACTATTTTATCCCCAAGCACAGCACTGAGCCGGTTTCTGTCACCTACAACATGAACACGCTGCAGAATTTCCATAATGCACCGGAAACTTTCTGCGTCACCCTTAACCGCACCCAGGATATTGCCCCGGACAAAGTGATTAAGCGTTTCAGTTACGCTCACCCGGTATTTACCCTTGCCGCAGTTGAGGCTCAGGAACGCTACGAGGAAATTGGCAACAAAAACCGGACTCACTATTGCGGCGCTTACTGGTTTAACGGTTTTCACGAAGATGGAGTGCGCAGCGCACTGCGGGTAACCAGTGATTTTGGTGTGGAGTTCTGATGGCGGGCAGCCAATGGCTACAGGGAACAATCCGTCACCGGCGCCTGTACCCGGTAAAACACGAGTTTGAATACCACACAGGTATGCTGGCCCTGGATACAGACGAATGGCATCAGGTGGCCGACGTAAGCCCGTTCTTCTCCCTGGAAGCTTTCAACTGGATATCCCTGAAACGCAAAGACTACTTCCGGCCCGAAGCTGGTGACCTGGCAGACGCCCTGCGCGATCAGGTTGAGACAGCGACGGGCTGGCGCCCTGACGGTCCAGTGGAGCTGATTACTCACCCACGATACGCCGGCTACGTGTTTAACCCTGTCAGCTTTTACTTTTGTTACCGTGCCGGAGAAAACGGCTCCAGCGGAGACGTGCCTGCAGTTATTGTTGCCCAGATAACCAACACACCCTGGAATGAGCGCCATGCTTACTGCCTCGAAACCTCGGGGAGCCTGCCGAATTCAGCAGGCTGGCGTACAGAACAGTTCGGATTTACCAAGCGCTTTCATGTTTCTCCTTTCAACGCTATGGCACAGCATTATGAGTGGACGTTCAGCTTCCGGGGGCCTGAGCTGAGAATTCATATGAATGTGCTAGAGGAAGGAAAAAAACACTTTGATGCCACACTGGTAGTCCAGAGAGCCCCTCTCACACGTAAAACCCTCCATAGAAGCTTGCGCCGGTTTCCTTTTGAAGCGCTCAAGGTAGCTGCCGGCATTTACTGGCATGCCCTGAAGCTGAAATTGAAAGGAGCTCCGTTCTACACCCACCCTGACAAGCTAGCAGGAAACGACCCTTCCCATCGGCTGGGAAGTAACGATCAGGGCGTAGACGTAACCAGTGCCATCGACACCAACAAGACACAGGGTAAGGTAAGCTCATGGAGAACATGAATACATCAGTCAGCCGCGTTGCCAACGGACAGTCTGGCCCATCCGTGATAGACAAAGCTGCCCGAAGCCTGGTAATCCAGCAACTCAAACAGTTGGGGGAAGGCATTCTCACCATCCAGGAAGACGGCATGGATGACCTGGTGTTTGGCGATGGAAACAGCAAGCATCTTCCTGCGGTGCTGATAATTCACGATCCCGGCACCTGGCGGGATTTACTGACCGGTGGCAGCATTGGCGCCGCTGAAGCCTACGTGGCGGGTGACTGGTCATCGCCCGACCTTGTAGCCCTGCTTCGGTTCTTCACCCGTAACATTGACCGCATGAATGAATTTGAAGACCGGTTCAGCTGGATAACCAAGCCAGCCCTCAAAGGGCTGCACTGGCTGAACCGCAATACCAGAGACGGATCCAGAAAGAACATCAGTGCCCATTATGATCTCGGCAATGACCTGTTCGAGACCTTTCTGGATTCCACGATGATGTACTCCTCCGCCATCTATCCCGATGAAGAGTCCACTCTTGAAGAAGCAGCGGTTCACAAACTTGATACGATCTGCCGGAAGCTGGATTTACAACCGGGTGACCGTGTAATCGAAATCGGAACCGGCTGGGGTGGTTTTGCGATACACGCGGCAAAGCACTACGGCTGCCATGTAACGACAACCACCATTTCCAAAGAGCAGCTGGAACTCGCCCGGAAACGCGTTCTGAGGGAAGGTCTGGAAGACAGAATCACTTTGCTGTTCGATGACTACCGTGACCTGGCTGGCCAGTTCGACAAGCTGGTTTCAATTGAAATGATTGAGGCCGTAGGTCCCCAGTTTCTGGACAGCTATTTCAGCCAGATTCACGCCCTGCTGAAACCTGATGGTCTTGCTCTTATTCAAGCGATCAATATGCCGGAGCAGCGCTATGAGCGCGCTCTGAAAAACGTGGACTTCATTCAGCGCTTTATCTTTCCCGGAAGCTTCATTCCATCGTTTGGCACGATCCTGGAATCTGTGCGAAATCAGTCAAACCTTGTCCTGACCCATTCGGAAGACACAGGTTTTCATTACGCCCGCACCCTGCGCGACTGGTGTGATCGTTTTATGTCCAACCGGGAAAAGCTAGATAGCATGGGTTATGACCAGGCCTTCCGCAGGCTCTGGCACTTCTATTTTGCCTATTGCGAAGCGGGATTCTCAGAGCGTGCCATCGGCGTTTCACAACTGGTTTTCGCCAAGCTGGGAAACAAACGGCAGAACATCCTTAGTGTATGATTACTTCAGGAACTACCCGTAATATATTGAATTTCATGCTTTTCCAGGCTGGATGGTTCGCCTGCATAATTCATCCGGATCTGCTTGGACCGCTTCTTGCTCTGGCCCTTGGCTGGCTGGTTGTATTCCCGTTACTGCTGTATATCCGCAAATCACTTTACCCCGAGCTCAGCCAATGAACTTCCAGCCCCGATATTTTCCGGTAGCGGTTTGTGCGGCTGTCCTTGCCTCGCCGGTGTCTGCAGATATTTTCAAATTTACAGGGTATGCAAAAAACAATGATGGAAAAACACTCTACGCGGAACATCACCGCGTGGAGGGTTCCTGCGATAACGGCATATTTCAGCCCATAGGTCATAAGGTAACCTACGTTCACGAGACTGAAGGTAGCGAAAAGATTTTCGACGGGAAGAAACTCGATTACAGCTTGTTGGCCGTGGCGAGCAGGTCCGGTTCCGGTTTCTGGCACCAACCCGGGGAACGGATTACGCCTTTGTGCTGGAACCAGCACAAAGCCAGATAGTGGATGCTGATCACCTGGTACAGATTCGACCGGACAGCCTTGTCCTTAAACTACTGGTGGACCCGATCATTCTTGGCTACAACAGCAGGGGCGCACTAACGGCCTATGCGGGCCTCACCAATGTACGTGAGAATAGAGATCAGAATTACAGTGCCACCATTCTCTATACCGTAAGCACCTACCCGATATGCGGGCTTATTCCCTGAGCCTCCACCCCCTCAGCGAAAGCTGCGCACTGGTTTCTATGTGTTAAACTTCTGCGGCAACCCACGCCGGAGAATTTCTCAGTCATGATGTTTGTGTCCTTTAACGTCAACAGTATCCGTACCCGCCTGCACCAGCTGGAAGCGCTGATTGAAAGCCATAACCCGGACATTATTGGTTTACAGGAAACCAAGGTAAGAGATGAAGAGTTCCCGGTTGAGGCTATCCGTGAACTGGGTTACCACGTGCATTTTCATGGCCAGAAAACACATTACGGCGTTGCCCTGCTTTCCCGCATTGAACCTGAACAGGTCATCAAGGGTTACCCGGGAGACGATGAAGATGCTCAGCGCCGCCTGATTGCCGGGCAGTTCACCGTAAACGGGAAGCTGCTTACCGTCATTAACGGGTATTTCCCTCAAGGCGAGAGCCGTAACCACCCCACCAAGTTTCCAGCCAAAGAAAAGTTCTACGCTGACCTTGTGGCCTACCTGGATGAACTTAACAAACAGGGTGGTTATGTGGTGATCATGGGCGATATGAACATTTCACCAACTGATAAAGATATCGGAATTGGCCCGGACAATGCCAAGCGTTGGTTGCGCACGGGAAAATGCTCTTTTCTGCCCGAGGAGCGCGAATGGCTCGGCAAGGTTGAAAGCCGGGGCTACACTGATGTTTTCCGCTATCTTCATCCAGACGATGCTCAAACATTCAGCTGGTTTGACTACCGCAGCAAGGGTTTTGAGCGAGAGCCCAAACGAGGCCTGCGTATTGACCTGATAATGGCAAATGACAGCCTGTTGGAAAAAGCGCGTGAAGCAGGTGTTGCTTATGATTTTCGCGGGATGGAGCGGCCATCTGATCACTGTCCGGTGTGGGCAACGTTTGAACTCTGAGAGTGAGCCGGGCGCACTATGACAAAAACAAAAACCCGCGACCGCATTCTCAATACCAGCCTGTCGCTGTTCAACAGCCTGGGCGAGCCCAACGTGACTACCCTGCTGATTTCAGATGAGCTGGATATCAGCCCGGGTAACCTGTATTACCATTTCAGAAGCAAGGGCGACATAGTCGACGAACTGTTCACCAGGTTTGAAGTGGAAATGCTGGACTTACTTGCAGTTCCGGAAGACGTGGACATCAGCCTGGATCAGCAGAGCTTCTTCCTGCACCTGTTATTTGAAACAGTGGCACGCTACCGGTTTCTGTATCAGGATCTGGTGAACGTGTTATCCCGTTATGAAAACCTGCAGGTTCGATTCCGGCGACTTCTGAAGAAGAAAACCGGTGCCTTTCGTAACATATGTGAAAGCATGAAACGCCAGAACATGATGCAGATTGAACAGGAAGAGCTGGATTCGTTGTGCGAGCAGCTTACCCTTACGGCCTGCTACTGGAGCGCCTTTGACACCCTGTCTCATCTTCATGACCGGGAATCTGTCGATCCCGGCCGGGGTGTTTATCAGATGATGCACCTGATGCTGCCGTATTTTTCTGAAAACGAGCAGGAGCACGTGAAGCTGATCAGCCGGGATTATTTATAGCTGACCGATAGTTACAGAAGACTTGAGACCGCGTGCTGACCGGTTACTCTTCTTCATCTTTGTTGCTTTTTTCGCGGAGTGCAGACAATTCCGCCTCAAGTGCCTCTATCCTTTGCTCAAGTCCTTCGATATCTTCCCTGCGATGAATCCCAAGCCGGCGTAAAGCTCCGGATACCCGTTCATCAAACAGATGCTCAAGCCTGTCCCAGGTTCCTGTTGCCCGTTCACGAACTTCTTCCACGCGGTCTTCTACTGAGCGAATCTGCTTCTCGACCGCCCCGCGGGTTTTGTTTTCCAACTGCTCACCTTCCTGAACCAGACGCTCAAAGAATTTTCCCGTATCTTCTTCCGCCTTGGTAAAAGCCCCCAGGCCTGCAAGCCATATCTGACGGGCCGAACCCTTTATCTTGGCCGCAAGCTGAGGGTCGTCTTCGGGTTTTTTCTCGTTCTCATCAGACATACAACAACCTCTGGGTAAAATAGGCGCTAGAAGCGTTATTGTATTACAGCTTACAGCTGATTTCAGTCGGCCTGAAAGCCCTGCAGCCAAAGGCCGCAGTATAAAAGGGGGCTCTATATGAAAAAATGTTTTCAGCTGAACGGCGCCTTAACTTGAACTGTTCAAATTATAGTCAATACTTGAATGTAACCGGAGTCTCTGCTGACGCCGGTTTGTCTGGAAGTCTTTCATGGATACTACTCGCACGCCTCTGCCCGGCATTCCCGCCGGGCTTTTTTTTGCTATTATCGCCCCCACTTATAAGCTTATTCCAAATAAGGCTTTGGGTTCGCCCGCCAATAGAACTTAATTTCCCATGCCTCACCCTGAAGGGCATACCGGAGGATTTTCTGAATGATAGATATTGCCTGGAGTAACTTCACTCCCTGGTCGGCACTTGCCGGCGGAGTGCTGGTAGGACTCGCTGCTGCGAGCTTTCTGCTGCTGAATGGCAGGATTGCAGGTATAAGCGGAATTCTGGGTGGTTTACTGACCCCAGCCGCTGGTGATACCGGCTGGCGAATTGCATTTCTCGCCGGACTTATCGGCTCACCTGCCCTTTGGATGCTGGTTGCACAGCTACCGCCCATTGAAATAGAGGCCGGATACCCTTCGCTGATTATCGCGGGCCTTCTGGTAGGAATCGGAACCCGTTATGGCTCCGGCTGCACAAGCGGGCACGGCGTGTGTGGTCTGTCCCGGTTTTCACCCCGGTCTCTGGTCGCAACACTGAGCTTCATGTTCGCCGGATTTGTAACCGTTTTCGTCATCCGCCATCTGCTGGGAGTGTAATATCATGAAAGCTGCTATTGCATCATTGTTCGCAGGCTTACTGTTTGGTTTCGGCCTTATTGTTTCCGGTATGGCTAATCCGGAAAAAGTTCTAGGTTTTCTCGATATCGCCGGCCTCTGGGACCCATCACTCGCTTTTGTAATGGGTGGAGCCATTATTGTGGGCCTTGGGGCGTTTACTGTAGCCCGCAACAGAACGCTTTCATTTCTGGGCTTTAACATGAAGGTTCCGCAGACTTCTCATATCGACAAACGCCTGGTCACAGGCGGCCTGATGTTCGGTATGGGATGGGGCATCGCCGGCTTCTGCCCCGGGCCCGCACTGGTGGCTCTTGGTGCGGGAGAGATCAAAGCCATTGTCTTCGTTGTGGCTATGGTGGCCGGCATGGGTATATTTGAAGTGATTGAGCGCCAAAGATCTGCGTCCTGATCTGCCCGGCCCCGATGTCGATTAAAACAGGATGGCTCAGGGCCAGACCAGTCGCAGATGTATCATTCTGACAGTCGTTATCACCTATGAGATGATAGCGTCGAATTTTTACCGAATCCGGAGAGCAAACCCCATGGATATCCGAAAAATTGACGACACAATTTCCGTCACCCCCCAGATCAGCTATGGCGATGTGGCAGAGGCGGCAAGGCTGGGGTTCAAAACTCTCGTAGCCAACCGCCCGGATCAGGAAGAGTTTGGTCAGCCTTCAATGGCCGACATAGAAGCTGCGGCCCGGGAAAATGGAATGACATGGGTTTACATGCCTGTCCAATCCGGAAATGTAACTGACGCAGACGTTGATCGTTTCGGGGAAATGATCCGGAATTCCGAAAAACCCGTATTAGCCTTCTGCCGGACTGGAACCCGCTGTACGATACTCTGGTCGCTGAACGCTGTCCGTACGACTCCAGCACAGGAAGTCTTCAGCAAAGCCAGCAATGCCGGCTACGATATGAGCGGCCTGGCTCCGCGTATGGCGCAACAGGCTGCCAACCGGGAATAGACACTTCGCTTCAAACGATCAACGCTCAGGATCCATCTCCCCATGCAATACAAAGGCTCAGAGAACTTCCGGCATAATCAGCCGGAACGGATCGGTGTTCTGGTAACCAATCTTGGAACCCCGGATGCCCCAACCCCATCAGCATTACGGCGCTATCTGGCGGAATTTCTTTCCGATCCAAGGGTTGTGGAGTTACCTCGCCCTCTTTGGTGGGTGATATTGCATGGTGTAATCCTTCGCATCCGCCCCAAACGCAGCGCAGCAGCATACGCCAGCGTATGGCAGCCTGAAGGCTCACCACTGCTGATTCATACTGCCAGACAGGCTGAAGGAATCCGGGAAGTTCTGAAAAAGAAGTATGGCCCCGATGTGGTCGTGGGTTTTGCAATGCGTTATGGCAACCCGTCTATTCCGAAGGTACTTGAAGAAATGCAGCAACAGGGCGTCAGGAAGCTGTTGGTATTGCCTCTTTACCCACAGTATTCCGGCTCTACATCAGCATCAACCTTCGACGCGATAAGCCAGGACTTCACAAAGCGCCGCTGGATACCGGATGTGCGCTTTATTTCCCATTACCCTGACTATCCGCCTTATATCGAGGCAATGGCCCGGCATATTGAGAGCCACTGGTCGGAGCATGGACGCAATCAAAAACTGATATTGTCCTATCATGGGGTGCCCCTGAAATACCTGACTAAAGGCGACCCATACCACTGCGAGTGCCATAAAACCTCAAGGCTCCTGGCAGAGCGGCTTGGACTGACGAAAGATGAATACATAACCACTTTCCAGTCCCGTTTCGGGAAGGAAGAATGGCTCAAGCCCTATACCGATATGACGCTCAAAGCGCTTCCGGGACAGGGAATCAAATCAGTCGATGTGTTTTGCCCGGGTTTTTCGTCGGACTGCCTGGAAACCATTGAAGAAATTGATGAAGAAAACCGCGGCTACTTTATGGCAGCAGGTGGCGAAGGCTTCAGTTATATAACCGCGCTGAACGCAACACCTGGCCATATTGACGCTCTGGTTCAGCTGATAGAAGAAAACCTGCAGGGCTGGACGCCTCCAGATAACAAACCCGAAACGCTTGCTGCCCGCCAGATGTTAGCCGACGAACAAAAAGAAGCAATCTATCCAGGCCGCGATCTTTGACAACCGGGCTCAGTAGCGTCGGTTTTCGGCGCCTCTGAGCCGGACCAGCCCCCATAAAAGACGGGCAGGCACCCTAGCCGCCTGCCTGACCCTCTGGCTTCTGTGGCCTGTCAGAAAGGTCCGGAATCGAATCGCAAAAAGTGCACTCATCTATATCCACTCCGGCGCCGCCCGCTTCGACATAGCGAACACGATGACTGGCACTGCCCCGGTTAGTGGAAACGGAAAACTTCCGATCGCTGCGATCAGCAATCCCGGTGTCTTTATCCTTACTTTTTTTGGCATCTGACATAACACTCTCCTGAGAGTCGACGTATAAGTTCAGGGACTGGCTATACAACAGAAGATGGGGCGCCTTGCACGGAGTTTAAAGCCTGAAGATCAAAAGAAGCCACGCTGATCGACATTGCTGAGGTCGACGGTGCAGATTTTACTAAAAGGAATTATCAGAAAGAGGGGTTAAGCTTTGATCAGAAGGAAAAATGGCGGTGGGCCAGGGATTCGAACCCCGGGAAGGCTACAAACCTTCGGCGGTTTTCAAGACCGCTGCATTCGGCCACTCTGCCAGCCCACCGTTTTTCCATTGCTGCCAAGCGACAGCGGTGTGCATGATACCGGAATTGCCTGTGCTGTCAACGCCCTGGAAAGAACACACAGCATTTTTTTTACATTAACGGCTTTTAATGGAATCTGACGGAGACTTTCGTGTCGTAAATGATTGAAAGTTGAGAATATGACATTATTATGGATACTAATTCCAAGTGATTGGCGTTTATCAGGCTCGATGCCTGACGCCAGTAACCACACAAGCTGGATTAAACCGGAGATCAGAATGCAAAACAGACAGTACAATGTTCAGCAGAACCGCAACGGCATGATTGCCCGTGGGTCCGCTACCGCACCAATAAGTGCGTCGGCTACCAAGGTTTTGCGTAACACTTATACACTGCTTGCAATGACGCTGATATTCAGTGCTGTCATGGCTGGTGTATCCATGTCCATCGGTCTGGGCCAGGGCGCCAGCCTTATCTGCAGCCTCGGTGCCCTTGCCTTGATCTGGCTGGTCCTGCCACGTACGGCCAACAGTTCTGCCGGTATCGCAGTTGTTTTTGCGTTCACTGGCCTGCTTGGTCTGTCCCTTGGGCCAATTCTGATGTACTACCTGCAATTCGCTAACGGCGGACAGATCATTATGCAGGCGCTGGGTGGAACTGGCCTGGTATTTTTCGCTCTGTCTGGCTATGTGCTGACCACCAAGAAAGACTTCAGCTTCATGCGTGGCATGCTGGTTGCCGGTCTGGTGGTCGTGCTGGTTGCAGCCCTGGGCACCATGGTTGCAGGAATGTTCGGCATAGAGGTTACTGCAATCAGCCTCGCTATAAGTGCAGCGATCGTGTTCCTGATGTCGGGTTTCATTCTGTATGACACCAGCCGTATCGTTAACGGTGGTGAAACCAACTACATCATGGCCACAACCGGCCTGTATCTGAATATTTACAACCTGTTTGTGAGCCTGCTTCACCTGATCGGTGCCTTCTCCGGCCAGGATTAATATCAGCCGCGCATCGCGCGCCTGGTAGTCTGCAAAAACCCCGGCCTTTGCCGGGTTTTTTGCTATTGATAAACTGACTGACAGGTACACTGACTTTATCCCGGCTCAGAGCTTCAACCATATGAATGATGCCATTCCTTTGCAAAACTACACGCTGGTTATCACAGGAGCACCCTACTCCTCTCAGGCTCCGCAAACAGCCTTATCATTCGCCCGGGCGGCAATTGCCGCAGGCCATACAGTTGACCGGGTATTTCTCTACGGTGACGGAGTTCACCTCGCCTCAGCACTCTCAGCACCACCTTCAGATGAGACCCACTGGCCTGATGAATGGGCAGGCTTCCTCAAGGAATACACCATCCCAGGAGTCGTCTGTATTGCCTCGGCGTTGAGACGAGGATTGATAAACGAAAAAGAACAAAAGCGTTACAAACTGCCAGCCAGCAATCTTCTGGAGCCATTTATAATTGCCGGGCTTGGTGAGTGGGTGGAAGGCACGATGGCATCGTCCCGTGTTCTCTATTTCCATGCAGGAGGTTAAGAGTGGGCACATTAATCGTTATTGACCAGTCTCCCTACGGAACCTGGGCGGGGCGAGAAGCCCTGGATATGGCTTTTTCCCTGGCGGCTTTTGACCAGAAAGTATCCCTGTTGTTTACGGGAGCTGGCGTCAACTGGCTGCGCAGGCATCAGGAAACCGGAGAAGTCGAACAAAAGTCCGTAGAAAAGAACCTTTCTGCAGCGCCTGTTTTCGGCGTAGAAACAATCTACGCCGACGCATCATCCTGCGCCCGTTTCGGGCTTAAGTCGGAAAATATGATTGCAGGTGTCGCATTGTCTGAAAACAGCTCTGAACTGCTGCACCAGCACTCACACACTACCTTTGCCGGCTGATTCCCATACAGAGTCCAACAGAGAGCCAGAATACGTTATGACATCTCTTCATACGCTCCACATTCTGAACAAAACACCCGGACATCCGCGCTCTGCAGCCTGTATGGAAGCACTCAGGCCCGGAGACGCGCTATTGCTAACGGAGAATGCGGTACTGGCTCTTGCCACTTCAGGTTGTCGTGGTATAAACATTCCCGTTTATGCGCTGATGCCGGATGTGAAGGCTCGCGGCCTTGAGCAGAATGCCGGTGAGGCTGCCCTGGTGAGCTACCCTGACATGGTCGACCTGACGGCGCGAGCCCAACACATAATCAGCTGGTGACCCATGACAGACTCCGTAATGCCCGACAGGAACAATGAAGGTTTTCTTGAAGACGCCAGTCAGTGGACACCGGAAGTTGCCGCAATAATTGCCGCAGACGACCAGATAGTGCTTGGCGAAAAGCACTGGGAAATCATTGAGTTTCTGCGTTTATTTTACAAAGAACATGAAATGTCGCCGCCTTCCAACCGATTGTTCGTTAAATCGGTGAAGGAGGCTTTTGGTGATGAGCGGGGAAACAGCATTTATCTCATGCAGCTATTCCCCGGCACTCCGGCAAAAACGGCCTGCCGGATTGCAGGCCTGCCGAGGCCGACAAACTGCCTTTAGCAGTTTACCCGACAGACCTCAAAGCCCTTACTGATAGTATGCGTTTTCAGTCTTGGTGTGATCTGTAACGTCGCGAACCGCCGTGATTTCAGGTACCCGCTCCTTAAGTGTCGACTCAACGCCCTGCTTGAGCGTAAGACTGACTGCAGAGCAACCCTGGCAGCCACCGCCAAATCGCATGACAGCAACAGATCCATCAACGATTTCAACCAGTGAAACCTCCCCACCGTGTGCCGCAAGACCAGGGTTGATTTCCGAAGCCAGAACATAATTTACACGATCAGGCAGCGGAGCATTTTCATCAACGTTAGGAACTTTGGCGTTCGGAGCCTTGATGGTTAACTGCCCTCCCATCTGATCCTTGGAGTAGTCCACGTAGGCTTCTTCAAGAAAGGGAACGGAGTTATGATCCAGGTACAAAGTGAACTTTTCCAGATCAACCTGCTCATCCGTAGGTACAATTTCATTTGGCGGGCAGTAAGCCAAGCAGGTTTCAGCATTTTTGGTGCCTGGCTGGGTTACGAAAATTCGTACACCCATGCCTTCCACGTCCTGCTTCTCAATAAGTTGTGCAAGATAATCCCGTGCGGGATCTGTCACAGTAACCAGTGCCATGTTTTTTAAACCCGTTGAATGTTTGCATTCATTTTAAGGCAGTTCGCAGCAACATGAAAGACCGAGTAAAATAGTTGGTCTTTAATCGGGTAATGACTTTCCCCTATCAAATGCTCAGCAATCAGCATTTGATACAGGAACAGAATAACTGCGAACGAAACTACGACTGGCACCGCCATTTTGCTATGATCGCGCGCCAAAGACACGAATAACCCGTTAATACCGCCATCCGGAATGCTGACTATGACCGATCGCAACACTCGCCTGAAACAACTTCACAAAGCCCTGCAGGAACGCATTGTGATTCTGGATGGCGGTATGGGAACCATGATCCAGAACCAGAAACTGGACGAACAAGCGTTCCGTGGCGACCGTTTTGCGGATTATGACCAGGAGGTTCAGGGCAACAACGACCTGTTGAACCTTACCCAGCCAGCTCTTCTCCGGAATATCCACGCAGAGTATCTGGATGCCGGTGCAGATATTATTGAAACCAACACCTTCAATTCAACCCGTGTATCTCAGGCCGATTATGGCCTGGAAGAAATTGCCAAAGAGTTGAATGTCGCTGCTGCAAAGCTGGCGCGACAGATAGCGGACGAATTTACCAGAAAGAACCCGGACAAGCCCCGGTTTGTTGCCGGTGCGGTGGGCCCCACATCGCGCACAGCATCCCTCTCCCCGGATGTTAACAACCCCGGTTTCCGTAACGTCGACTTTCAGACCCTGGTAGACAATTATTACGAAGCTGTTGCCGGTCTGGTTGAAGGTGGCTGCGACCTTATTCTTATCGAAACCATCTTCGACACCCTTAACGCCAAGGCTGCAATTTACGCCACGCAACAGTATTTTGAAGACAGCGGTACTGAACTGCCCATAATGATTTCCGGCACCATAACCGATGCCTCTGGCCGCACCTTGTCCGGCCAGACTACCGAGGCCTTCTGGAACTCAATCGCCCACTCCCGCCCCATTTCTGTCGGCCTGAACTGTGCCCTGGGTGCAGATGCGCTACGCCCTTATGTAGAAGAACTGTCTGCCAAAGCCGAAACTTATGTCAGCGCTCACCCCAACGCCGGTCTGCCTAACGAATTCGGAGAGTACGACCAGACGCCAGAAGAAATGGCGGAAATCATCGAAGGATTCGCCCGGGACGGGTTCCTTAACATTATCGGCGGGTGCTGTGGCTCTCGCCCTGAGCATATCGAAGCAATAGCTAAGGCTGTAGGCAAATACCCGCCACGCAGGATTCCTGAGCGCCCGGAAGCTTTGAGACTTGCAGGCCTGGAGCCGTTTACCGGTGATGAAAACACCCTGTTCATCAACGTTGGTGAACGTACCAACGTTACCGGTTCCAAGCGTTTTCTGAGACTGATCAAAGAAGAGCAGTACGAAGAAGCCCTGAGTGTGGCCCGGGATCAGGTAGAAAACGGGGCCCAGATTATTGATATCAATATGGATGAGGGCATGCTGGATTCGAAGGAGGTAATGGTTACCTTCCTGAACCTGGTAGCCTCTGAGCCGGACATTTCCCGCGTGCCCATCATGATTGACTCCTCAAAATGGGAAGTTATAGAGGCTGGGCTGCGCTGCATTCAGGGCAAAGCGGTGGTGAACTCCATCAGCCTGAAAGAAGGCGAAGATGCATTCATTAAACGCGCCCGTGATTGTATGCGCTACGGTGCCGCCGTTGTGGTTATGGCTTTCGATGAGCAGGGACAGGCCGATACCTACGAGCGCAAAACCGAAATCTGTAAACGCTCATACGAGGTTCTGGCCAGTATCGGCTTTAACCCGAGCGATATTATTTTTGATCCAAATATCTTCGCCATCGCAACTGGTATTGAAGAACACAATAACTATGCGGTGGACTTTATAAACGCCACCCGCTGGATCCGGAAGAACCTGCCCCATGCGTCGATCTCCGGCGGCGTCAGCAACGTATCCTTTTCCTTCCGCGGAAATGACGTGGTACGTGAAGCCATTCACTCAGTGTTCCTGTATCACGCCATCAAGGCCGGCATGAACATGGGCATCGTAAACCCGGGACAACTGGTAATTTACGATGAAATTGAACCTGAACTGAAGGAACTGGTTGAAGACGTTGTGCTCAATCGCCGGGATGACTCCACGGACCGCCTCCTGGAAATTGCTGAACGCTACAAAGGCAAAGGCGGCAAAACCCAGGAAGAGGATCTGGCCTGGCGCGGGTGGCCGGTTATAAAACGGCTGGAGCACTCTCTGGTAAAAGGTATCACCAACTTCATCATTGAAGACACTGAAGAGTGCCGACAGCAGGCAGAGCGCCCTATTCACGTGATTGAAGGCCCGCTCATGGACGGCATGAACGTCGTTGGGGACCTGTTTAGTGATGGCAAAATGTTTCTGCCCCAGGTGGTCAAAAGCGCCCGCGTAATGAAGCAGGCTGTGGCACACCTTATTCCCTATATCGAGGCTGAGAAGTCCGGAGACCAGCAGGCCAAAGGTAAAATCCTGATGGCGACGGTAAAAGGTGACGTGCACGATATCGGCAAGAATATTGTGGGAGTTGTGTTGCAGTGTAACAACTACGAGGTTATTGACCTCGGCGTAATGGTGCCCTGTGACAAAATCCTGGCGGCTGCCAAAGAACACAATGTAGACATTATCGGCCTGAGCGGTCTCATTACACCATCACTCGATGAAATGGTGCATGTGGCCAGGGAGATGCAGCGCCTCGACTTCCACCTGCCGGTGATGATTGGCGGTGCAACTACGTCCAAGGCACATACTGCGGTAAAAATTGAACCTCATTACAAAAACGATATTGCGCTCTACGTATCGGATGCATCCCGTTGCGTTAACGTCGCCTCACAACTGTTGAGCAAAACGGCCAAACCAAAAGTTGTGGACGCTGCGCGCAAAGAATATGACAACATCCGGGAGCGCAGAAAACAGCGTGGTGATCGCACCAAGCTCGTGAGCCTGAAACAGGCCCGGGCCCGAGCACCGGAAATCAACTTTGAAAATTACGTTCCGCCCCGGCCTGCTTTCACCGGTACCCGGCTGTTTGAAGAATATGATCTTAACGAACTGGTACCTTACATAGACTGGACGCCGTTTTTCATCTCCTGGGATGTGGCCGGCAAATACCCGCAGGTATTTGATGACCCCAAACGTGGAGAAGCAGCCCGCAGCCTGTTTGATGATGCCCAGATCATACTTCGCAAAATGATCGACGAAAAGCGTGTAAGTGCTTCAGGAATAATCGGTTTCTGGCCAGCAAACCGCCGCGGAGACGACATTGTTGTATACACAGACGAAACCCGCACAGAAGAACTGACCACCCTGCACCACTTGCGCCAGCAGGATGAAAAAGCCCCGGGCAAAGCAATGATGGCACTATCCGACTTTGTAGCAGAAGAAGGCTCAGAACATTGTGACTATATTGGCGGCTTTGCTGTAACCACCGGTATCGGTGCAGAAGAAATGTCGCTTGAATATAAAGATGCTAACGACGACTACAACGCAATCATGGTGAAAGCTCTGGCCGATCGCCTGGCAGAGGCCTTTGCCGAGCGAATGCACGAACGGGTGCGGACAGAATTCTGGAGCTATGATCCAGGTGAGCAACTGGAGAGCGAAGATCTGATAAAGGAACGCTATCGCGGCATTCGCCCTGCCCCTGGCTATCCGGCGTGCCCCGACCACACGGAGAAAGCCACTCTGTTCCAGTTGCTTGATGCTACAGAAAAAACAGGTATTGAACTGACAGAGCACTTTGCCATGTTCCCAACAGCGGCAGTTTCTGGCTGGTATTTCTCCCACCCGGATTCAAAATTTTTCTCGGTAGGTAAAATTGGCGTAGATCAGGTTGAAGACTATGCTGAGCGTAAAGGCCTTTCCAAAGCGGAAGCAGAGCGATGGCTCGCACCCAGCCTCGCGTATGATCCGGACGAGTAAAGGCCTGCCTTACACGCAAACAGGACCGGCTTTATGGCAGATACATCTGGAACCAAAAAAAACAACAAAACTCAGGGCCCCGGAGTTTTCAAAGTACTACAGAGCGTCGCAGCAGGCGCTCTGGGAGTTCAGTCCAACAAACGCCACGAGGAAGATTTTTCAGGCCACAGCCCATGGCCGTATATTGTTGGAGGGCTGCTGTTCACGGCCATATTTGTCGGCACCCTGATTGTTGTTGTACGGGTCGTACTATCCGGCCACTAGGCTTATTGCCCGGAAACCCACACTACAGCGAATAGAACGACAAGTGTCACAAGCATTACTGCGGCTATGGCATCTACCTGGCCGTCAGGGCGCATCAGTTTTTTCATTACCTGCTCCTTGTCCGGATACTCCGAGGGTTCCGGATTTATTGTTTGAATTTCAGACAGAAACCAGAAATTGCGGTCTTTTCCCCCTTCAGTAAAGCAGTAAATTGATATTCGTCCAGCCTGAGATACATTGCCTTATCGCATTAATCGATAAACATATCTTGAAATAATCGTTTCTAGAATAAAAACCCGCTGGTATCCTTCGTTTCAGATATAAGGCCCCGGTTTTCGGGCGCACTTGATAGCTCTCCAATTCAAACTATCCGGTGCACGCCTTCACGACATTTTATCCAGGAATTCTTATGTACGTTTACGACGATCACGATCGGCAAATGGCAGCCGAACGGGTTGCACAATTTCGGGACCAGACTGCGCGGGCACTCTCCGGAGAATTAACCGAGGATGAGTTTCTTCCTTTACGCCTTCAGAATGGACTTTACGTTCAGCGGCTTGCTCCTATGCTCCGCATCTGCGTGCCTTACGGCATGCTGCGCTCAGCCCAGCTGCGTCGTCTGGCGCGGGTTACGCGGGATTACGATAAGGGCTATGCACATTTCACTACGCGTCAGAATGTGCAGCTCAACTGGCCTGCCCTGGAAGATGTACCTGACATTCTGGCCGAGCTGGCCGAAGTAGAAATGCACGCAAACCAGACCAGCGGGAACTGCATCAGAAACACCACAACGGATCAGTTTGCCGGTGTTCAGTCGGATGAATTGGTAGACCCCCGCCCCTACTGTGAAATCATCCGGCAGTGGTCTACCTTTCATCCGGAATTTGCATTTCTGCCGAGAAAATTCAAGGTTGCAGTAAACGCATCCGAGAAGACCGACAGGGCCGCCATCCAGGTACACGACATAGGCCTTCAGATCATACGCAATGAAGCTGGTGAACTTGGCTTTCGGGTGCATGTGGGCGGCGGGCTTGGACGTACACCAATGGTCGCTCCTGTTATACGTGAATTTCTTCCGGAGCTTGACCTGCTGACCTACCTGGAAGCCGTTCTTAGGGTTTACAACCGCTATGGACGCCGTGACAACAAGTTCAAGGCGCGAATCAAGATTCTTGTAAAGGCGCTGACCCCGGAAGCCTTTGCAGAGAAAGTCGAAGCTGAGTGGGCTCATATCAAGGATTCACCGACCCGACTGACTCCTGAGGCGATTGATCATATCCAGAGCTACTTCACCGAACCTGCTTATGCCAAGGTGGATAATGCGACGGAGCTGCTTGCACAACAACGCTTCGTAAACCGGGAGTTTGATCAGTGGTTACAGAACAACGTGGACACCCATAAAATGTCCGGGTACGCCATTGTAACCTTGACCATGAAGAAGACCGGTGTACCTCCGGGAGATGTCACCGACAAGCAGCTTGAACAGATCGCAGATCTGGCTGATGAGTACAGTTTTGGAGAAGTGCGGGTAACGCACCACCAAAACGTTGTACTGGCAGATGTTCGCCAGGACCGCCTGTTTGAACTCTGGCAACAGCTTGGCCCCATGGGCTTTGGAACTCCTAACCTTAATACCTTAACAGACATCATCTGCTGCCCTGGTGGTGACTTCTGCGCGCTGGCCAATGCCAAATCGATACCGGTTGCTGAAGCTATCCAGCGACGCTTTGACGATCTGGACTTTCTCTATGATCTCGGCAACATCAACCTCAACATATCCGGCTGCATGAATGCCTGCGGTCATCACCATGTCGGCAGCATTGGCGTTCTGGGCGTAGACAAAAAAGGCCAGGAGTTCTACCAGGTAAGCCTTGGGGGCTCATCCCAACACGATGCTTCAATCGGTAAAATTCTGGGGCCATCCTTTGCCCGGGATGAAATGCCGAACGTGATCTCAAAGATCATCGATGTCTACGTTAACAAGCGCACGGATGAGGAGTCATTCCTCGACACCTATCGCCGTGTCGGAATTGATCCTTTCAAGGAGCGGGTATATGCCTGATATTATCTTTCACGATGGCAGCATCCGTCAGGATCAGTGGTTTGTGGTTCCACGTCCTGAAAATGGCGAACCGCTGATCATCCCGGAGCAGGAACGCACACTGATTCCGGTTGACCTCTGGATTGAAAACCGGGAGCAGTTAGCTGGCAAAAAAGATATTGGTGTGTGGTTTGACAGCCATGATGAGCCGGAAATTCTGGCTGATCATGTTAATGAACTGCCATTGATAGCGGTTAACTTTCCCAAGTTCAGCGACGGTCGCGGATACAGCATTGCCCGCCTGTTACGAGAGCGTTTCGGCTATAAAAACGAGTTGCGGGCGATTGGCGACGTACTGCTGGATCAGCTTCAGTTTATGAAACGCTGTGGCTTTGATACCTACGAACTGCGCCCCGATAAGGATATCCGCAAAGCAGCACAGTCCCTGAACTTCTTCAGCCAGGGATATCAGGCTGCTACGGATACGGACTTGCCTTTGTTCCGGCGCAGGGCATCCTAGGTTTCTGCCCTGCTTCAGATGGCCTGAACTTCAGCGGTTCAGGCCTTATGATCCAAAACAATTTTCCCGGCTGACTCTCCTTTCAGAAACGCACTCAGAGCATCGTCAAGATCTGTCCGCCCAATCCGTTTCGCAGAAGCTTCAATTGTCGGACATTTCCAGTCTTCCGCAAACTTTTTCCAGACAGCCTCTTTATCGGCCAGTGGAATTTCAACGGAGTCCACGCCCAGCAGGTTTACACCTCTGAGAATAAACGGAAGAACCGTGGTCTGAAGCTGGGGGCCAGCGACCAGCCCACAACAGGATACTGATCCACCAGGCTTGATCTGTTTCAGCAGCTCAGCCAGAGGTGATCCGCCAACAGTGTCCACAGCATTAGCGAATTCTGGTCTGAGCATTGGCTTCTTGTTGTCCGCCAGCACGTCGCGCCCAACAACCTCTGTAGCACCCAGTTTTTTCAGGCTTTCTGCATGGTCGGCTTTGCCACTGATCGCCACAACATCGAAACCCAGTTTTGCAAGCAGCTCAACGGCCACGCTGCCAACTGCGCCTGAAGCTCCGGAAACAGCCACCCGGCCCTGCTCTGGCCCGGCACCCATCCTGAGGAGTTTCTGTACGCACAAGCCGGCTGTGAGGCCGGCTGTGCCGTAGATCATGGCTGTTTCCGCTTCCCAGCCTGCCGGCATGGGCACGCACCAGGCAGATGGAACGCGTATATACTCACCAAAACCGCCATCGGTGTTCATGCCCAGGTCGTAGCCAGTCACGATAACCTTGCTTCCAGCTGCGGGAGCTCCAGTTGCGGATTCGATAACTTCACCGGCGGCATCAATACCCGGCGTATGGGGGAAGGAACGGGTTACACCTTTGTTGCCCGAAGCCGAGAGTGCGTCCTTGTAGTTCAGAGAGGAGTGGCTGACCTTTATCAACACCTCTCCTTCAGGAAGATCCTTGATTCCAAGGACCTGCTCGGAACCATAATAACTACCATCCTGCTCGGCTACGCGCCAGGCTTTAAACTGGGTGTCGTTCATGATGTTTCCCCGTTTGATACAAGCTACTGAATCTTCTGATTACGAAAGCTGCTCAGAACCTTCCATAATGTATGCTCAAGTGCCGCACTGGTTGCCAGCCCGAGTTTCTCTGGCAGGGTTCGTTTTTTCTCGAATGAAACCGAGACTACATCCGCCCTGTCACAAGCCTCAATCAGATACTCGTCTGAGGTCTTAATCTCATCAATCAGATTTACGTCAAGAGCCCGACGGCCAAACCATATGTCACCGGTAGCAACAGCAGCTATATCCAGACCGGGCCGCCGTTCGCTGACGTAATCCTTGAACAGATCATGAGTATCTTCGAGATCTTCAAGAAATTTCTGACGGCCCTTATCAGTGTTTTCACCAAAGATGGTCATAGTTCGCTTGTGTTCACCTGCGGTCAGCACTTCAAAATCCACGTTGTTTTTCTTGAGTAACCGGTGAAAATTAGGTAGTTGAGCTACCACCCCAATAGAACCAAGTATGGCGAACGGCGATGCAATAATCCGGTCCGCCACACATGCCATCATATAACCACCGCTTGCAGCTACCTTGTCGACACACGCCGTCAGACGAATCCCTTTGCTGCGGATTCTGTCAAGCTGCGCCGCTGCCAGTCCATAGGAGTGAACCAAACCGCCGCCGCTTTCCAGCCGGATCACCACTTCATCTTTCTCAGGATCCGCAACGCTTAATACTGCAGATATAGCACGGCGCAGCGGATCAGTTTCACTGGCTTTAATATCGCCGTCGAAATCCAGAACGTAGATTCGTGCAGGAGCCTCGTCCACAGCATCAGAATCAGCGCTTTTGGCTTTTTCCGCCTTCTTCTCGGCTTTATCTTTTTTCTTCCTGGCTTTGCTCCAGGCTTTCCGCTCATGCTCTGACATCAGCCTTGCCTGAATCGACTCACGCAGGTTGCGATA